>WVWV01000150.1:59736-77566 GCA_011773845.1 Lysobacterales bacterium | reverse complement strand
GCCCAGACCTCGGTATCGAAGTCGTCCAGCACCAGGGCGTCGGTCAGGGGGTTCACGAACGAGCGCGGCAGGCTCGAGTCCGGCCGCCCGTCATCCAGCAATTGCGCCACGCCCACGCGGCGGTCCAGGTCGAGGAAGTAGGCGCCGGCCTGCCAGCGAAGCCGCTGGTCGGCCGGGGAGGTGAACTGGATCTGGAAGCTCTTGTCCTCCTGGTTCCGTTCCTGGTACTGGTACCCGTCACAGGTCGACGGGCTGTAGGGCGGCAGCAGCACGGTGGAGAAAGGTGCGTCGGGCACTACGCCGTAGAAGTTGAAGGTGGGCGACTGCATGGGGAAGCCGAAGGTGGCGACCAGGCTGTCGACGCAGGATTGCTGCGGATAGTAGAACCCGAAGGCACCCGAGGTGCCGTCGGCCAGGAAGTACTGGTCCTGGTCGCTGTACAGGCCCCAGGCGGTCAGGGTGCCCCAGTCCATTTCGTGGTCGATCTTGACCGAGATTTCGGTGGTTTCCTGCTCGTTGGCCGGGTCGACGTTGGGGGTGAACACGAACTCGTGGTCGTTCACGTCGATGTAGAAATCCGGAATTCCGAACAGCTCGGCGAACAACGGAATGGCGAACGCCGCGTTGAACGCGATGGAAGCGGCGTCGACCTCCGCGTGGCGAATCTTCATGTCGACCGTGGTGCGGTCCGACGGCTCCCAGATCAGGCGTCCATTGATCGAATAGTTCTCGAAATCGTTGACCACCTCGTCGTTCAGGAAGGTGTTGAACAGGAAGCCTTCGGTCTCGCGGTAGTCGAAACTGAACCGTCCGAACAGGTTCTCGCCCAGGGCCCCGGCGATGGTGCCGGCGGCGGTGTAGGTCTCATGCTCGGCCGCCCCGAACCGGAGCTCCATCTCGGTCTCCTCGGTCGGACGCTTGGTGGTCACGATCACCGCCCCGGCCGCGGCAGAGCGGCCGTAGAGGGCGCCCTGCGGCCCCTTCAGGACCTCGATCTGGGCGAGGTCGATGTACTCGCGGTTGAACGCACTCGGGTTGGTATACAGCACGCCGTCCAGGATGAACGCGAAGTTGGTCTCGGCATCGCGGGCGCCGTTCAAGCCTCGGATGCTGAGCTGGGTATCACCGACTTCCACCGTGTTCACCAGCGACACGCCGGGCGTCTGGAAAACGAAGTCCTCCGCCCGCCTGACGCCCATGTTCTCGATATCGGTTTCGGTAAATGCAGTGATCGAGGCGGGGACGTCCTGGAGCGATTCTTCACGAGCGCGGGCGGTGACCACGACTTCTTCGATCTGGGCCATCGCAGCCCCGCTGTACAGTATGGCGGCGCCCACGGGCAATGCGAGCGTTACCGCCAGGAAATGGTTGAGTAGCGCGGGTCTCTTCATCGGTTTTTCCTTCATTGTAGCGATGCGTCAGGAAACGGGTGCTTGCTGCGGCAATCAGTCTATAACAATTTCAGGGATTTGTGGCGATCCGAATGCATTGTCCGTACATTTATTCAAGCGCCATGCCGGGTGCGGCGGGCGCGGCCGCGTAAATCGCTCTTTGCAGTCGACGCGCGTGCGAGGCCTCAGCCAACCGGGCCAACGCCCTTCGGGATTCCGGCATCCGCCACGAACCCGTAGAGCGGCTCACCCGGCAGCGCCTCCTGCAGGATGGCGCGCACGGCCAGCAGACGTTCGAGATCGATGCCGGTGCGCAGCCCCATCGCCTCCAGCATCCACACCAGGTCCTCGGTCACGATATTGCCGCTCGCGCCGGGCGCCCAGGGACAGCCGCCGAGACCGCCCAGTGAGCTGTCCAGGGTGGTGAACCCGAGCTCGACCGCCATCAGTGCATTGGCCAGGCCCTGGCCACGGGTATTGTGCAGGTGCACGCCGTTGAGCATGTGCCGCCCGCAGGCCGACCAGATGCCCTCTGCCAGTCGCCGGAGCTGGACGGGGTTGCCGTAGCCGGTGGTGTCGGACAGCCCCACTTCGTCGGCGCCGAGCGCCGTCACGCGCTCGGCCATCGCGATCACCCGCGATTCCGGCACCGGACCCTCGATGGTGCAGCCGAACGCGGTCGACAGGCCGACTTCGAATCGCGGGCGCTCCGCGTCCGGCACGGTGTCCAGGAAGGCCACGCAGCGACCGATCTCCGCCAGCATCTCCGCATGGTTCTTGCGCACGTTGCGCAGCGAATGGGTCTCGCTCATGGAGAAGGGGATGGATACCTTGTGCGCGCCGGCGGCCACGGCCCGTTCGAGCCCCCTGAGATTGGGCACCAGGGTGGCCACCGTCAGCCCCTCGAGTGTGCGGGCATGGGCCACGACCTCGGCAGCGTCCGCCATCTGCGGCAGCAGCTTCGGGGGCACGAAGGAGCCCACCTCGATTTCCGGGGTGCCGGCTGCGAACTGCGCGCTGATCCAGGCGCACTTGGCGGCCGTGGGCATGATGCGCTCGATACTCTGCAAGCCGTCGCGGGGCCCGACTTCGCTGATGGTGATGTCGATGCTCAAAATCGCCTGAACCGGTCCGGTTGCACAAATGTTTTAATGTTATAACATAATAGCAAACCACCGTGTCCAGGCGCCGCTCTGCAGGCGCAGCGGGCGGCATCCGGGGGGCTCATCCATCGATGGCACAGCGCGAGTTACCACTGGCGGGAATCCGGGTCGCCGAGTTCACGCACATGGTCATGGGCCCCGCAGCGGGGGTCATCCTGGCCGACCTCGGCGCCACCGTGGTCAAGGTCGAGCCGCTGGGGGGTGACAATACCCGACGCCTGGGCGGCTCCGGCGCCGGCTACTTTCCCATGTACAACCGCAACAAGCAGAGCATCTGCGTGGACCTCAAGTCCGAGCAGGGCAGGCAGGTCGCGTTGCGCCTGATCGAAGCCTCGGACGTCCTGATCGAGAATTTCCGCCCAGGCGCCATGGACCGGCTGGGCTTCGGTTACGAACCCCTGCGCGAACGGCACCCGGGCCTGATCTACTGTTCCCTCAAGGGTTTCCTGTCCGGGCCCTACGAACACCGCACGGCGCTGGACGAGGTGACGCAGATGATGGGCGGGCTGGCGTACATGACCGGCCTGCCCGGCCGGCCGATGCGTGCCGGCTCGTCGGTGGTCGACATCACCGGTGGCATGTTCGGCGTGATCGCCATTCTCGCCGCGCTGGAGGAGCGCCATCGCACCGGCCTCGGGCAGCGCGTGACCAGTGCGCTGTTCGAAACCACCGCCTTCATCGTCGGTCAGCACATGGCGCAGGAGGGCGTGCAGGGCGAACCGCCGCCGCCCATGTCCGTGCGGCGCTCGGCGTGGTCGGTGTACGACATCTTCGAGGCGCGCGACGGCGGGCAGGTATTTGTCGCGGTGGTCAGCGACAGTTTGTGGCGCGTTTTCTGCCAGGAGTTCGGCCTCGCCGAGTTCGCCGCCGACCGCGGCCTGGACAGCAACAACGACCGGGTCCGCCAGCGTGAGCGCCTGATTCCGGCCCTCAGCGAGCTGTTTCGCAGCATGAGCCAGGCGGAGTTGATCGAACGGCTGGATCGCGCCGGAATACCGTTCGCACCCATCAATCGGCCCTCGGACCTGTTCGACGACCCCCACCTGTCCGCGCACGGCGGCCTGCTGGAGATCACCGTGCCCGGCGGCGAGCGGGCCGGTGCCCGGCTTCGCCTGCCGGCCATTCCGCTGGAGATGCAGGGCGACAAGTTCGGCCTGCGGCGCGATCTACCGACCGCCGGCGGGGACACGGTGGATGTCCTGGAGTCCCTCGGCTACGGGGCGGAAGAGATTCGCCAGATGCGCTCGGACGGGACCGTGGGCGACCCGGCCCCGGACGCGCCGGACTGAGCCCGTGACGGCCGACGGCCCCAGCGTAGAGATCCTGCGGGCTTCCGAGCATCACCTGTCCGCGCTGCTGCCGTTGTTCTCGGCCTACCGCGAATTCTATCGGCAGGCGCCCGATCCGGCTGCCGAGCAGGCCTTCCTCGAGGCCCGCATGGCCTGCAGCGAATGCGTGGTGCTGCTGGCCCGCGAAATGGAGGTGCCGAATCGCGCGGTGGGTTTCGTGTTGTTGTATCCATGCCACGACTCGGTGGGCATGCAGTCGGCCTGGGTATTGCACGACCTGTTCGTGGCGCCGTCCCATCGGCAACATGGCCTCGGGCGCCGACTGATGGCCGCCGCGCATGCGCATTGCCGCGCGGCCGGCGTCGGCCGGGTGGATCTCGCCACCGCCACCGACAATCGTGCCGCCCAGGCGCTGTACGAATCGCTGGGTTATGAACGCGACGGGGATTTCTACTATTATTCCCTCGACCTGGCCGGCACCACTGATTGACTCGTGCGCGTGGGCCGTGCCGCGCGCCGCGGCCAGGGCCCGGAGGCCCCCATGCCTGGAGACTATCCCGACCGCATCCGCCAATTGCCGCTCTATGATGGCCGGTTCGACGCCTACCGCCTGGCGGCGGACGGCTGTGAGGTGCTGTTCGCGTCCTACCCGGCCGGGACCGCCATCCCCCCGCACCGCCACGCAACCGACAATTACGGCGTCATCACCCGGGGGGAGCTGATTCTGACCCTCGAGGGGTGCGAGCAGCGCTGCGCGGCCGGCGACTGGTACCACGTGCCGGCCGGCTGCCTGCATTCGGCGCGCTTCGAGCACGACACCGATGAGATCGAATTCTGGTTCGAGCCGGGTGAGGGTGCGGCCGCATGAGCGGCGCCGACCCGGGCTTGGCGCCGCAACGCAGGGTCCTGCCGCCGGTGTACCTGTTGGCGGCCCTCGTGCTGACGGTCATCCTGCATCATCGGCTGCCGTTGGCCACCAGTCTGCCCAGGCCCTGGAACCTGGCCGGGCTGGCACCCGCGGTGTTGGGGGTGGTGATGATGGCAGTACCCGCTGGCGCCTTCCTGCGCTCGGGCACCGGCCTGGTGCCGTTTCGGGAGGCGACGGTGCTGGTCACCCGCGGCTTTTTCCGGTTCACGCGCAATCCCATGTATCTGGGCATGGCCTCGCTGGTGCTTGGCGTCGCCCTGTTATGCGGTAGCGTCGGCTCACTGCTGCCGCTGCCCGGCTTGGTGTGGGTCCTGCACAACCGCTTCGTGATCGCGGAAGAGCGGTTCCTGGAGGCGGCCTTCGGCGCGGAATACCGGGCCTACAGGCAGCGCGTGAGGCGCTGGCTGTGAGCGCGACCGGCAGCGGGACACACCGCGTCCCCTACCGGGTCGAGACCGGGCGTCTGGTGCTGCGGTGCTGGGCGCCGGAGGACGCCGCCAGCCTGCGGGCCCAGCTCGATGCGTCCGATGAGCACCTGCGGCCCTGGATTCCCTTCATGGCGGACGAGCCCCGCACGCTGGCTGCGACCGCCGCCTGGCTGCGCGAGCACCGTGCCAGCTTCGACCTGGACTGGGGTTATCGTTATGCCGTCTTCGACCGCTCCGAACGGAGCCTGCTGGGCGAGAACATGTTGCTCAAGCGTGTTGGCGCCCATGCGCTCGAAATAGGTTACTGGATCGCGGTCAACGCCACGGGCCATGGCTACGCGAGAGAGGCCTCCGCCGCACTGGTGCGGGTCGCCTTCGAGCTGCTGGAGGTGCGGCGGATCGAAATCCACTGCGCGCCGGGCAACCGGCCCAGCGCCGCGATCCCGGAGCGCCTGGGCTTCACCCACGAGGCCACCCTGCGGGATCGCGTGGTGGATACCGAGGGCGGCCACCACGATCTCATGATCTGGACCCTGTTCGCGGCGGATTTTCCCGGCTCGCCGGCCGCCACGGCGCCCATCGCGGCCTTCGACGCGCTGGGTGAAACGCTGCTGTAAGGGCGCGCCGGTGCACCTGGGCCTGAAGGAACTGGAGCGCTTTCTCGATGTCTCGCGCGCGGAGGATGCGCTGGTCCTGGCCATGGTGGTCGGTACCGAGGGCTCCACCTACCGCAAGCCCGGCGCGATGATGCTGATTCGAGCCGACGGCCACTATGGGGGGCTGATTTCGGGCGGCTGCCTGGAGGGCGATCTGCTGGAGCACGCCGGCGCGGTGTTCGGCGATGGCCAGCCACGCCAGGTGACCTACGACCTGGCCACCGATGCGCATTCCCCCTGGGGGCTGGGGCTCGGCTGCGGCGGGGTGGTGAAGCTGCTGCTGCTGCGTCTGGACCGGTCGCAGGGTTTCGGTTTCCTGCCCTGGCTTTTTGACCGGATCCGCGAGCGCGAAAGCTGCCGTATGGCGCTGGTGAGCACCCCGGATCAGCCATTGGCGGCGGGGACTCTGGCGCTGATCGGCGGGCGGGGGAAAGGTTGGGGGGATGAGTGGTTGCNNGCGCAGGGCGAATGGCCCGCGGGGCAGCGCCACGCCGCGGCATGCTGGACGCTGAACGGCCAGCCGCTGGACCTGCTGCTGTTGCGTATCGACCCCCCGCCGAGGGTGCTCATCTGCGGCGGCGGGCCGGATGCCGTGCCGCTGGTGCGGTTGCTGCTGAACCTGGGGTGGAATTGTGCGGTCAATGACCATCGCCCGGCCTTCGCCCGGCCCGAGCGTTTCCCGGACGGCTGCGAGGTGCTCAACCTGCGCCCGGCGGACTGCGGTCCCGAAATGACGCCGGACCGCACCGACGCGGTGGTGATCATGAGCCACAACCTCGAGCACGACGCGGCCTACCTGTCCCGGGCGGCACCGGCCGGTGTCGCGTACATCGGCCTGCTCGGTCCGCGCGCCCGGCGTGAACAGCTGCAGGCTGGCCTGGAAGATCCTGCGGTCGTCATCCACGGCCCGGCCGGACTGGACATCGGCGCCGAGTTGCCGGAGTCCATCGCGCTGTCCGTGGCGGCGGAGATCCACGCCGTGTTGAGTGGGCGGCGCCCCGGTGGTGACTGATCGCGATCCCGCGGTCGCGGGCCTGCTGCTGGCGGCGGGCGGTTCGCGGCGCCTGGGGCAGCCCAAGCAGCTGCTGCGGTTGGGGGATGCCAGCCTGGTGGCGCGCGGTGCGGCGATGCTGGCGCAGGTCTGCGGCACGGTGATCGTGGTCACGGGCGCCCATGCGAAGGCCGTCGAGGCTGCGCTGGCGGGGTTGCGGGCGGTGGTCGTGCGCAACCCGGAATGGCGCCAGGGCCAGGGACGCTCCATCGCCTGCGCCATGCACGCGGTGCCGCAGGATGCGGCGGCGCTGCTGGTGCTGCTGTGCGACCAGTGGCGGGTCACGCCGGCCTGCCTGGAGACGCTGGTGGCGGCCTGGCGGGCTGCGCCGGAGCGCATCGTGGCGGCGCGTTGGGCCGATGCGTTCGGCCCGCCGGTGATCTTCCCGGCGCGGAGCTTCGGGTCGCTCGCCCGCCTGCGCGGGCCGGCGGGCGGCAAGGCCCTGCTGGCGGCGGCGACCGACACGCTGCTCGTCGAGCTGCCGCTGGCGGGCTACGATATCGATGCGGTTTCCGACCTGGCGCAGCTGCACGCCGCGGGGCCTGACGGGCAAAGCCGCTGACGCTCAGTCGCCGAGCAGGAACTGCTCCAGGAACAGGTGGGTCACCTGCTGGAACACGTCGCGGTTCGCCTTGCGCTGATGGCCATGGCCCTCGTTGAGGGCGTTGAAATACCAAACCGTCTGCCCGCGCTGGCGCAATGCCTGTACCATCTGCTCGGACTCGCTGACCGGCACCACCGGGTCGTTCTGGCCCTGCGCGATGAGCAGCGGAATGTCGATCTCGGCGACGTTGTTCAGCGGCGAGATGCGTTCCAGGAAGGCGCGCATTTCGGGGTCGCGCTCGTCCCCGTACTCCGCCCGGCGGAGGTCGCGGCGGTAATCCTGGGTGTTCTCGAGATAGGTCACGAAATTGCTGATCCCGGCCCGGTCCACGGCGGCGCGCAGGCGGTCGCTGAAGTGCACCGCGCCGGCCAGCGCCATGTAGCCGCCATAGCTGGCGCCGTAAATGGCGACGCGGGACCCATCCAGTTTCGGCTGTTCGGCGATCCAGTCCAGCAGGGCGCCGAGGTCGCTCACCGCGTTCTCCCTGAGCCTGCCGTCGTCCATCGACAGGTAGGCCTTGCCATAGCCCAGCGAGCCGCGCACGTTGGGGGCTATGACGGCTACGCCCAGCGTTTGCACCCACATCTGGATGAGGCTGTTGAAGTCGGGTCGGAACTGTCCTTCGGGGCCCCCGTGCACAAAAATGACGACCGGGGCCGGTCCTCGTCTGCGCGGCAGGTAGACGAACGCGGGGATGTAAATGTAGCGCTCGTCGCTCAGCAGCGGAGCCGGGTAATGCACCAGCTGCGGCTCGATGAAATTCCGCTCATCCAGCCCCCCCACGTCACCGAGCGTCCAGCGTTGCAAGCGACCGTAGGACAGCGCCCGGGCCTTGAGCTTCAGAACGAAGGCATCGCTGGGGGTGCGCGAAGTGCTGATGGTCATGCCGAGGCGGCGGCCATCGGGGCTGAAGCGCAGGTCGCTGATGACCCCCACCGGGGCGTGCCGCACCCGCTTGTGGCGGCGCTTTTCGGGGTCATACAGGAACAGGCGGCTGATGCCTTCCTCGTTGGTCACGAAAGCGCCGCGCGCAGCATCGGGGCTCAATTCGAAGCCGGTGATGTCCCACTGGATGTCGCCGGGCACGAACTCGATGGGGCTGGCCTCCGTGGTCGATATCCAGCCGATCTCGGCGGCCCGGTCGCGCTGGTTGGTGATGAAATGTACGCCGGTGCCCAGCGCGTCAAACCCGGAAGCCACGTTGCTGGTGGGCGCTTCGGCGGAACCCACCAGCAGGCGGTACTCGCCCGTTGCCAGTTCGAGCAGGTAGATGCGCGAATCGGTGATGCTGGCGTAATACTGCACCAGCAGCCGGGAACCGTCCGGGCTGAACTGCACGGGCTTCCACAGCGCACCGTCGGGTGCCGCCAGCACCATCCGCGCCTGCGCGGGCGCCGTGACATCCATGATCCAGATGTCGTTGCTGCGGCCATTGCGCCGGGTGGACCGGAAGGCCAGCCGCCGGCCGTTGCGATCCCATACCATGCGGTTGTTCAGCGCCTGGCCCGCGGTCAACGGCCGGGTCTCGCCGCTGCGGGGGTCCAGCAGGTGAATCTGGTCCAGGCCGCTGCCGCCCCGGTCCTCGGTGTAGGCCAGCAGATGCCCCGCCGGCTGCCGGGCCACTTCGCCAACCGGTTCCGGGCTGCCACCCATGGGCTGTTGTTCCGCTTTCGGCTGAGCCACCCGGTGGATCTGGTGGACGCCGCCGAACCGCGTGCGCACGTAGATCTGGTCACCCGCCAGGCTCCAGGCCAGGAACGAGGTGGCGGAGGTTTCGTGGAAGCGCGCGAGGCGGTCCGGCAGCCCGGGAGGAATTTCCGGGATGCCCTCCAGCACCAGCTGGCCGTCGTTCACCACCCGCCGCTCCACGGCCTCGGCCGCAGGAGCGAGGGCAAGCAGCAACGACAGGCCGAGGCGCCAGCCGCGGGCCCGGCCCCGCCGGGCAGCCGGAGCCGACCCGTCGCGCCGATCGAGGGTGAAAAAAGGCCGCAAAATGCCATATTTGAACCGCGCGGCCGCGTAGTGCGCCGCGAAGGGTGCGGCTATACTCTCAGGTCGGCAGGATGATGGTAGGTGCATGAGCATTCCGCTGCATATCATAATACTCGCCGCCGGCGAGGGGACCCGCATGAAATCGCGGTTGCCCAAGGCCCTGCACGCCCTCGGCGGCCGGCCGATGGTCGCGCGCCTGCTGGACAGCGTGCGCTCGCTGCAGCCGGACGGCATCCACATCGTTCACCATCCGTCGGCGGCGGAGGGCATGTATGCCGCCTGCCCGGGAGACGACGTCACCTGGGTGCGGCAGGAACCGCGCCTGGGCACCGGCCACGCGGTGCAGCAGGCCATGCCCGGCATCCCGGGCCCCGCGCAGGTGCTGGTGGTGTATGCCGACCACCCCTTGCTGCCGGCCACCGCCATGCGCGCCTTGCTGGCCGCCGGAGACGCCCCGCTGCGCGTGCTGACCATGCGCCTGCCCGACCCGAGCGGATACGGCCGGATTCTGCGGGACGCGGGTGGCCGCATCATTGGCAACGTCGAACACGCGGATGCCAGCGAGGAGCAGCGCCTCATCGACGAGGTCAATACCGGCATCCTGCTGGCGGCCGCGGAGCCGTTGCGGGCCTGGCTGGACCGCCTGCGGAACGACAACCGCCAGGGTGAGTACTACCTGCCAGACATCTACGCCATGGCGGCCGCGGACGGAGTGGAGATCGCCAGCGTCCCGGCCCCCGACCCCCGCGACCTGCAGGGCGCCAATGACCCGCTGCAGCTGGCCCTGCTGGAACGCCGCCTGCGCACGGTCAACAGCGAGCGCCTGATGCAAGCCGGGGTGCGCATCGTCGACCCGGCGCGCGTGGAGTTGCGAGGCAATATCGAGGCGGGCATGGATGTGACGATCGACGTCAATGTCGTGCTGGAGGGCGAAATCCGGCTGGGGGATGAGGTCAGCATCGGTCCGGGGTGCGTGCTTCGCGACTGTGACCTGGCCGCCGGCACGCGGGTGCACCCCTACAGCGTGATGGAAGGCGTGCGCACCACGGGGGCCTGTGATATCGGGCCGTTCGCCCGCCTGCGGCCCGGCAGCGAGCTGGCGAAGGGCGCGCGGGTCGGCAACTTCGTGGAGGTCAAGCAGACCACGCTCGGCCAGGACAGCAAGGCCAACCACCTCAGCTACCTCGGCGACAGCGTGATCGGCGAGCGCGTCAACATCGGCGCCGGCACCATCACCTGCAATTACGACGGCGCCAACAAGCACCGCACGGTGATCGGCGACGGGGCATTCATCGGCTCGGACACGCAGCTCGTCGCGCCGGTCACGGTCGGGCCGGATGCCACCATCGGCGCCGGCTCGACCATCACCCGGGATGCACCGGCAGGCCAGTTGACGGTGAGCCGGGCCAAGCAGGTCAGCCTGCCGGGCTGGAAGCGCCCGGCCAAGAAGCCGCAGGACGACCGATGATGGCCGGACCGGCGGGCAACTCGAGCGGGGCCAGCGGGCCATGTGCGGGATAGTCGCGGCCAGCGCCCGCCGGGATGTCAGCGACATCCTGATCGCCGGCCTGCATGCGCTGGAATACAGGGGCTACGATTCCGCCGGCATCGCCGTGCAGGCAGATGGATTGATCGAGCGCCAACGCACCGAAGGCAAGGTCAGGGCGCTGGAAGACCTGTTGCAGGAGTCGCCGCTGCACGGACCCTGCGGGATTGCGCACACGCGTTGGGCGACGCACGGGATACCCAGCACCCGCAACGCCCATCCCATCCTCTCGGGCGAGCGCCTGGCGCTGGTGCACAATGGCATCATCGAAAACCACGAGGCGCTGCGCCGGGAGCTGGCCGATGCCGGCTTCGAGTTCACTTCCGAAACCGACACCGAGGTGATCGCACACCTCATCGCCCACCTGATGGACGCGGGCAACGACCTGTTCGGAGCGGTGCGCCGCGCGGTGGAACGCCTGCATGGCGCGTTCGCCGTGGCGGCGGTGTGCGCCGCGGAGCCCGGTGTGGTCGTCGGCGCCCGCCGGGGCAGCCCCCTGGTGCTGGGCCTGGGCTTTGGCGAGCACTTTCTGGCTTCCGACATCCATCCGCTGTTGCCGGTCACCAATCGCTTCGTGTACCTGGAAGAGGGCGACGTGGTGCGCCTGGAGGCGCGTGGTTTCGAGGTTCGCGATGCAGGGGACCAGGCTGTCGAGCGCCCGGTGCACGAGGCGGACCTGAGCGCGGACGCCGTGCAGCGCGGCGACTACCGCCACTACATGCAGAAGGAAATCTTCGAGCAGCCGCAGGCCGTGGCCGAGACGCTGGAGGGCCGCATCAGCGCGACCCGCGTGTTGCCGAACATCTTCGGCGTGGGCGCCGACGAGCAACTGGCGCGGGTGCGAAACGTCCACATCGTCGCCTGCGGGACCAGTTACCACGCCGGCTTGGTGGCCCGCTACCAACTGGAACAGCTGGCCGGCATCCCATGCATGGCCGAGGTCGCCAGCGAATACCGCTATCGCCGGCCCGTGGTGCCGGAGGACACGCTGTTCGTCGCCATTTCCCAGTCGGGCGAGACGGCGGACACGCTGGCGGCGCTGCGCCACGCCCGGGAGGCGGGTTATGTCACCACGCTGGCCATCTGCAACGTACCCGAGAGCTCGCTGGTGCGCGAGGCCGACCTGGTATTGATGACCCGCGCCGGCCCCGAAATCGGGGTGGCCTCGACCAAGGCATTCACCACCCAGCTGGTGGCCCTGCAGCTGCTGATGTTGGAGCTCGCCCGCCTGAACGGCATGGACGCCGCCGCTTACGAGGCCTGCGTGGCGGATCTCAACCGCTTGCCGGAGCTGCTCAACCGGGCGCTGGAACTGGATGCCGAACTCGAACGCCTCGCCGAGCGCTTCGTGGACAAACATCATGCCCTGTTCCTCGGCCGGGGCAGCCATTACCCGATTGCCATGGAAGGGGCCCTCAAGCTCAAGGAGATCTCCTACGTCCACGCCGAGGCCTACCCCGCCGGGGAACTGAAGCATGGCCCGCTGGCGCTGGTGGACAGCGACATGCCGGTGGTCGCAGTCGCTCCCAACAATCGCCTGCTGGAAAAGCTGGTCAGCAACATCGAGGAGGTCCACGCGCGCGGCGGCGAGTTGTACGTGTTCGCCGACGTAGAAGCGGAAGCCAGTTTCAGTGAGCGGCATGGCCGGCTGATCAAGCTGGACGCCGGGGGCGCGCTGCTGGCGCCGGTGGTGCTGACGGTCCCGTTGCAGTTGCTCGCCTACCACGTGGCCGTGCTGCGGGGCACGGATGTCGATCAGCCGCGCAATCTGGCGAAATCGGTGACGGTCGAGTAAGGGCGTCCGCCGCGGGCGGCCGTTAGTTCAGAGAGCCCCGCATCAGGCGCTTCAGTTTCTCCCAGGAGATGCCCGATTTCCGGTCGATGCGGATTTCCTCGATGTGAGCGGGCCATGGATGGGAGCCGCTGACGAACTCGTCGTTGAGGTAGTGATGCAGGACGGGAGGCACCGGTTCGTTGATGGACGCCGGCGCCACGTCCGCCCCTCGCGCCGCCACCAGCTGGTGGGCAACCGCGCCTGCCATGTAGACCGGCACGGTGCCAATGCGGCCCGTCATGTCGGTGTGGCAGTGGCCACAGATCACGAGTTTGACCTGCGGGTGCTGCGTGATGACTTCCTTCAGCCCCTGGAACCACTCGGTCCCGCCCATATCGAGGAACTCGATGCCGGTCCGCATGGGTGGGTGATGAATGGCGATCAGGGTGGGCTTTTTCGAGCGTCGCAGGTTGTCGTGCAGCCACAACAGCCGGGCTGCATCGAAACCGGGCAGCTCGGTATCGTCGAGATGGCTGTTCAGCGCCAGGATCCGAAACGGAAAATCGTCGATGACGTACTGGTAGGTGAGCTTCGAGGCCGGGAAGTAGGGCGTGCCGGCAAAGATTTCCAGCATGTGATCGGGATAGTCATGGTTGCCGGGGATCACATACAGGGGCATCTCTACCGGCGTGACGAGGTCGATGAAATGCCGGTAGCAGGTCTCCTCGTTGCGCTCCACCAGGTCACCCGTCACCATCACCACGTCCGGCCGGGGCCGCATGCGGTTGATGGCCGCAACCGCCTCCTGCAGATGCCGGGCGGTATCGATCTCGCCGTACAGCAACTCGCCCGGCGGCAGGATATGGGTATCCGTGATCTGGACCAGTAAAGTCACCTGACGTCCCTCTCGCTCCGCTCAGCTCAGGACTTCATTTCGGCCCCGCTTGAACCCATTACGCTCCATGTTCTGCTCGCGATACACCGCGATCCGGTTCTCGAGGGCCTCGCCGATGGCATCCACCAGTGAATTGGCCGCCTCCAGCCTCGAAAGATACACGTAATCCGCGCCAGCCGCGTAGATTTTGTCGATCGAATCCATGGTGACGGCATTGGCGATGATCACCGCATTGGGGCTCAACTCCCGCAGGGTCCCGACCAGGGCCCGGTTGTCGATGCCGCGCAGCAGATCGTCCGGTATCGTGCTCACGATCACGCGTGCCCGGTTCAGGCCGAGGTGGTGCAGCGTCTCCGAGTTGGACAGGTCGCCATACTTGACGGCCGCGCCGGTGGCCGCGATCTTGCGATGCAGCGCCACGTTGAAATCGACCACCAGGGTCTGCCGCACCAGTTGCGGATCGCCACGCTGCAGGTTGCACAACAGCGAGGAGGCGTCCCGGTGGAACCCGAGGATCACCACCTTGTACTCGGTGTCCTTGTGCAGCGTCAGCTCCGGGGGTGCCTTGAAGCCGAGTTTTTCCAGGATCGGGCGAATCCAGCCATGGATTTCGTAGGCCTTGTTGTACATGAGCGGCGTGGTCAGCGCGGTGATGACGAAGGCGAAAATCACCGCGCTGGAAAGGCTGGGGCTGAGGTGGCCGTACTGCACGCCCAGGAACGCGATCACCAGGCCGAATTCGGAAATCTGTGCCAGGCGCACGGAGGAGACCAGGGCATTGCGTTGGTCGACCTTGCAGGCATAAAACAGCGGGAAGAACACGAACTGGCGCGCCAGGATCGCCACCAGCGCGATCGCCACCGCCAGCACGATGACATCGAAGCCTTCGGGCGCCGGGATGCTGATCCCCAGGGCCACGAAGAACAGCGTGATGAAAAAATCCTTCACCGTGCTGACCTTGGTAATGATCTCGGTGCTGGACGGCAGGTTGGCCAGACCGGCGCCGGCGATCAGCGCCGCCATGCCGGGGCCCACCGACATGTGCAGATCGAAGCCGAACAGCACGCGGGTCGTGGTATCCAGGTTCTGCCCCACGAACACCAGGATGAAACACCAGGCCAGGGCCCCCATCAGGATCAGTTCGGGCTTCTTGGAGATCCAGTGAAAGCCCCGCGCGACAATGGTGCGCGTCACCAGCACCGACAGCGCGGTGAGCACCGCGATGCCCAGGAACGACATGAGGATCGGGACGAGTTGCGGGTCCTCGATGTTGGGCTGGATCAGGATGACGATGATCACCCAGATGTCCTGGAAGATCAGCATGCCGAGCGCCAGGCGACCCGGTTCGGTATCCAGCTCGAAATGCTCCTGGAACAGCTTGACCACCAGCAGGGTCGACGAGCCGGCGATGATGACCCCGATGTACAGGGCGGCGTGCTGGCCTTCCGTCAACAGGGTGCCGCCGACACCCAGCGCCAGCAGCAGCTTGACCGCGGCCGCCCCGAACAGGATGGTGAGTGGATATTGCAGCAGGCCGGAGACGATGATCGCCTTGCCGCTGTGGATGATCTTCTTGAGGTCCAGTTCCAGCCCGATCAGGAACAGCAGCAGGATGAAACCGAGTTGCGCGATGGTGTCGATATTGTCCGGGTCGGTCACCTGCTCGGCGCCGATCGGCCCGATCACGATGCCGGCCACCAGGAATGCCGCGATGCTGGGGATGTGCAAGCGCGTGAAGATCACCGCCAGCAGCCCCGCCGCGAGCAGGCTGATGCCGATGTCGTGAACCAGCGACGGCATGTCGGCGCCGGCCGCGTGCGCGGCGGGTGACAGCAGCAGCAGGAACAGGGCGGCGGGCGTCGTGAAAGGGATTCTGGTCATCAATGCATCCTGCATTTCGGGTTTATTGTTGAATCGCTCCGTGTCGGCAGGTGCCGCCGCAGTCGCTGAAGCGTCATCGTGGCGGACCCTCGCCCTGGGGCGCGAACCCGCTCCCCGGGGCCGTTCAGCGCCCGCTATGATACCGAAATTCCGGGGACATTTATTCGTCCTTCGCCCCGGTGCGCCGGCCGGCGGTTCCGGTCGCTGCGCACCCCGCAACAGGGTGGCGGCCCCGCCGGCAGATTTCACCCCGAGGCTTCCCGGCCTCTCCGTTTTCGATAAAATCACGAGGTATGGAACTGTCGTCGAACCTCCGGTTTCGAATTTCCGAACAGGTGCTTGCCCAGGAAGTGCATGGCGAGACCGTGCTGCTCGACCTCGCCAGCGAGGCCTATTTCGGGCTCGACGAGGTGGGTACGCGTGTCTGGCAGCTGCTGGCGGCGGGTCACAACCTGGGTGAGCTGCTCGGCACGCTGGCGGAAGAATACCGGGTGACGCGTGGGCAGCTGGAAGGCGATGTCGGGGAACTGCTGGCCAGCCTGGCGGCGGCCGGGCTGCTGGAGCCGTCCGATGAGACCGACTGAGCGGGGAGCAGGGCGCCCCGCCCGCCAGTGGCGTGTGCTGGCCGGCTCCGCGCTGCTGCTGCCGGTCGTGGGCTGGTGGTTGCGTCGCGGTGGCGTGCGCCACGCGCGTACCCGTTTGCAGGCGCTGGCCGGCTCTCGTGCGGCGCCCGCGCCAGCGGATGGCGAGGTGCTGGCGACCGCCCGCGCCCTGGCGGCTGCGGTCAATGCGGCGGCCCGACGGGGCCCCTACCGGGCCAACTGCCTGCGGCGCAGCCTGGTGCTGGAATGGTGGCTGCAACGCCGCGGCATCGACTGCCGCCTAAGAATCGGGGTCGACACCGCGGATGGCGGGCTGGCCGCTCATGCCTGGGTGGAGCATCGCGGCGTGGTGCTCAACGACCGCCCGGAGGTGGCGGAGCACTACGCGGTGTTGGAGGGGGGGCGCTGAGCCCCGCCCGGACGGGAGCCATGCGATACCGGATTTTCGAGCACCTCGTCGACTGTGACTTCCCCTTGCCGGAATTGCAGCCGGCCGCAGGCCGGCCCAACCTGAGGCTGCGCATGGCCAGCGGCCCCCTCGGCACGGAGGATGGCTGGCAAATGGATCAGCAATGGCGAACGCCCGCGGGCGAGGTCGCCAAGCGCCGCATGCGCCGGGGCCGCCAGGTGCTGCTGGATTTTCCCGGGCAGGCCCGCTTCCTGTTCGACGAGCCGCGGCGGCTGGGGTTGTGCGAGCGGAGCCCGGGGCTCGATGATGACGGGCTGCGCCACTTGCTGTTGAACCAGTGGCTGCCGGCGATCCTGGGTTCCGGCGGCGACCTGGTGCTGCACGCCGGCGCGGTGGTGCTGCCCGATGGCGGGGCGCTGTTGCTGGTCGGCGGCAGCGGTTACGGCAAGTCCACCCTCACCGCGGCCCTGTGCCGGCACGGCGCGCGGTTGATGTGCGACGACGCGGTGCTGCTGCGCCGGCGCGGGGGCGAGTGGCTGGCCATCCCGGGCTGCCCGGACCTGCGCTTGCGCCGGGACGCGCGCGACCGGCTGTTCGGCGCGAAGGCCGGAGGCTGGGGCCGAGGGCCGGGCGCGAAATTCCGGCTCGGGGAACGTGACGAGGGTATCGAACGTTGGCAGGGGCCAGCCCCCGTTGCCGCGATCTACCTGCTCGATGACCCGGAGGCTTGCCGGGCGCTGGACGCGCTGCGGGTGCGCACCCCCGGGCCGGCCGAGGCCCTGATGTGCATGGTGCGCAGTGCTTTCACGCTCGACATCAGCCGGGCCGCCGGGCACCGGGCCCGCCTGCGGGCGATGGCAGAGCTCAAGGCGGCCGGCATCCCGCTCACCCGCCTGGCCTACCCGCGCCACTTCGGGTATCTGCCGCAGGTGGCCAAGCACCTGCTGCAGGCCCAGGCGTTGGCCCCGCGCAGTGCGGTCGGTCCGCACCGCTGTGCGTGAGGACGGCGCCGGCCCCGGCGCACTGCCGGTGGGGGGAGTTGTAGTCGCGCCCGGATCATGCAACAGTCTGTATCCAGACCGGCCACGAGTGATTGGACGATGAAAGGAAACACCGGTGACGGCGCAGGGATGCAGGACAGGGCCGCACGCGGGCGGCGGGCGTGGCGCAAGCCGCGGCTGGTCCGTTACGGCTCGCTGCAGGCGCTGACCTCGCAGCAGG
>WVWV01000150.1:56515-59693 GCA_011773845.1 Lysobacterales bacterium | reverse complement strand
GGCCCTGATACCGCGCCCGGGACCGTCGCACGCGCAGGTGCATGAGCGCTGAGTTGCGGGCCCCCGGCGCCACGGACCGCCGCGCTCCCAGACCACCATGAAACGCTACCTCATTCGCCTCCTCGCGCCGCTGCTGCTGATCGGCGTGCTGCTGGCGCACGTGGCCGGCCACCTCGACATCCCGTACATGGACGACGTCGAGAACCTGCTGTACGACACCCGCGTGCGCCTCACCGCTCCGCATGGTGTGGACGAACGCATCGTCATCGTCGCCATCGACGAGATCAGCCTCGACCGGGAGGGGCACTGGCCGTGGACCCGCGACAAGCTGGCCCTGCTGCTGGAGCAGCTGTTCGCCTACGGGGTGAGCGTGGTGGGCTTCGACATGGTGTTCGCCGAGCGCGACGAGAGCGCCGATGTGCGGATGCTGCGCGGGCTGGCGACCGCGCCGGACGACATCGGCTTCCTGCAGCGCCTGGATCAGCTGGAAAAGCGCCTGGATCGCGACGCGCTGTTCGCGGACTCGCTTGCCATCGGCCCGACCGTGCTCGGTTACTACTTCGACACCAACGAGGAAACCGCGTTCGAGACGGGGGCCCTGCCGTTCCCGGCCTTCGAGCTCAGCGAGGACATGCGGGGCTCGGTGTGGCTGCCGCGCGCGTACGGCTACGGCGCCAACCTCGAGGTGTTGATCTCCAGCGCCTACAGCGCCGGGTTCATCAACAACCCGCTGATCGACGCCGACGGCGTGGTGCGGCGCGCGCCGTTGCTGCACCAGTATGGCCCCGGGGTGTACGAGTCGTTGTCGCTGGCCACCGCCGCGGTCTATCTCAACGACATCACCCTGCCGGTGTTCTGGGAGGCTTCCCGGGTCGGCCAGGATTACCCGCCGCTGGAATCCCTCGAGCTGGCCGGGCGGCGCATTCCGATCGACGCCCAGGGCGCCGTGCTGGTGCCCTACCGGGGCCCGGCGGGCAGCTTCCCCTACGTGTCCGCCACCACCGTCATGCGCGGCACGCTGCAAAACACCGGGGTGCTGCAGGACGCCATCGTGCTGGTCGGCGCCTCCGCGCCCGGCCTGCAGGACATCCGCTCGACGTCGTTCGGGGCGGTCTACCCGGGAGTCGAGATCCACGCCAACGTGATCGCCGGCATCCTCGATGCCCATTTCCGCTGGCAGCCGGCCTACACGGTGGCCGCCGAGATGCTCGCGCTGGTGGTCTTCGGGCTGGCGCTGGCCCTGACGCTGCCGTTGCTCTCGCCGATCTGGTCCACGCTGATGACCGTATTCATGTTCTGGGCCGCGGTGGGCGTCAATTTCTACCTGTGGCAGGTGCAGATGCATGTGCTGCCGCTGGCGGTCACGCTGTTCGGCATCGCCACCATTTTCATGTTCAACATGGTGTTCGGCTATTTCTTCGAAACCCGCAGCCGCGCGCACATGGGTGACCTGTTCGGCCAGTACGTGCCACCCGACCTGGTGCGGGAGATGAGCCGCGACCCCCGCAACTACTCGCTGGCCAGCGAGAAGCGCGAGCTGACCGTGCTGTTCAGCGACATCCGGGGGTTCACCTCGATCTCCGAGAAACTCGATGCGCAGGTACTGTCGGAGGTGATGAACGAGTACCTCACGCCGATGACGCAGATCATCCACGAGCGCCAGGGCACCATCGACAAGTACATCGGCGATGCGATCATGGCGTTCTGGGGAGCCCCGGTGAACGACCCGACCCATGCCTCGCACGCCGTGAGCGCCGGGCTTGCCATGCTGGCCGAGCTGGAGCCGCTCAACGCCCAGCTCGCGGAGCAGGGCGTGCCGCCGATTCAGATCGGGATCGGCGTCAACACCGGCGTGATGAGTGTCGGCAACATGGGCTCGCATTTCCGCCGCGCCTACACGGTGCTCGGTGACGCGGTGAACCTGGGTTCCCGCCTCGAGGGCCTCACCAAGATTTACGGCGTGTGGCTGATCGCCAACGAAACGACGCGCGAGCGGGCGCCCGAATTTCTCTACCGCGAGGTCGATCGGGTGCGGGTCAAGGGCAAGCTGAAGCCGGTGACGATTTACGAAGTGCTCGGTCAGCGGGCGTTGATGAGCGAGGAAGAGCTGGCTCGCGCGGAGGCCTTCGACGTCATGCTGGGGCACTATCGGGGGCAGGACTGGCACGCGGCGGAGGCGATCATTCGCGACTTTCATGAGCGGCAGCCCGAGGTGTTGTTGTACCGCCTGTACCTGGAGCGCATCGGCTATTTCCAGGAGAATCCGCCGCCGGCCGATTGGGACGGTGTGTTCACGCACACCACCAAGTAGGTGGACACGAACCGCGCCACCCAAAACCCGGCGTTATCCCCAACATTGCCAAATCGCTTGATTTATCTGAAAAAGGTGTATAATCAGGTGAAAGGTGGAGGGTTTACGGACATGAACAACCGCTACAAAATACTGATTTCTGGCCTGTTATTGGGTCTGGTGAGCATGATGCCGCTGGCGCTGATGGCAGCGGAGACGTCTGCCACGGTGGTGGCATCAAGGGGTACCGTCACGGCCGTGGCCGGTGGCGAAGAGCGTGCCGTGGGCCAGGGTGACGTCATTTTCGTGGCGGACCAGGTGGTCACCGGTGAGCGCAGCTTCGCCGTGCTGCAGTTCGTGGACGGCGCCAAGGTGACCGTGCGGCCGAACTCGGCGCTGGTCATCGAGGAGTACGTTTACAACGGTGGCGACCAGGATGCGGCGACCCTGAGCCTGGTGGAAGGCGGCTTGCGCGTGATTACCGGCGCGATGGCCAAGACGCATCCCGAGAACTACAAGGTCAAGACCCCGGTGGCGCTCATGGGCGTGCGCGGCACGGAGTTCGCCGTCATGCTGTGTGGCGACCAGGTCTGCGACGAGGGCGAGATTCCCGACGACGGTCTCGACGAACTGCTGGCCGAATAGGGAATCACCACATCGATCAAAAGTGCCCGCCATCCGGCGGGCATTTTTTTTTGCGCGCCCACAAACCGGATGCGCTCGCTGGCCGTGGTACCGGGATCGAACCGGCCGCCGGGATTCAACCGCCGCTGGCGGGGTCCTCCGGGCGGGGCAAGGGAACGCCGAGTTCGATGACGTTCGGCGGCGTCGGTGTGGCCGCGTCCGATCCTTCGCCGCTCTCGGCCCCCGCGCCGCCCGCGGCGAGGC
>WVWV01000150.1:54593-56349 GCA_011773845.1 Lysobacterales bacterium | reverse complement strand
ATCGATGTCCTGCAGCGCCGGAATCTCGAAGAACCGCTCGAGTTCCGCCACCGTGGCGGTGAGGTGGTGGTCGCCGACATACCAGATCGGCACCGGCGCCAGCTCGATACCGAACTCCCGGCGCACCTCGATGAGTTTCTGCAGATCGACCTCGCCCTCGAAATAACTGAGCGGCACCTCGTGATCCGGATGGAAAACGAATACCACCGGAATCGCGTCCTCACCGTGCATCGCGACCAGTGCGTCGATGGTGTGGGCCTCGGTGAGCACCTGNNAGCTGCGAGTGCGGCCGCTTGGGTGAGGCGAACGGGTCCGTGCCGGCCGGCCGGTACCAGTTCGCGTCCGACACCAGGGCCCTGATTTCGCTGGCGCTCAAGGTGAGGTGGTACTCGCCGTTGAGCCACTCGATGGGCGGCCCGATCACCCGGTTCTCCTCGAAATAGCGCCGCGCCACTTCCTGCGCGATGCCGGATGACGGCAGCTCATTGGTTCCATAAATGCCGGCTTTCTCCCGTCCCTGGGCCGTCGCCGTGCCACAGGGCCAATCGAGCGTCTGCGGCCTGGACTTGATGCAGGTGAGCGTGCCGTCACCCGCATAGGCCGCCTCTCCCGGTTTCAATTCCACGTACTTCTCGCCCTGGATCAGGTAGACCTGGCTCTGGTCGACCGTCACGTACAGACCAGGCATGCCGCTCTCGACGTCTGCGCACTCGGGCTCGCCGGCTCCCGACTCCGGGGCCTGGCCGATCGCCGTCGCCGGCGACAGCGCGAGGGCGACGAGCAGCGGCAGGGGCTTCTTGGGGCAGAGTCTCATTTGGCTGGTATCCTGGCGCACGACCCCTCGGGCGGGCTCGGCGGACGCAATCCTTGCATTCGAAGTATCAAGTGCAAACTATACTATCTGGCACGCTTGCGGTCAGCATCCGGATCCGGGAACCGGCGGGTCAGCGACGGCGCCGGAGGCAATGAGCCAGGCCGCTTGCGGGCCGGGGACGGTACCTTACCAACGCACATGAGTGGAATCTTCGGCATCCTGAACCTCGACGGCAAACCGTTGCCGCATGACGCACTCGAGCGCATGGCGGACGCCATGGCTTTTCGGGGCCCGGATGGCGGCGGCCATTGGGCGCAGGATGCCATCGGCCTGGGCCACCTGGCGTTGCACACCACGCCCGAGGCGGCCGGGCAGGCGCAACCGCATCGGGATCCGACGAGCGGGTTGGTGATCACGGCGGATGCCCGCCTGGATGACCGCGCGGAACTCTGCCGGCGGCTGAGGATCGATGGCATCCAGGGGAGGGGAGTGGCGGACTGCCAACTGCTGCTGCAGGCGTACCGCCGATGGGGGCGGGAATGCGTGGACCGGCTGCAGGGTGATTATGCCTTCGCCATCTGGGATCCCGTGGCGCGCCGGCTGTTCTGCGCCCGCGATCCGCTGGGCGTGAAGCCCTTCTATTTCTGCCATACCGCCGCCGTGTTCGCCTGGGCGTCATCTGCCCCGGCGGTGCTGGCTTCCGGCGCGGTGGCCCGGCGCCTGAACCGGGGCCGCGTGGCCGATCTGCTGGTGGACCCGCTGGAATGCATCGACCATGAAAGCACCTTCTTCGCGGACGTTCACCGGTTGCCGCCGGCCAGCCAGGTCGAGGTCTGCGGCCGGGATGTGCGCCGAAGGCGTTTCTGGCGGCCCGACCCGCACCGTGAGTTGCGCTTTCCCTGCGATGCGGACTACCGGGAAGCATTCGGCGAGGTGTTCACG
>WVWV01000150.1:16189-54575 GCA_011773845.1 Lysobacterales bacterium | reverse complement strand
CGTGGGCGCCGCGCGCGAAATCGCGCGCGGCGCGGGTGGTGGGCCGCTGGCGACCTATTCCGGCGTGACCGCGGACGCCACGGAGAGCGTGGAAGCGAGGTGCATCCGGGCGGTCGTGGCGCAGGGTGGCGTCGAGGCGAAGCTGCTGCCGCCCGCCGAGCTGGCGGCGCACCAGGCCGGCCTGCAGCGGGTCCTGCAGGCGGTGGAGGAACCGTTCGACGCGTCCATGCTGCTGTGGATGCTGCTGTACGGGGTGGCCCAATCGGATGGCCACCGCGTCATGCTGGACGGGGTCGATGGCGACCTGGTGACTTCGCTGCAGGGCAACTATCTGCTGCTGTTGGCCCGTCGGGGCCGCGTGACCAGCGCCTGGCGGGAGGCGCGCGCCGTGCGCGAGCGCCACGGCGGGCAGGACTTCACCGCGCGGGAATTTGCCCGCCTGCTGCTGACCGCGGCCACGCCGGCCGGCATCCGGCGCTGGCGGCAGCGGCCCCGGCACCGGACACGGCTCGCGGAGGCCCTCGATGACACACTGATCGCCCCGCGCTTCGCGCACGAGGTGTCGCTGGCCGAACGGTTCGAACGATTCGACGCCCATAGCCATTCCGACCTGCGTGGCGGTCCCCGGCAGGTAGCCATCGCCGCCCTGGTTTCTCCGTTGCTGACCGCCGGCGTGGAGCGCTATGCCCGCGTTTCGGCACTGTGCGGCATGGCCGCGCGCCACCCCTACCTGGACCGGCGGCTGGTCGAATTCTGCGCCAGCCTGCCGTGGAACCAGCGAATCCGCCACGGCTGGACAAAATACATCCTCAGAAACCTCGGTGAACGCTGGCTGCCCTCCGAGGTGGTCTGGCGGAAAGATTGGGAATCGTTGATGTGGTCGTTTACCGAGGCCTGGCTGAGGCTGCAGTGGCGGGAGGTTCGCGAGCGCCTGGCCGACCATGCCGAGCGCCTGTCGGAATTCGTCAAACGCGGGCAGATCACCGGGCTTCCGGGCGACCCCGGCCGCCTCGAGCAACCGCGCCAGGCCCAGTTGTGGTCCGCGTACAGCCTGCTGCTGTGGCTGGAGCGGAATGACTTTCCGTGAGGATTCCCTTCGTGACGGGCGTTGCGGTCGGCCCGGCCCTTACCACCGCCGATGGGTGCCGCGCGGCATCGATTGTGCGCAGGCCACCCCCATGATGCAGGCGTAGGTCATCGCGATCGCGGGCATCTGCAGGCTGAAATCGAACAGGGCGTGGAACCCGACCAGCACGCTGGCCGCCAGCCCGGTCGCCGGGTAGATCCAGTCGCGCCCCCGCCCGCGCAGGCCCCGCCAGCACAGCGCCGCCAGCCCGGCCAGGCACAGCAGCAACGCCGCCGCCGCCGGCCAACCGAGCTCGAAGGCATTTTCCAGGTAGGTGTTGTGCGCGCGGTGGAAATGCTTGTTCAGCCGGTCGTCGCGGTACAGGCGGAAGCTGTCGGAAAAGGTGCCGTAGCCGAAACCCAGCACCGGGTTGTCGCTGATGGCCACGGATGCCAGTTGATAGGCATCGGCACGGCCCTGGCTGTCCATGGTCAGGCGATCGATGCGCTGCAGCAGGACCTCGCTGGTCAGCACGAAAGCCAGCACGGTTACGGCGAGGGCCCCGCCGATCGCCGCTTTCGCGCGCCGGCTCGCAATCCTTTGCCGGTGATGGACGGCCAGCAGCAGCGCCAGCGTGCCCAGCACGGCGCTGGCGAACCCGCCGCGCGAGTGGGTCAATACCAGTGCCGCGACCATCAGCAGCAACGCCGACATCGGCATCCAGGCCCGCAGGACGAACTGTTCCACGCGAAACGACCTGCTGCGCGGCGTTGCATAGACGGGGTTGCGGCGCAACGCGAGCTTTCGATACAGGCCCGTCAGCAGGCACAGGATGGCGAGGCCGACATAGGTGGCGAACGAATTGCGGTTGACGAAGGTGCCGCGCACGTCGTGCCGGAAGGCGTCGTCCTGGAACCACAGCAGCAGGCCGAATTCGCCCCAGTACACCACCAGCCCGTAGCAGGCGTACACGAAACCCGCGACCGCGATCCACTGCAGGGTCCTTGCCGCGCGCGCGCGGTCCGCGCCCAGCTGAAAAGCCAGCCAGAACACGAGGGCATATGCGGCCAGCCTGAGCAGCGCGGTGACGGTGTCGTCCTCGGCGAGCGAGATGCGGCCGGCAAGCGGTTCGCCGAGGGAGTCCGCCGCCAGGCGCCACACCGGATGGCGCCACTCAGCGGGCACCCAGCTTGCGGTCTGCACCAGCGCCCAGGCGCATACCGCCAGGAACAGAACAGGGATCCATGCGGGCAGACCGCGAATCACCGTGGCCGGGCGCATCAGCGCCGCGCCACCCCAGCCGACCGCCAACCCGGCAGCGAACAAGGTGCACAGCGTCCAGGACCATTCACGATTGCTGCCTAGCGGCAATGGGGCCAGCACCACCAGCGCCAGCAGCAGGGCGTGCAGGACGCGGTTCATGCCAGCAGCGGGTCGTAGTCCAGCGTCGTGCCCGTCTCGCCACGGGCCTGGATCAGTCGCCGGGATTCACCTTCCAGCACCAGGCAGGTCAACAAACCGGTGAAGCACGCACCGGTGTCGATGCCGATGCGGTTGGGCAGCAGTTCGGGTTCGGGCGAGATCGTATGGCCGTGCACCACGACGGCGCCGTGCGCTGCGCCCGATTCGGTGAACTCGTCGCGAATCCACATCTGGTCGTCGGGATCCTGGGCGTCCAGCGCCACGCCGGGGCGGATGCCCGCATGGACGAAGTAGTAGTCGGCCTCGTGATGATAAAGCCTGCAGCCCAGCAGGAATTCGAGGTGTCCGGGCGGCAGCCGCTCCCGCAAGCTTGCAGCCAGGTCCGGCAGGTCCTCGGGCGTGGGCAGGCGCCGTGGCCGGACCCCGTAGCTGAGCAGGGTGGCCAGCCCTCCGAACGTCAGCCAGCCGGCGGCCTCGAGTGGGTAGTCGAGAAAGTCCAGCATGGCCTGTTCGTGGTTGCCGAGCAGGTAGATCGCCTCGAAACCGGTCAGGGGCGCGGCCAGCAGGCAGTCGATCACCTGCCGCGAATCGGGACCGCGGTCGATGTAATCGCCGAGGTAGACGACCTGCAGGGAGCCACCGAACGCCTCGCTGTCCGCCCGAATCTGCGCGTGCAGGTCCAGCAGCAGGTCGAGGCGGCCGTGGATGTCGCCCACGCAGTACACGCGCTTGCCGGGCGTATGGCGTGGCTCACCCCCGCTCGACCGACCGCCACGCAGCCTAGCGAGCAGGCTGTCCAAGCCGGGCCTCCATGTCTGCCAGCACCTCCGCGTGCGCGGGCTCCAGCACCCGGGCCACGGCGTCGAACGCCAGCGTCCCGTCCCGCAGCGCGGCGAGGACTGCGCGCTCCTGCAAGCGCCAGGTCAGCGCGGTCTGGTCACCGAGCAGGTGGAGCGATTCCGCATCCAGGTCCTCGAGGTAGGCGTAGCCCAGCCGCAGGCGCAGCGGCAACAGCGTGGGCTCGACCCGGCCCGTGAAGATGGACATCTTCAGTGCGGCCACGACCCGGCCGGCGGGCTGGCCGAGCCCGGCGGCCGCCGCGGCAATGCGCAACCACGCCTCCGGGCGCGTGGGCGCGCGCCTCAGGACCTCCTGGGCGGCGGCCTGGGATTGCCGGAGGGCTCGGCGCCGTTGCACCAGGGTCGCATTGCTGTCCATGCCCTGCAGGTACCGCAGCACGCTCAGGCCATCCCAGTAACGATAGTGGTCATGCCGGCCGATGGCCTGCTCGGCCCGGCGGCTCAGCAGTTCCAGCTGCTCGGGGGGTACGGATACGCCTCGCCAGTAATTGCCGATGGCGGTGTCCACCGGCAGGAAGTGCACGCTGGCGCTGAGGCGCGGCCATGCCGCCGCCAGCAGCGCGGCGGCGAAGGCGAGGGTCGCCATCGCCAGCAGGCGCGGGACGGCGGCGCTGCCGCTCTTCATCGGCCCGCGGTCCATTCAGGTGCTGGGCGCTCAGTGCGGATCATGCCTGCACCCGGGCATTGGGTCGGCTCAGCCCTGGTAATACTGCCCATAGCGCCCATAGTGGTAATAGTAGCCGGAGTCCCCGTAGCCCAGGCGCCCGTAGCGTCGCAGGTCGACCTGCTGCAGCACCGCGCCGGTGATGTCGGAGCCGCCCTTGCGCAGCAGGTCCAGGGCAGCGCGCACGACCTTGCGTGGCGTTTTGTCCCAGCGCACCACGAACAGCGTCTTGTCGGCCAGCTTGCCGATGACGCGCGCGTCCGCGACCGCCATGACCGGCGGGGTATCCAGCAGGATGTAGTCATACTTGGCGCGCAGGCCGGCCACGATGGCTTCCATGCGCCGGGAAGAGAAAATGTCGGTGGCATTGGCGTAGCCGGCGTCCCCCGAGCGCATGAAATCGATGCCGAACTTCTCGACTTTCACGATGAAATCCCCGGGATCGCCATCCGCCGCCAGCACCAGGTCGGTGAGCCCCGGATGGTCGACCGCCAGGCCGAGGGTCTCTTCCAGGCGCGAGCGCCGCAGGTCGGCATCGATCAGCAGCACCTTGCGTCCGGCCTGGGACAGCACCATGGCCAGGGACAAGGCCAGCGAGGATTTACCCTCTTCCGGCACCGAGGAGGTGATCTGGATGGCCTTGATCTTGGCATCCGGGTCGGAGAGTTGCAGTGAGATCTTGAGCGAATTCAGGGCTTCGACGTAAGCCGAGGTGCGTTTGTCGAGCAGGTGTTGGTGCGGCTTGGTGCCGGATGGCAGGCGGGGCAGCATGCCGATGGCATGCACACCATACTCCTTCTCGATCTGTTCCGGGCTGAGCAGGCCCGGATTCAACAGGTGCAGAGCAAATACCAGTGCACAGGCGCCCAGGAACCCGGTCATGGCGATCACGCTCAGCATCCGGTTGCGGTTGGGATAGGACGCCCCCCGCGGCACCTCGGCCGGGGAGATCACACGCGAATCCGAGGTTTCCATGCCCTGGGTGGAGCTGGTCTCCTTGAAGCGATTGAGAAAGGTCTCGAACAGGGCCCGGTTGGCGGCCGCTTCGCGTTCGAGGGCGCGCAACTGGATGGCCTCGCGGCTCTTCAGCCCCGCTTGACGCTCGGCTTCGCCAAGGTTCTCCTCCAGGCTGGCCTCGCGGGTGCGCGCCAGTTCCAGTTCGTTCTCCAGGCCGAGGGCGATCTTCTTGAACTCGTCGTTGATGCGCTGCTGGATCTCGTTGACCTCGGCGTTGACCTGCAGCATCCGCGGGTGCTTGGGGCCGTATTCCACCGACAGTTCGGAGGCCCGGGCCAGCACCTCCGCTTCCTGGTTGCGCAGTTGCTGGACCAGGGGCGAGGCCAGCACCTCGGCGGCCGTCTCGATGCGCGGGCTGTCGCTGGCGAGCAGACGGTTGATCTGCTCCAGCCGCACTTCCAGCTCGGCGCGCTGCGCCTTCACCGTGATCAACTGGCTGTTCAGCTCCGAGAGCTGCGCGGCCAGCACCGCCGATTGTTCGCCTTTCGTCAGGCCGTGCTCCTCGCGGTAGAGTTCCACCGCCCGCTCGGAATCGGCCACCTTGGTCTCCAGCTCGGCGAGCTGCTCGGTGAGCCAGTCCGTGGCCTTGCGGGTGGCCTCGAACTTGGCCTGCAGCTGGTCGAGGATATAGGCCTCCGGCACCTCGTTGGCCACCCGTGCCGCCAGCACCGGGCTCAGCGAGCTGAAACTGATGGTGAGCACGTTGGAGTACTCCACGCGCTCCGCCTCGAGCCGGCCGAGAAAGCGGTCGATGGCCGCGGCCATCAGGCGGCGCTCACGCTCCGCCTCCGAGAGCTCGACCACCTCCACCTCGCCGCGGATCGACTCACGGAGAGATTGTTTCCATTGCGCCGGTATCCAGCGCCGGGGGTTGAGATAGGCCAGGAAGTCGAAAAAGCGCTTCTCCGGCACCCCCATGGCGGGGTTGAACTCCGCATGGCTGAGCAGGTTGAGTTTCTCGATGACTTTCTGTGCCAGGCCGCGGGAGCGGATCACCTCGATTTCACCCACCGCCTCGTCGCCCCAGGAGAAATCGCGCGTCAGCACCTGTTCGATATCCACCACGCGGATCTCGGGCACGCCGATCATCAGCGTCGAGTAGGCCGTGTAGATTGAAGGGATCTGGTTGACGTGGATGAAGCCCGCAATCGCCACGAACGCCGTCAGCGCTATGATCAGCTTGCGCCGGAACCACAGGATCTGCAGATACTCGAGCAGCGGGAAGGGTTCGCCCTGTCCGAACTCCTCCTCGACCTGGCCGGCGCGCAGATCGTGCCCTGGCTGGGTGTCGTGCATGGTCAGAAGATGCGCTCCGCCACGCGGATGATGTCGCCGGGCTGCACCTTCTCGCTCACATCCAGCTTGAGCTCGTGGCGCTCGCTGTCATCCGCGCGCACCACGTACACGACGTCCTTCTTGGCCCGGTAGGTGTAGCCGCCGGCGATGGCGATGGCGGTCAGGTAGGTCATGCCGTCGACGTAATTGTAGGAGCCGGTGCCGTTGACCTCGCCCATGATGTAATAGGGTCGGTAATTCTGCACCCGCACCGCGATGCGCGGATTGACCAGGTAGTCCGGTTTCAGCTTGCTGACCAGCAGTTGCTCCAGTTCCGTGCCGGTGAGCCCCGCCGCCTCGACCTGGCCGATCAGGGGCATCGAGAAGCGGCCCGCGCCGTCCAGGATGTAGTCGCCGGTCAGGTCGGCCTGGTTGAAGACGTTGACGTGGACGCGGTCGCCGGGCCCCAGGCGGTACGCGGTATCCGGGCTGGCCGCATCGGCCGCTTCCGGCGCCTGCGCCTGCGCGGCCAGCGCGATGAGCGACAGGCACAGCAGCACGCCGAGGCGCCACCACCCCGCGAGCGGGGGAGCGCCGCCGCCAGCGCGACAGTGCAGCCGTGCCTGGTCCGTCATCGTACGCAGTGAATTTACCCGGCTTCGATGGCCCCGATTATAAGCTCCGTGCGGGGCCCGACCAAGTTTTCGCCGGCCGTGTCGGCGGCGCCGGTAGCCCGCGGGCAAGCGACCGGAGCGATCAGAATTGCAGGCCGAGGGTCAGGAAGTAACGGTTGGCCCGATGGTCTTCGGCCGCGAGGTTCGCTTCCTGTTTCTCGTAGGTATAGCCGCCGCTCAGGTTGAAGTAGCGGTTGAAAATGTAGCTGAGGCCGATGTCGGCGCGATACACCTTGGTGTAGCGCAATGATTCCTCCGGCGCTTCCCGGCTCAGTTGGTAGTCGTTGTCGGTGTAGGACGCGCGCGCGTTGAATAACAGGTAACGCCGCAGTTCGTGCTGCAAGCGCACCGAGTACAACGTGCCGAGGTATCCCGAGGTGTCGGGCTGGGTGGTCTCCAGCGGAGCGCGGTTCATGCGCAGGTTGACGGAAGTGAGTCGGGTCGGGAACCATTGGAGGCTCATGCCGAAGCCGGTGCCATCGACCGCCTCGAAGCGGGGGTCCTCGTAATCCTGCTCCAGGTACTCGATCCAGGCGCTGCCGATCAGCAGGTCGGTGAGGTCCCAGGTCATGCCGCCCTGCACCCGGTAGCCGTCCGAATCGCGCTGGAACCCGCCGCCGTCCACCGGCTGGTCGTAGCTTATGGAGTTCAGGCCGAAGTCCATGAACACCGACTTCGCGGAGGCGAACTGGTAGTCGAGGCGCACATTGGCGGTTTCCTGCTCGCGGTCCCGATCGCTGTTGTCGATCACGTTGCCGTCGCCGTCGCGCGCATCGTCGTAGCCGGTCTTGATCAGCCCGAATTTCAGTTCGGCGCTGAGGCGGTTGAAGGTGTGCAGGTAACCGACCTCGATGAAGTCATGCGAGAAATCGGTGGGCTCGACGCCTCCCGCGTCGTCCGGCGTGCTGCGGTCCTCGTGCAGGGACATGCTGGCGGCGCGCAGGCTGATAAAACTGCCGTGCCGCACGTCGATGCGGGCGTTCAGGTTGAAGATCAGGTCTTCGTAATCCTCGGAGCTGAAATCCTGGTAGCGAGCGATGTTCGAAGAGGCCCCGAGGCTGAGCGCATGCCGGCTCCAGTCCGAGTTCAGGCTGAGCGACGGGCGGGCGTGGTAGATGGTATCGCCGACCTCGTCCTCGGGCAGGTAGAAGATGTTGTCGTGATCCTCGTAGACGAGTTCGAGTGCGGGCACGAAGATGAAACTGCCGGCCCGGACGCCCTGGGCCTGGTAGTCGCCGGGCATCCGGTAGATGGTCTTTTGCAGGATGCCGGGGTCATAGTATTGCTGCGCCCGGGCATCGATGCAGAACAACAGGCCAAGGGCCACCACCAGAATGGCTGACACGGCCGGAAATCTCGCGATTGCTCTGGTCAAGTTGCATCCTTGCCTGGCGCGGTGTTCAGCCCGTCAACATAGCATTTTTGCCGATTGATGTCAGTGACGCGCATCAACCCGAACGGTGCTGGCGGGGCGGCTGGGCGCCGGCTGCGCGAGGGCCGGGAACTGGCCAAAGGCGCCGAGTTTCAGTAAGCTGTGCCTCCCCCCGGGACGGGCTACGGGGCCGCGAGCAGCGAGGAGCCGCCATGCGCTGGAAACACAGGCCGGACGACGAAGCGGAGATCAACATCACGCCGATGCTGGACATCGTGTTCATCATGCTGATCTTCTTCATCGTGACCACCTCCTTCGTCAAGGAGAAAGGGCTGGAGGTCTCGCGGCCATCCAATGCGCCGCCCAAGCAGGTGGAGCAGAAGAAGGGGCCGATCGTCCTCAAGATCGACGCCAGCGGCAACATCACGCTCAAGGGCCGCCTGCTGGAGCGCAAGGCGGTGCGGGCCAACCTGGAGCGGGAAAAGGCCGAAAAGCCGGATTCGCCGCTGATCGTCGCGGCCCACCCGGACGCCGAGACGGATGCGCTGGTGACCATCCTCGATGCCGCGGAGGCGGTGAAGATCGCCAGCGTGAGCGTCGCCACCACGTCCCGCTGAGTCACCACATCCGCGTGNNATGCATCGCTCGAGCCATCACGATCCGGTTGCGATAGGATGGTGAGCGGGTAATGCACGGGAGTGGGGGATGCCTGTCGAGCGTGGCGTGTTCCTGGACCTGGGCTCGGTCGACCAGGGCGACCTGCGGCTCGACGCGCTCGACACCTGCCTGCCTGGTTGGCAATGGTTCGATTTCACCACCCCCGGGGAATGCGCGGCACGAATCGCCCAGGCCCACGTGGTGGTCACCANNCCTGGAGCTGGTCATGGTGGCGGCGACCGGCACCAACAACGTCGATCTCGAGGCCGCCGGGGAGCGGGGCATCACTGTTTGCAATGCCCGCGATTACGCCACGGAATCGGTCACCCAGCATACGCTCAACCTGGCGCTGAACCTGCTGTCCGGCCAACCCTGGTACCGCGAGCGCGTGCAGGCCGGTGACTGGAGCGCACAGCCGCAGTTTTCCCTGTTCGATCGCGCGATCCGCGAAGCCTCCGGGCTGAGCCTCGGCATCGTGGGGTATGGCGTGCTGGGGCGCAGCGTGGCGCGGCGCGCCCGCGCGCTGGGCATGAACGTGCTGGTGGCCGAACATCGCGGCCGCCCGCCGCGCGGGGACCACTTGCCGTTCGAGGACGTGGTGGCGCATGCCGATGTGATCAGCATCCACTGCCCGCTGAATGATGAAACGCGGGACCTGTTCGACCGGCCCGTGCTGGAGACCATGAAGCGCGACGCCATCCTGATCAATACCGCCCGCGGTGGCATCGTCAACGAGCTGGACCTGGCGGCGTGCCTGCGCGAGGGGGTGATTGGCGGGGCCGGGATCGACGTGCTGACGGCGGAGCCGCCCCCGCCCGACCACCCGCTGCTGGCGCCCGATATCCCCAACCTGATCGTCACCCCGCACAATGCCTGGGCCAGTCACAAGGCCCGGCAGGCGCTGGTGGACCAGTTGGTGCAGGTGCTGCGCGCTTACCTGCGCGGCCGGCCGATGAACCGGGTGGCCTGAGGCGCCCTGCAAGGCGGGGCTGATCCAGATCAGGCCGGGCGCCGACCACCGCATTTTTAATATCTGCTATGTTTGGAGGGGGAGGCTTGACGATCACAAGCCAGCCAGAAGGATTCGGTTCGACGTTACGATTACGTTCACAACAACCCAAGGAGCCTGCCATGATCAAGTCCAGAGCACTTTTATCCCTGTCGGTCGTCATGATGCTCGTTGCCTGTTCGGCGCAGCGCGTGGCGGTCAGCGCCGAAGCTGAAGACCCGCTGCCGCGCAATACCCTGTTGGGCTCCGCCACCGTGCACAAGCCGGAGGTGATCCTGGTGATTACGGGCAAGGGCTCCAAGCGCGAACTCCTGATCATCGCCGGGCCGGGCAACTGCCAGACCAGCACGCATCCGGGCTGCGTTCGCGTCCCCCAGGATGACAAGGCCGAAATCAACTTTCGCATGTATGGCATTCCGGACTGGGAGATGACTTCCATCCAACTGGTTTCCGAGGCGCATTCCAGCAAGCTGGATTTTGCTGCCCAGACGGGGTTCACCGAGGCCATGAAGGATGATTTCTACGTGCAGATCGGCGGTGCCATGGTGAAGCCGGACGATAACGGTATCATCGACCTGTCGAGTCTGGCCGATGGCACCGAGTTTACCCTGCACGACCTGAACAACTTTCAGCAAAGCTACCGTTACCAGATTCGGGCCTGCAAGAACACTCAGTGCGTGGAATCGGACCCGATGATCGAGAACGAAGGTTAAACGGGCCCAGGGAGCGAATCGTTCCCGCCCTGGTGCCGGGCCGTTACCCACTGGGCACCGGTCCGTGATGAGCGACCAGAGAGGCGGCCTGGCTGCTGCCCGGGCGCATGGATAGGGACGTGAGCCGCACCCACCACTACAAGGCATTCATCAGTTACAGCCATCGTGACGAGGCCTGGGCCGCCTGGCTGCACCGCAGCCTGGAGGCATACCGGGTACCGCGGCGGTTGGTCGGCAGCCCGGGGCGATTCGGACCTGTGCCGGCGAGGCTGTCCCCCGTGTTCCGGGACCGGGACGAGCTACCCTCGGCAGCGGACCTCAGTGACACGGTGAAAGCTGCGCTCGCGGACTCGGAAACCCTGATCGTCATCTGCTCGCCGGCCGCCGCCGGGTCCGAATGGGTTGCCGAGGAAATCCGCCACTTCAGGGCCCTGGGCCGCGGTGAGCGCATCCTCTGCATGATCGTGGACGGCGACCCCCATGCCACGGCTCCTGAGCTTGCCTGCTTCCCGCCCGCGCTGCGGGAGGACGAGGATGGCGCTGCCCATGAGCCATTGGCAGCGGATGCCCGCAAGTGGGCGGATGGCAAGTCGCTCGCCAAGCTCAAGCTGGTGGCCGGGGTGCTGGGAATTCGCCTCGATGAGTTGCGGCGGCGGGAATTGCAGCGCAAGCGCAAACTGCGTTCGATCGGAGCGCTCGCGGCCATTGCCGTCGTCGCGCTCGCGCTCACCGCCGTGCGCTCACGCATGGCGGAGCAGCAGGCACTGCAGCAGCAACAGCGGGATCGGGAACATGCCGAGCAGATGCTGTCCCAGTTCATCGAGGCCAGCGAAGAGCTGAAGCAGGTGGCGGACCTGCAGACGCGTCGCAAGTTCAGCGAGGTAGCGGCCGGGTTCCTCGATAACCTGGACGCCGATGACCTGAGCATCGAATCGCGTCGCAACCTGGGCCGGATTCTTCTCGAGCAGGGCGAGATCGCTTGGTCGGAGGGGCACCAACAGCAGTCGCTGCGCCTGTTCACGGAATCGCGACGGATGCTGGGCCCCATTCGTGCGTTGCAGCCCGATAACCCGTCCATCATCTTCGATCTCGGCCAGGTGGAATACTGGATTGGCCGCATTCACTACGACCTGGGGCGTCTTGACGAGGCCCTCGATTATTTCACGGCTTACCACGAGGCCAGCCGATCGCTGATGGAAATCGATCCGGACAATGCCGACTGGATCATGGAGACCGCTTATGCGCTCGGCAACCTGGCAAGCGTCGAGACGGAACGGGTGCAGCTGGATGCGCAGCAGGTGCTCGCCTATCGCCAGGCAGCCCTGGTCCTCGCCGAGCGCGCCGCCGGGCTGGACGCCGGCTATGGCTCGGAACTGCCCCGCTTCTATGCGCATCTCGCGGACGCATGGCTGGGCGTATGCAATGTCGGCGAGGCGCTGTCGGCACGCCTGAACAACGCCCGCTATGCGGGCCATTATCGGAACCTGAACCCCGCCAATAACACCCTCAAGCGGCGGTATGCGTTTGCCCTGGCGGGGCTGGCCCGCGTTCAGCGCCGCGCTGGCCAGATAGATCTGGCGCTGGATAACCTCGGGCTCGCGATGGAGCTGCTGGGCGAGATCTTCGAGGAAGATCCGACCAATCTGCTGTTCCGCTGGAATCTCCTGAACAAGTCTGCGCGTGCCGCTCACCTGCGGGCCCTGGGCGGAGACCTCGCGGAAGCCTCGGCAGAGTTTCAGACCCTGGAAACACTGGCCGTCGAATTGCTGGCGGAGGACGTCGAGGTCACCCTGGAGCACCTGGCCGAGTATGCAGACTATTCAATCAAGCACGCCCATACCGCCCTGATGTTGGGCGAGAATACCCGCGCCGGCCCGCTGCTGGGCCGGGCTACCGACACGATGCGTTCCATCCTGGCAGAGCACCCGGAGCATCGGGACGCGCGAGAACTCCTGCTGCGCGCCCTGTTCTATCGCTGGGCCCTGGATCCCGGCACGCTCACCGCTGCGGTCACAGCCGAGCTCGATCGCCATGGCCGCGCGCTGGAGTCCGCGCCGGGCTGCGAGGCGATGGACCTGAGCGCGCGGTTGGCGGTGATGCGTGGCTCGCGGGAGCAAGCGCGTGCCGAGGCCTCGGCGCTGCGCGCAAAGGGGTATCATGACCCGGAGTTTCGGGGCTTTTGCAGGCAATATGACGTGTGCGCCCGCTGAGGATCGCCGCGCCAGGCGAGCCGATGCTGCCCGCTTCACCGCGCTGCGATTTGCTTAACCCGCGCGCGGCATATTCGAAGACCCAATGTAAAGGAGTTTAAGCCATGAACAAGCAGTGTTTCCGTGTGATGCAAAGGGCCGGTTGGCTGGGCCTTGCCATGCTTTGCCTGGTATCCCAGGCGGCGATCGCGCAAGTGACCAAGACGATGAACCTGTCCGTCGACGGCGGTAATCTCGTCCTTGGCCCCTCCCAGTGTGTCGCCAGTGGTGTCGGCAACCCACAGCGGGGCCCGGGCTGCCTGCGCTTTCTGCCCGGCGAGGCAGGCCATATCGTCTACCGGCTGACGGGTGCCACGGGATGTGCTCCGGGTGCGCAGTGGCAGCTGGATGAGATCATGCTTGCGGAGAAGCGTGGTCATGGGCCCAAGCCCAACAAGCCCAACGCTGCCCAATGGGCCAATATGAACAAGAACCTCGACAACGTGGTGACTGGCGACTTCGATGTCGATCCCAATACCGGTATCGTCACTGCGACGGCTCTGGGCGCCGGGCTCAGGATGGCCAATCGCAACCTGCAGGGTGTCAAGGGAGAGCCCAGCTACTCCATCTTCTATCGGGTGCGGGCCACCTGTAACGGGAACTCGATCTACAGTGATCCGATGATCGAGAACGAAGGCTGACTCGCCGGTACGACCTGCCATGAAGCTGACCATCGGCGTCACCGGTCACCGCAACCTGGTCGCCGCCGAAGTGCCCGCCCTGCGCGAGCAGGTGCGGGCGTTCTTCGAGGCTTTGGCGCGCGAGTATCCGGGCCTCGAGTTGCAGGTGATCACCCCGCTGGCGGAGGGCGCCGACCGGCTGGTGGCGCAGGTGGCCCGGGAACTCGGCATTCCGCTCGTCGTGCCATTGCCGATGCCGCGGGCGGAATACGAGCGGGATTTCTCCGGCACCGCCTCGGTGCACGAATTCCGTGACCTGATCGAGGGCGCGGAGGTGCTGAGCCTGCCGCTGGCGGGTGACACGGCCGGCGCGGTGGGGCGGAACCACCTGTACGCGCAGCTCGGGGTATTCATCTCCAACCATTGCCAGATTCTGCTGGCACTGTGGGATGGCAAGCCGGGCGACGAGAGCGGCGGCACCGCGGACGTGGTGCGCTACCACCTCACCGCGGTCATGCCGGGGTTCTCGGCCGGGGAGGAATCGCCGAACCTGCTGGCGGAGAACGAGAATGACCTCGCCTATCACATCGTGTGCTCGCGCGATCGGCCAGATGGCGGGCCGCAGGCGGGGCTCGAGGAGCTGCATGGCTACTGGCTCACGGCCCATTTCGGCCGCCAGCAGGGGCCGAGGATGCCGGAGGATTACCACCTCACCATGCTGCGCCTGCAGGCCTTCGCTGCCGATGATGACACGTATCGCAAGCTGCTGGGGGCGTCTGCGCGCTCCCTGCTGGCCGGGGAGCCGCCACTGGCCGAACCGGCCGGCGTACGGTACGTCAACCGCCTGTTCGGGGTCGCCGACTGGCTGGCGATTCACTTCCAGAGGCGCGTGTACCTGAACATGCTGACCACCCACGTGGTGGCCATCTTCATGGGGCTCACCTTCATCCTCTACTCGGAATTCGGCGGTCCGCACTGGCTGGTGTACCTGTTCCTCAGCCTGTTCCTGACCGGCTTCGCGGTGTACCTGGTGGGCGACCGGCGCGAATGGCACCGCAAGTACCTCGATTACCGCGCCCTGGCCGAGGGCCTCAGGGTGCAGCTGTACTGGAACCTGGCCGGGGTGGTGGAAACCGAGACGCCGGAGTTCGCCTATGACAATTTCCTGCAGAAGCAGGACGTCGATCTCGGCTGGATTCGGCACATCATGCGCTCGGCCAGCCTGTACCGCGACCGCACCCGGGCGCCGGACCCGGCGTGGGTGGACTGGGTGGCCGATCACTGGGTGGGCCAGGCCGACGGAAAAACCGGGCAGCTGGGTTATTACACGGAGAAGAGCATCCTCAAGACCCGCAACCTGCAACGCACCGCGCGCTTCGGCAGCCTGTCGCTGTGGGGCGGCATCCTGATCGCGGGTGTGCTGGCGCTGATGGCGGGCCGCATCGGCCCGGATGAGCGCCACCTGCTGATGATCCTCATGGGCGTGCTGCCCCTGATCGCCGGGGTGCGCGATGCGTTTTCGCACAAGCGCGCGGAGAAGGAGTTGATCAAGCAATACCGGTTCATGGGCAAGATTTTCACCAACGCCCGCCGCCTGCTGGACGGTTCCACCGACACCGCATTCCGGCGCCGGGTGTTGCGGGCACTTGGCAATGCGGCGCTGGAAGAGCACGCGGAATGGATTCTCATGCACCGCGAGCGACCGCTGGAGCACAGCGGGCTTTAGCCGCCGGCCTGCGGCGTCGGGCCGGTTTCAGCGGTTCATGCGCCCTGCCACCAAGCGTTCGACGACCTCCGGTTCGGCCAGCGTGGAAGTATCGCCCAGGTCGGCATAGTCGTTGGCGGCGATCTGACGCAGGATGCGGCGCATGATCTTGCCGGAGCGGGTCTTGGGCAGCGCCGGTGCCCACTGGAGCAGGTCCGGAGAGGCAATGGGCCCGATGTCCTTGCGCACCCAGTTGCGCAGTTCCGTGCGCAGTTCTTCGCTGGGTTCGGCACCGGCGACCAGCGTGACGTAGGCGTAGATGCCCTGGCCCTTGATCTCGTGCGGAAAGCCGACCACCGCGGCCTCGGCCACCTGCGGGTGGGCCACCAGGGCGCTCTCCACCTCGGCGGTGCCCATCCGGTGCCCGGAGACGTTGAGCACGTCGTCCACCCGGCCGGTGATCCAGTAGTAGCCGTCCTCGTCGCGCCGGCAGCCGTCGCCGGTGAAGTAGAGGCCCGGATACTGCGAGAAGTAGGTTTCCACGAAACGCTGGTGATCGCCGTACACGGTGCGCATCTGCCCCGGCCAGCTCTGCTTGATCACCAGTTGGCCCTCGGCCTCGCCGGCGAGTTCGCGGCCCTCGCCATCCACCAGCGCCGGCTCGATGCCCGGCAGGGGAAAACTGGCCGAGCCCGGCTTCATCGGGGTCGCGCCCGGCAGCGGGCTGATGAGAATGCCGCCGGTCTCGGTCTGCCACCAGGTATCGACGACCGGGCAGCGCGCATCGCCGACCACCTGAAAGTACCACTCCCAGGCCTCCGGGTTGATCGGCTCGCCCACCGATCCCAGCAGGCGCAGGGATTGCCGCGAGGTGCGCCGGACAGGCTCCTCGCCTTCGCGCATCAGGGCGCGGATGGCGGTGGGCGCGGTGTAGCAGATGTTCACCTGATGCTTGTCGCACACCTGCCAGAAGCGGCTGGCGTCCGGGTAGTTGGGGACGCCCTCGAACATCAGGGTGGTGGCGCCGTTGGCCAGCGGCCCGTAGACGATGTAGCTGTGCCCGGTCACCCAGCCGACGTCCGCGGTGCACCAGTAGATATCGCCGTCGTGGTAATCGAAAACCAGCTCGTGGGTGTAGGACGCATAGACCAGATAGCCGCCGGTGGTGTGCAGGACGCCCTTGGGCTTACCCGTGGAGCCCGAGGTGTAAAGGATGAACAGGGGGTCTTCCGCGTTCATCTCCTCGGCAGGGCAGTCGTCATCGACCGATTGCTCACGCTCGTGCAGCCAGTGATCGCGGCCGGGCTCCATGGACACCTCGTTGCCCGTGTTGCGCACCACCAGCACCGAGCGCATGAAGTCCGACACGCCGGGCCGTCCCAGGGCCTCGTCCACGTTGTTCTTGAGCGGTACGATCCTGCCCCCGCGCACACCCTGGTCGGCCGTGATCAGCAGGGTGGACTCGCAATCGATGATGCGCCCGGCCAGGGCGTCGGGCGAGAAACCGCCGAACACCACCGAGTGCACCGCGCCGATGCGCGCACAGGCGAGCATGGCAATGGCCGCCTCGGGAATCATCGGCATGTAGATCGTTACCCGGTCGCCGCGCCGCGCGCCCAGCGCCTTGAGCACGTTGGCCATCCGGCACACCCGCTGGTGCAGTTGCCGGTAGCTGATGTGTTCGTCGCGCGAGGGGTCGTCGCCCTCCCAGATGATGGCGGTCTGCTCGCCCCGCGCATCGAGATGACGGTCAATGCAGTTGTGGCACGCGTTCAGGGTGCCGTCCTCGAACCAGCGGATGTGGAGGTCGGCCGCATCCCAGGACACGTCCCGGATGCGGGAAGGGGGCCGGGCCCACTCCAGGCGTTGCGCCTGCTCCGCCCAGAAGCCCTCGTTGTCCTCGAGTGAACGCGCATAGGCCTCGCGGTACTGGTCCGCATCCATATGGGCCCGCGCCGCCGCGGCGGGGATGACCGGGTGGGTCTTGCTCATGTCACTGTCCGTCGATGATGGGGCACCCATTCTACCGGCAGCGGTCGACCACTGTAATGCGCGCGACCGTCGGCCGCGCCTGGGCGGTCAACGGCGCCAGGTCATGCCGGGGCGCCATCCCCAGCGCCACAGCAGGCCGGCACCGAAGAACAGGCCGCCCAGGTGGGCGAAGTGCGCGATCTGCGGCATGGCCTGGGTGACGCCGAAGACCAGCTCGATGGCGCCGTAAATCAGCACGAACCACTTGGCCTTCACCGGCACGGGGAAGAACAGGAGCAGGATGCGGTTTTCGGGCCACATGACGCCGTACGCCAGCAGCAAACCGAACACTGCCCCGGAGGCACCGATGGTCGGATAGAAGTCACCACTGAGTTGCTGCACCACCAGCTGCGTGATCGCGGCACCGAGGATGCACACCAGGTAGTACAGCAGGAACCGCTGGCTGCCCCAGGCGCGCTCCAGCGGCAGGCCGAACATCCACAGGGCGAACATGTTGAAGAAGATGTGGTTGAGGCCGCCGTGCAGGAATGCGTAGCTCAGCAATTGCCAGGGCCCGAAGTGACCGCTTTGCAGCGGCCACAGGGCGAGCGCCGGTGACAGGTTGTTCAACAGGAACACCGCGGCGCAGGCGATGATGATCGCGATCGAGGCTGGTGGCTGCATGACGCGGTTGTAGGCCACTGGACTGCTTCCGTTTTGCTGCCGGGGATCGGCGCGTGCCGTCACTCGCACCGGGGTTACTCACACGCTGTTCATACTACAATAAGCGCAATGCAAACCGAGCACCTGAATCATCAAGCCGGCCCCCGGGGCATCCACCGCGTGACGGTCTACGCGGCCTCCAGCCGCGCCCTCGCGCCCGCTTACTATCAGGCTGCCACCCGCGTCGGCGAGGTGCTGGCGGAAGCGGGCAAGACCATTGTTTTCGGCGGCGGCGGCGCCGGCCTGATGGGGGCCATGGCCGACGGCGCGCTCTCCCGCGGGGCCCAGGTATACGGGATCGTGCCGTCATTCCTGCAGGAACTGGAGCTCAGCCATGCCGGGCTCACCGGCCTGGAGATCGTCGCGGACATGCGCACCCGCAAACACCGCATGCTGGAGGAATCCGATGCCGTCGTGACGCTGCCCGGGGGTTGCGGCACCTACGAGGAGGTTTTCGAGGCCCTGACCCTCAAGCGCCTCGGCTTGTGGCTGGGTCCGGTGGTGCTGGTCAATACCAACGGCTTTTACGATCGCTTCCTGGATTTTCTCGAGCACAGCGTGCGCGAGCGGTTCATGGGCGAAGCGCATGCCCGCATGTGGAACGTGGTGCGGGAACCGGAAGAGGTGGTGGAGGCGTTGCATGGCGCACAGGCCTGGGACCGCGACGCACTCAGCTTCGCCAACGTAGGGGACTGAGCGTGGCGGGCGATATCCAGCGACTGCCGACCCTGCGGGGAGTGGCCTGGCTCACCGGCGGGCTGATGCTGATCCGGCGCCAGCCGGCGCGGCTGCTGTTGTTCGGCCTGATCCTGCAGTTCCTCATGGGCCTCGCGCAGTCCGGGCTGTTGGGGCTCATCCTGATCCTGTCGATCCCGGCCCTTACGGCGGGCATGCTGCACGTCATGTCGGCCGTGGACCGCGGCCTGCGCCCGCCGCTGACGGCCCTGTTCGCGGCCTTCACCTCGGGTCCGCGGTTGTTGCGCCTGCTGGCGCTGGGCGCCCTGGTGCTGGCCCTGGCCATTATCGCCGTGATGATCGGTTTGGCCGGCGCGCCCCTGGTGTTGGATGAGGCGCTCATCACCCGGCTCGAGCAGGGTGACGTCAGCGCCGTTCAGGAACTGGACCCGGCCCTGCGTCAGCGCATGGTGCTGGCGGTGTTGGCGGGCATGCTGCTCGGTGGCTGCGTCAGCTATTTCGCGGTGCCGCTGGTGTGGTTTGCCGACCGGGCCGCGGCCGCGGCCATGCTCGCGGGGGTGATGGGCCTGCTGCGCAACTGGCGGCCGATGTTGCTGCTCGGATTCCTGCTGCTGGTCATCGCGATGCCCGCCGGTCTGCTGACCGGGGTGCTGCTGGTGGCGCCGGCGGGCGAATCCGCGATGAGCCCGCTGCTGGCGCTGGTGACCCTGTTGCTGGTGGTGATCTTCCAGTTGCTCGTGTTTGGCACGCAATATGCCGCTTTCAAGGACATCTTCGGGCTGCCCCCGGCGGCCGGCGATGAGGGGGCTCGAGCCGACGATCAGTTGGTGGCCTGATCCCGCTGCGGGCCCGCCAGCAGGATGCGCGACATCAGGATTCCCACCTCGAACAGGATCCACATCGGCAGCGCCAGCAAGGTCTGCGAAATGACGTCCGGCGGCGTCAGCAGCATGCCGACCGCGAACGCACCGACGATCATGTAGGGCCTGATCGCGCCCAGCTTCTCGATGGACGTGATCCCGGTGGCTACCAGGATGATGGTCGCGATGGGCACCTCGAAGGTGATGCCGAAGGCCAGGAACAGCGTGATCACGAAATCCAGGTAGCGATTGATATCGGTCATCACCGCCACACCCTCGGGCGCCACCCGCATCATGAACCCGAATACCAGCGGAAACACGACGAAATAGGCGAACATGCAGCCGAGATAGAACAGCGCCACGGAGGAGAACAGCAGGGGCCGGGCCAGCCGCTTTTCGTGCCGGAACAGGGCCGGCGCCACGAAGGCCCACAGCTGGTAGAGGATGTACGGCATGGCGATCATCACCGCCAGCAACAGGCTGAGCTTGAACGGCGCCAGGAATGGCGAGGCCACGTCGATCGCGATCATGCTGCTGCCGGCCGGCAACTGCGCCAGCATGGGGGTGGCGATATAGTTGTACAGATACCGGGCGAAGGGCAGTAGCGCCAGCAGCACGACCAGGATGGCGATGCAGGCCTTGATCAATCGGCTGCGCAACTCCACCAGATGTTCCAGGAACGTCTGCTCGCGGTCGCTCTCCGGGTAATCAGTCATCGGCGCCATCCGGCGGGCGGGCCTGCGCCCTCGCACCCGGCGGGGCACCCATCTCTTCCAGTTGCTCGGCGACGTCCTTGAGCTCCTGGCCGGCAGACTCGAGCGGCTCCTTGATCTCGGCCGCGGCGAGTTCGGCTTCAATCGAACGACGCAGGGTGATCCAGCTGCTGCGGGCCTTGCGCATCAGGCCGCCCAGGGTTCGGGCCACGCGCGGCAGCCGCTCCGGGCCCAGTACCAGCAGCCCGATCAACGCCAGCAGGAAAATCTCGGCAAAGCCTACATCAAACATCGCTTCCGGGCGGCCGCGGGGCCGGTTCCTGCTCCCGGTCGATCTCCTCCGCGCTGCTGGATGGCATGGCGTCGGCGCCCAGCTGCTCCGGCTCATTCGCTTCCGGCTCTTCTTCCAGGCCCTTGCGGAATCCCTTGACCGCACTGCCGAGGTCGCTGCCAATGTTCCGGAGACGCTTGGTGCCGAATACCAGCACCACGATCAAGAGCAGGATCAACAGTTGCCATACGCTAATGCCGCCGACCATGTCGCTTACTCCACATTCGATGGTGATGACCGCAGTTTAGCGTATTCGGATCGCGTTGGCGCACCGGGACATGGCGCAGCCCTCGAGTGGGGTTTCAGCCGCTGCCGCGACGCAGTGCCCAGGCTCCCGTAAGCAACAGCGAGAAGATGGCGAGCCACAGGCTGCCGGGGCCGAAGGTGGGGACGGCGACCGTTTTGCCCGCTGGGGCGGGTGCCTGCACCGGTGGCGTGGGCGGCGGCGGTGGGCTGCTCGCCTCGCAGCCGGAGGGGGGAGCCACGGCCAGGCTCTCGAAGCCCGTGACGCTGGTGGTGCTGACCAGCGTGGCCGCGCCGGTTGCGGTGTCGAGGCTCAACACCTGGCTGCCGAGCTCTTCCGTGGAGGTGCGCCGGTCGGTGATAGCCCACAGGGCCCCGCCGGCGTCGAAGCTGAGCCCGGCCTCGAAATAATCGCCTGCGGCCGGCCCCATCTCGCCCACCAGGCTGGCCGTGCCATCGGCCGTATCGATCCGGTACAGGCTGCGGTTGTCCTGTGGCCCCCCCTCAGCGAGCAGGCCGTTGCCCAGTCCGAACAACTGGGTCGGGCTGCCGTAGGCGGCGATGGCGCTGATGTTCACGCCCAGATTGCCCGGTGCCCCGATCAGCGTGGCGGTGCCATCCAGCGCCAGGGTGTAGAGCGACTGCGTCAGGACAGAGGTCAGGTACAGGGTGCCGTCACAGGCGAAGGTGAGTCCGAAGTCATGTCCCGGCAGAGCGTCGAGCCCCTGGATACCGGCCTCGCTCAGCACGACGACCTCGCCGGTACTGGTATCGATGGGAAACAGCTTGTGGCTCTCGTTGTCGACGGCCCACAGCAGCCCGGATGGGTCGAATGCCAGCCCCTCGATATCGACGCGGGGCGTCCCCAGGGAGAGAACCTGGCCGACTTCGGTCTCGCTGCCGTTGGCGAGGTCGATGGCGTACAGGCTGTCGCCGCCGGGCTCGTCCGAATTGACGCTGTAACCCAGCGGCGCGCCCGCCGCGGCCAGCGGCATGGCCAGCAAGGCGAAAATTGCGATGTGCACGGAGTTTTTCATGCGCCCAGCAAACACCGTTCCACGCCTGGAAAAAGGGCGTTAATGCTAGCAGAAAAATACCATATTACAAAGCGTTATAGGCATATCTGGGGCGTGGTCGGGCGACTGTTGCAAGTTCGCAACACGGGCATCGGGATGGCTCGTGGCGCTCTTCGGCGGTGCCGGCCGGCGTAGCGCTTGAGACCCTTGAGAAAATCGCCTGTCGAGACGGGCATCGGGGCTGGCCGAATGTGTTACAGGACTGGAATTCCGGAGATTTGTTGTTTTTGTGCCACAGCGGTTTAGGGCCCAATTGCCGCTGTGGATCGGCTTCAATCACCCCGATAGATGCAGCCGGCATTGCAGGTTTCCTGCACCACGACCTTCGTCAATGCCGGCAACGCAGGGGCAAGGCGCTGCCAAATCCAGCGTGCGAGCTGCTCCGAGGTGGGGTTGTCCAGGCCCTCGATGTCGTTCAGGCAATGGTGGTCGAGTTGTTCGAACAATGGCTGGAAGGCGCGCCGGATATCGGCGAAGTCCATGACCCAGCCGCTTTCCGGTCCCGGCTCCCCGGAGACGTGCACCTCGATGCGGAAGGAGTGGCCGTGCAGGCGTGCACACTTGTGTCCGGCTGGCACGTTGGGGAGCCGGTGCGCGGCCTCGATCTGGAACACCCGAAAAATATCCATGAGCCGATTGTGCCGCCCCGCTTGTGGTGAGGCAACCAGGCCCCACACGCTACTGCGGGTCCTCGTCGTGCGGCGCTTACCGGCAGTCGCAGAAGGGTTTCTTGGTCGATCGCCCGCAGCGGCACAGGGCGCCCTGCATGGTCAGGCATTGCTGGCCCTTGCGATTGTAGACCCGCAGGTATCCCTGGTACTTGAGCGGCCCGTCCTTGATGCAGGTGACGGTCAGCATCTGCGGATTGGCCATTTGTCGGCATTCCGATGCCTGCGGGATGCTGCCGGAATCGAAGAATTCGACTTCCATGTGCTGATCGTCACAGTACGGCTTGTTGCGCGAAGCGCCACAGCGGCACAGCGTGAGGTGATTGGCGTAGTGGGTCTGGCCCGCCTCATCGATCAGCGTGATATTGCCGGTCAGTTTCAGGGGGCCGGCGGCACTCACCAGGGCCTCGTTTGGCACATCCAGGCGTTTCGGTACACGCCGGTTACCGCGGTCTTCCATGAACCAGCGGTCCTGGGCGCGGTCTTCCGTGCTGAGTGTTTCCGTGCGCCGACCCGCCTGGGCGGTCTCCGGCGCGGCCGGCCGGTCGCGATCCGCCGTTTCTGGCCCGTGTGGGTTGGCTTGCCCGGTTTGCGGTTTAGGAGCTTTCACTTCCTCGATGACGTCTTCCATGACGTAGCACTCCAAGAACATACCTTCCTAGTGATACCCTAGGATCAGCATACGCTCTTTGGCGCCGAAAACAACTGTCAAAACATGAAACTACGGTTTTTCCTGGTACTGGTCCTCCTGCCCGCCTGGACCTGGGCTGCCAGCGAGCCGGCCCCGGACCGCACACGGGGCGAAGGCCCCTTCGAGCGGCTGCTTTTGAGGGGGGTGACCGTCATCAGCGGGGAGGGCGCACCGCCCGTCGGCCCCATGGACGTGCTCATCGAGGGTAATCGCATTACCGAGCTGCGCAACCTCGGGGTGCTGTTCCCCACGCCGCCCGAAAACCGCATCCCGGTCCAGGAGGGGGACCGGGTGCTGGAACTGGCGGGCCACTACCTGCTGCCCGGTTTCGTGGACCTGCACGCGCACTTCGGCGGCGACGAGCAGGGCGTGCCGGCGGAGTACGCCGCCAAGCTGTGGTTGGCCCATGGCATCACGACCATCCGGGAACCGGGCAGCGGCAATGGTCTGGAGTGGACCGTGCGCCATCGCGAGCGCAGCGACCGGAACGAGATCTCAGCGCCCCGCATCGTGCCCTACGTGGTGTTCGGCCAGGGTCACGAGGGGCCGATCCTGAATGCGGAGGAGGCGCGCCGCTGGGTGCGGGAGGTTGCCGCGCGCGGTGCTGCCGGCGTCAAATTTTTTGGCGCGCCGCGCCCGGTCATGCAAGCCGCGCTGGACGAGGCGCGCCAGCTCGGTCTCGGCTCCGCCATGCACCACACCCAGTTGGAGGTCGTCACCTGGAACGTTCTGGACTCGGCGCGGGCGGGATTGACCACCATGGAACATTGGTACGGTCTGCCGGAGGCCATGTTCGAAAACCAGGTCATCCAGGATTATCCGCCGGAGTATAACTATGCCAATGAGCAGCACCGCTTCGGGGAGGCGGGGCGGCTGTGGGCGCAGGCGGCGGCGCCGGGCTCGGATACCTGGGTGCGGGTCCGCGATGAACTGATTGCCGCGGGTCTGACCATCGACCCGACGCTGACCATCTACGAGGCCAGCCGCGACCTGATGCGCGAGATGAACGCGGACTGGCATGCGGATTACACCCACCCGGCGCTGTGGGATTTCTTCCAGCCCTCGCGTGACGCGCATGGCTCGTACTGGTTCGACTGGACCACCGCGCACGAGGTGGCCTGGCGCCGGAATTTCGGGATCTGGATGACGTTCCTGGACGATTACAAGAATCACGGTGGGCGCGTCACCCTGGGCTCCGACGCGGGGTACATCTGGAAAATCTACGGATTCGCCTACATTCGCGAAATGGAGTTGTTGCAGGAAGCGGGCTTCCATCCGCTGGAAGTGGTGCGCTCGGCCACCATCCTCGGCGCCGAGGTGTTGGGCATGGACGGCCGGATCGGCTCGATCCGGCCCGGCAAGCTGGCCGATCTGGTGGTGAGCGAATTCAATCCCCTGCAGAATTTCAAGGTGTTATACGGCACCGGCCATTTTCGGCTCGGCGAGGATGACCGCCCCGAGCGGGTGGGCGGCGTGCGATACACCATCAAGGACGGCATCGTCTACGATGCCCGCGAATTGCTGGGGGACGTGCGCGCCATCGTGAATGCCGCGCGCGAAGCGCGCCGCGGCTCGGCCGCGCCCTGAGTGCGGCATCACCCAGGCGCCGGGTTCCGCTGCGCCATCAACCTCCGCCCGCCATGGCGGCCTCGAGGTCTGCCAGCACCTCCTGGGTATGGGTCTCCGGGTCAACGTCCGCGTAGTGCTTCGCAATCTTGCCTTCGGGGTCGATCAGGAACGACTGGCGGCTGGCGATCTTCATCAGTTTGAAGTCCCTGAGCACGCCGTAGGTGCGGGCGGTGGCGCCATCCGCGTCCGCCAGCAAGGTGAACGGCAAGCGGTATTTGTCCGCGAACTGCTTGTGCGAGTCGACGTCATCGACGCTGATGCCGACGACCGACGCACCGATGGCCCTGAAGGCATAGATGTTGTCGCGGAAATTGCAGGCCTCGGTGGTGCAGCCGGGCGTATCGTCCCTGGGGTAGAAATATACGGCCAGCCATTGTCCGCGATAATCCCCGAGGTCGTGCCAGTCCCCGTTCTGGTCCTGCAACCGGAATGCCGGCGCGTCTGCCCCGACGCCAGGCGGTTCGCCGGCCAGCGCGGGGGTGGCGAGAACGAGGGCCAGCAGGGCCGGAAAGATTCGATGCATGATCGTGCTCCTGCACAACGCCGTGAAACGGCCTCCGATTATAAACCCTGGCCGGCTCAGGAGCCCGGAAACATCACCCGCGAGCGGTTGAACAGGGTGGCGGCGAACGCGGCCAGCGCGAGGCCGACCAGCAAGGTGCCGCCGCTGGACAGGCCCAGCCAGTGCCATGGCACCGACTCGCCACGGACGATCTCGCCGATCAGCAGGTTCTGGGCAAAGATGGGGATGGCCATCATCGCGGTTTCCGGCTTTACCGGGTTGGCCATGAACAGGATGCTGGGGATCATCGGGATCAGGATCACCAGGCCCATGTACGACTGCGCCTCCCTGAAACTGCGGGCGTAGGTGGCCAACAGGGTCAGCAGGGCCGCGGCCAGCAATGCGACCGGTGCGATGGCCAGCAGGATGCGCCCGATGGTCTGCATTCTGAGGCTGAGATCGATGCCGAGCGCGCCGGTCGGCATGAAGGGCAGGGCGAAGCGGAACGCCAGCAGCGTCAGGGTAAGGGAGGCGAATGCAAACAGCGTGGTCGCAGCCATTTTTCCGCTCATGATCTGCCAACGTGGCACGGGGTTGATCAGCAGCGGCTCCAGCGACCCGCGTTCCTTCTCGCCGGCGGTGGAATCGATGGCCAGGTGCATGCCGCCGGTGAACGCCGTGATCATCAACAGGTAGGGCAGGAAAATCATGAGCAACAGGGCGCGGCTCCGGGGCGTCGACAAATCCACGTCCTTGACCATCACCGGCACCGCCAGGCTGGGGGATACGCCGCGCAGCTGCAGGCGCAGGAAGCCAATCTGCCGGCTGTAGGCATTGAGCAGGCCCTTGACCCGGCGCATCGGGATTTCCGACGCGCGCCGGGACGGGTCGGCAATCACTTCCACCACCGCCGGCTCCCCCGCGGCCCATTGCTCGCCGAAGCGGTCCGGGATACGGATGACCACGGGCACCTCTTGCTGACGGACCGCGCGCTCCGGGTCCGCGGGCGCGGGCTGCACCACCATGCCCTGCTGTTCCAGGAACGCCACCAGGCTGGCGGCATGTTCGGCCCCCACCACCGGCACCTCCAGCACTTGTTCGGCCCGCTCCATCTGCTTGGAGGCGCTGAACCAGGCCAGCCCGATGAACAGGATGGGAAACAGGATCGGGCCCAGCAGCAGCGAATTGAACACGGCCTTGCGGTCGCGCAGGTTTTCCCTGACCTCCTTGCGGAACACGATGCCCAGGCCGCTCACGCCAGCAGGCCCTCGTCGGTGCCAATCAACGCCACGAAGGCGTCCTCGATGCTCTCGCAACGGCTCCTCGCCAACAGCTCGGCCGGCGTGCCATCGGCGGCGATCCGGCCCTCGGCAATGATCACGATGCGGTCGCACAGGGCCGCCACCTCCTGCATGATGTGGGTCGACAGCACCACCGAATGCCCGCTGGCTTTCAATTGGCGGATATAGCCACGCAGCGCGCGCGTGCTCATCACGTCCAGGCCGTTGCTGGGTTCGTCGAGGAGCACGGTCTGGGGCTCATGCACCATGGCCCGGGCGATGGCCACCTTCACCCGCTGACCCTGCGAGAAGCCCTCCGCACGGCGGTCGATGAAATCCGCCATGTCCAGCGTCGCGACCAGTTCCCGGATGCGGGCGCCGATGACCTCGTCGGCCATGCCGTGCAGCCGCCCGAAGTAGCGAATGTTTTCACGTGCGGTCAGGCGGGTGTAGAGCCCGCGGCTATCCGGCACCACTCCCAGGGTGCGCTTGATCCTCATCGCGTCCCGCGTCGGGTCCAGGCCGTCGATGCGGATCTCACCGCGGTCCGGCGGCAGCAGCGAGTAGAGCATGCGCAGGGTGGTGGTCTTGCCGGCGCCGTTGGGGCCGAGCAGGCCGGTGATCTCGCCGTCCCGGGCCTCGAAGGAGATGCCGCGAACCGCCCGCACCTTGCCGAACGACTTGTGCAGGTCGCGAACCGTGATCACGGCTCGGGTCCCAACAGGCTGGTGAAGAAAGGTGCCGGCCGGATACGCTCGACACACTCGGTGCCGAGCTCATCCAGCGAGCCGTGCTCGATGAATCGGGTCGCGATGTCCCGCAGGCACACGTTGCGCAGCACCGAGTGCGATTGGCCGCGGGCTATCAGTACCCGGCTGCGGGTGAAGCCTGCGGCAGCCTGGTGTGCGTAGTGCGGCGGGGTCACCGGATCGCGCTCGCCGGCCAGCAGCAGGACCGGCGTGTCGGAGTGCACCGGGTCGTGAAATCCGTCGGGAATCTGGCCGCGGGGCCATACGCGACACTGGGCCGCGACCGCCGCGAGGAAAATATCGCCCAACAGGGTCTCGGCCTGGTCCTGCTCAAGGTCCATGAAGGGATAGTCCTCCGAGCACATCACCGACAGCTCCATGCCCCGCGCCAGCATTTCGCTCAGCCCGCTCATGACCAGTATCGCCTGGCTGGCCAGGCGCTCCACCCGCCCGGTCGTCGCCGCCTCGTGGATCAGCAGCGGCAACACGGCCTGGGTCTCGCTCTGGTAGCTCAGGAAGCGGATGGCCACCGCCAGCGTTTCCGCGCCCAGCCGCAGCGGTTGATCCTTACCGGTGACGGGATTGGTGATGGTGATCCAGCGCGGCGCGCGCCGCAGTTCGGCCACCAGGTCGCCGAGTCCCTGCTGGCCGTTGGGGAAGAGCTCGCGGCAGGCGTGGTCTGCGTGGCAGTCCTCGAACACCGCCGCGACNNGGGAAACTGGCGCAGGTAAACCTGGGCTGCGCGGGTACCGTAAGACACGCCGATCAGGTTGATGCGCTCGTAGCCCATGGCCCGGCGCACCCGGTCGTAGTCCTGCATGGCGATGGTGGTGGTGTAGAAGCGTGGATCCGCATCCAGCCTCGGAAGACATTTCTCGGTTTCCCGGGCGAGCTGCTCCAGGTCGATCTCGGCGTTCAGGTCGCCGGCGCTCTCGGGTACGCAGTGCAGTTTGTTCGAGCGCCCGGTGCCCCGTTGATCGATCATCACGATGTCGCGTGATTTCCGCACCGCCTTCAGCACCGGTTCGAGCATGACCCAGGTCTCCGAGGCGGCCTGGCCTGGCCCGCCGGCGAAGAAGAACACGGGGTCGGGTTGCGTGCGGGTCGAGGTGGCCCGCGCCAGCGCCACGTGGATGGAAATCTGCCGGCCGTGCGGCTTATCCGGTTGTTCGGGGACCATGAGGGCACCGCACTCGGCCTTGGCCGTGGCGGTCGTCCCCGGCAGCGCCAGCATGCAATTGGCGAATTCGATGGTATTTTCCGCCGGCAGCCCCCGGGCGTTACCGGGCAGCCATATCAGTGCCAGCAGGCAAAGGCTCGTCAGTGTCTTCCGCATTCCCGGGGATCATCGTGCAGGCGCTCACAGGTTAATGAACGGCTCCACTGCCGTCCATAGGCAAATCGTCACGCCCCCCGCCGGGCTGGGCCTATAATATGCCCTTGCCCCCGCACCCCGGCTTCCCAGGCAAGCGCATGCTGGCATTGCAAGTCCAGAACCTGACCAAGACCTACGCGAATGGCGTCGAGGCGCTGAAGGGAATCAGCATGGACGTGGAGGAAGGCGATTTTTTCGCGCTGCTGGGGCCGAACGGGGCAGGCAAATCCACCCTGATCGGCATCGTCAGTTCGCTGGTCAACTGTACCTCCGGCTCGATCAGGGTGTTCGGCGCCAGCGTGCAGCGCGAGCGGTCCCGGGCCATGACCTACATCGGCCTGGTGCCGCAGGAGCTGAACTTCAATCAGTTCGAGAAGCCGATCGAGATCGTCGTCAACCAGGCCGGCTACTATGGCATCCACCGAAAGACCGCGCTCGAGCGTGCCGAGAAATATCTCCGGCAGCTGCAGTTGTGGGACAAGCACGACAAGCCCGCCCGGTCCCTGTCCGGCGGCATGAAACGGCGCCTGATGATCGCGCGCGCCATGGTCAACGAGCCGCGCCTGCTGATCCTCGACGAGCCCACCGCCGGCGTCGACATCGAAATTCGCCGGTCCATGTGGGAGTTCATCCGCGAGATCAACGAGCGGGGCACGACGGTGATCCTGACCACGCACTACCTCGAGGAAGCCGAGCAGTTGTGCCGCAACATCGCCATCATCGACCACGGCAACATCATCGAGAACACGGACATGCGAAGCCTGCTGGCCAAGCTCGACATCGAGACCTTCGTGCTCGACCTGCGCGAATGCCTGGAGCAACCGCCGGTGCTGGAAGGCATGGAGATCATGATGCGTGACGAATACACGCTGGAGGTGTCCCTGCCGCGCAGGAAATCCGTCAACGCGCTGTTCGCCGAGCTGGATCACCGGGGCATCCACGTGGTCAGCATGCGCAACAAGGCGAACCGCCTGGAGGAGCTGTTCCTGCGGTTGGTCGACAAGGGGCAAGCCGCATGAGCGGTCATCTGAACTGGATTGGCTATCGCACCATCGTGCGCAAGGAAATCACCCGCATCCTGCGCATCTGGGGACAGACCGTGGTGCCGCCGGCCATCACCATGACCCTGTATTTCATTGTCTTCGGCAACCTCATTGGCCGCCGCATCGGTGAGATGGGGGGCTTCGACTACATGCAGTTCATCGTGCCGGGCCTGGTGATGATGTCGGTGATCACCAGTTCCTACGGCAACATCGTGTCGTCGTTCTTTGGGGCCAAGTTCGGGCGGCACATCGAGGAGTTGCTGATCTCGCCCCTGCCCAACGGGGTCATATTGGCCGGCTACGTAACCGGCGCGCTGGCGCGGGGGTTGATGGTGGGCGGCGTGGTGATCCTGGTGTCGCTGTTCTTCACGCGGCTCGAAGTCCAGCACCCGCTGATCACCATCTCGGTCCTGATGCTGACCGCAGTGGTGTTCGCCATGGCCGGCATGGTCAATGCCATTTTCGCGCAGAAATTCGACGACATCGCCATCATCCCGACCTTCGTGCTGACACCGCTGACCTATCTGGGCGGGGTGTTCTATTCGATCGGACTGTTACCCGAGTTCTGGCAGAAAGTGTCGGCATTCAACCCGATCCTGTACATGGTCAACGGCTTCCGATTTGGCATCCTGGGTGTCTCCGACGTCAGCATCGGCCGAGCGTACGTCATCATCCTCGTGTTCGCCTTGCTGCTGTTTGCGACCTGCATGACGCTACTCAACCGGGGCACGGGCCTGCGCAGCTGAGCGCGCGGAACCCCGCCGCGCGGCACCAAGACGAAAACTCCGATAGAATAGCCCGACTTTGATTCCCGACAACCCGGTTCGATGACAACACAAAAACCTTCCGTGAACTGGCCGGCCGCCCTCACCCTGTGGCTCACCCTGCTGGCTGCCGTGACCGTGGTGCCCTGGTATGGAGTCCAGTTCGGATTCACTGGCTGGGCCTGGGCATTCGCCCTGCTGTTCGTGGTGCTCAACGGCGTCGGCATTGGCAGTGGCTACCACCGGCTCTGGTCGCACCGCGCCTATCGGGCCCATCCGGCGTTGCGCCTGTTTTTCGCGATCTTCGGTGGCATGGCCTTGCAGAACAGCGTGCTGGTCTGGTGCGCTCGCCACCGCGCGCACCATCGCGATGTGGATGACAACGACAACGATCCGTACTCCATTGGCCGTGGTTTCTGGTTTGCGCACATCGGCTGGATGTTGCGGGATTATCCCAGCAGCGAGGTCGACGAGCGGCTGGTGCCCGACTTGCTGCGCGACCCCATCGTCATCTGGCAGCACCGGTGGTATGTGCCGCTCGCGATCGCGACCAATGTCGGCCTGCCGATCCTGCTGGGATGGTGGGTCGGCGACATCTGGGGTGTGTTCCTGCTGGCAGGCGTGGCGCGGGTGGTGGTCAACCATCATGTGACCTTTTGCATCAATTCGCTTGCCCATCTGTGGGGCACCCAGCCCTATACCGACGAGAACAGCGCCCGCGACAACTGGTTCATCGCCTTACTGACCTATGGCGAGGGCTATCACAACTACCACCACATGTTTCAGAGCGATTACCGTAACGGCATCCGCTGGTGGCAATTCGACATGAACAAGTGGTTCATCGCCACCTGCGCGCTGCTGGGCCTCGCCAGTCATCGCAAACGTGCCCCCGGCTTCAAGGTGCTGCGCGCGCGGCTCAACATGGAATTCAAGCGAGCGCGTCAGCGCCTGGCGGAAGAGTCGGTCGACCGCTCGTGGCGGGAGACGCTGGAGCAGGAATACGTCGAGTTCCTGGAAACGGTTAAGGAGTGGCAGCAATTGCACGTCCAGCGCGTGCAGCAGGGCCGAGCAGCCCTGGTGGAGATGCTCGATACCCGTTACCGGGAGCTGGAATTTGCGCTCAAGATGCAGCGCAAGCGCCTCGCGCTGCTGACCGCCCAGCTGTCCGTCTGATCGCCGTCGCCGGCCCGGGGCGCCCTCTGCACGGCGGCCTGTGTGCCCCGGCCGGGCCGCAGCCGAGGTCGAGATGAGCCCGTCGCATATCGCGCGCAGTGCCCCAACCCGGGTCAAGATCTGTTGCATCGCCAGCGTCGATGAGGCGCGCCTGGCGATCGATGCCGGTGCCTGGGCGGTGGGGCTGGTGGCGGCCATGCCCTCCGGGCCCGGGCCCATCGCCGACGCGCTGATCACCCGCATTGCCGGACGGGTCGCGGGCCAGGTGGAAACAGTCCTGCTGACCAGCCGGGTGGAAGCGGCCGGTATCATCGAGCATCACCGCCAATGCCGCACCTCCAGCGTGCAATTGGTCGACCGGGTCCCGTTTGGAGACCTGGAGCGCGTGCGCCGGGCGCTGCCGGGCGTCCGCCTGGTGCAGGTGGTCCATGTGAAGGACGATGAATCGATCGACGAGGCGCTCGGCGTGGCACCGCGTGTGGATGCGATTCTGCTGGATTCGGGTGTCACCGCGGGCCCGGTCAGGGAACTGGGAGGCACCGGGCGCACGCACGACTGGTCGATCAGCCGGCGGATCAGGGACAGCGTCGGCGTGCCGCTCATCCTGGCGGGTGGTCTGACACCGGAAAACGTGGCCGGCGCCATCCGTGCCGTGCGCCCCTGGGCGGTGGACCTGTGCAGCGGTATCCGCGCCGAGGGGCGGCTGGATGCCGCCAGGCTGGCAGCGTTCATGCAGGCGGTGCACGCGGCCTGAGCCGGCGCGGATCATTCAGGGCAAGCGGGCCTGCGCCAGGTTGTTGGTATCGGTGCCGAACCAGATGCTGTTGGTGCGCGGGTCGAACACCATGTGGCGCACGGCCCCGGCCCCGCTCGGCACGGGCGTGATGCTGAAGAATGATTCGGTGGCCGGATCGAAACCCACGAACAGGTTGGGGTCCGGCCAGGTTTCCACGAACCAGACCCGATCCTGGCTGTCGGCCGCGATGGCGTAGGGGCCCGAGGACTCGCTGGGGTTCTTCCATTCCGAGAATTCGCCGGTCTGCGCCCGGTAGCGCCCCAGGAAGCCCTCGCTGTAGTCGGTGTACCAGACGCTGTCGTCACTGGTGATCGCGATTCGACGCAGGCGAGACGGTTCACGGGGTGTGCGGATCACCTCGAGGGTCATGGTCTCGGGGTCGACCGTGGCGAGGGCATTGGTGCCCAGCAGCGCCACCCACGGGCGCCCCTGTGAATCGATCCGGATTCCGTAGGGCCGTGATTTCTCGATGGGCACCTCGAGCAGCTCGATCGCGCCGGTAGACTTGGTCAGGCGTCCGACGAAATTGCTCCACTGGGCCGTGAACCAGATATGGTCCCGTCCGCTGAACACCAGCGTGTGGGGATCTTTCACGGCGTCATCGGGCATCGGGAAGCGTGTCATTTGCCCGGTGTTGGGGTTCATGCGGCCGATGTAGCCCTGGCGGTTGCCGGCAATCCAGAGGTAGGCGTCGCGGTCGACGATGAGGTTGTGCGGGCCCGTGCCGGGCGGCAGTTCGAGGCGCGCGAATTCGAGGCTGCGGGGATCGAAATGGGCCACGTAATCACCGCCCTGGCCCACCAGCCAGACGGTGCCGTTGGGTGCCACGTCGGGATCGCGCGGGCGGGTGTCGGGCCAGGGCACCGTCCATTCGGTCATCTCGATTTTCAGCGGCGCTACCGGCACCCGGGGCGCTGCCTCCTGTTCGGTTTGTGCCATCGTGGCCTGAACTGCAAATGCCGCGAGGGCGAGCACGGTCAGCGTGCGCATGGCGGTCGCTCCGGCGTGGGAAAGGTCCCGCCTAAGATACCGCAGCTCGGGTGGCCTTGCAGCCCGTGTGCACCGGGCGCGTGGCCGGTATAATCGCGCTCGCCGGCCGATTGCCGTCACCGATTCTCCAGCGAGCACCGGGTGCCATGACCCTGAGCGTAACCAAGAATACCGTGGTTTCATTCAACTACACGCTGACCGACGAGCAGGGCGAAACGCTTGACGCTTCCGGCGAGCGCGGGCCCATGAGCTATCTGCATGGCGCCGGAAACATCATCAGCGGTCTCGAGCAAGCCCTGCAGGGCCGGCAGGCCGGCGAGGCCTTCACGGTGACGCTGACACCGGCCGAGGCCTACGGCGAGCGCAACGAGGCCAACATCCAGCGTATTCCGCTGAAGCGCTTGGGTGGGGGCGCGAGGCCGCGACCCGGCCAGGTCCTGGCCTTGCAGACCCAGCGGGGTCCGGTGCAGGTCACGGTGGTCAAGGTGGGCCGCTTCAGCGTCGACGTCGATGCCAATCACCCGCTGGCCGGCAAGGCACTGACGTTCGCGGTCGAGATCACCGCGGTTCGCGAGGCGACGGCCGAGGAGCTCAGCCATGGGCACGCCCACGGACCGGGGGGGCACTCGCACGGCTGAAATCCCGCCGCTGGTCACGGGGGTCCGGCGCTCCGCCCGCGCCCCGGGCTATGCATCCTCCCGCTGCGCCGCGGCACTGCCCGTCTGTACCCGCCACAAGGCGGCGTAGATGCCCCCGCACGTCAGCAGTTCCTCGTGGTTTCCCTGTTCGACCACCCGCCCCCCGTCGAGCACGTAGATACGGTCGGCGTCCACGATGGTCGATAGCCGGTGTGCGATCACGATGATGGTGCGCCCGCGGGCGATGATCCGCATCGACCGCTGGATGGCGGCCTCCGTCTCGTTGTCCACGGCCGAGGTCGCCTCGTCGAGGACCAGCACCGGCGGGTCTTTCAGGACGGCCCGGGCGATGGATACGCGCTGGCGCTGCCCGCCGGAGAGCTTCTGCCCACGCTCGCCCACCACGGTGTCGTATCCCCGGGGCAGCGCGCTGATGAACGCGTGTGCCTCGGCCGCCCGGGCCGCCGCGATCACGGCTTCGCGATCGGCGCCCGGGAGCCCATAGGCGATGTTCTCGGCCACCGTGCCGTGGAACAGGAATACGTCCTGGCTGACCAGCCCGATCGCACGGCGCAGATCCTGCAGCTCGATGTCCTGGATATCGATGCCGTCGAGGCTCACCCGGCCGCGATCGGGCTCGTAGAAGCGCAGCAGCAACTTCACCAGCGTGCTCTTGCCCGAACCCGTCTGCCCGACCAGGGCCACGTTGGCACCGGCAGGAATGTCGAGGTCGATGTCGCTCAGCACCGTCGGTCCGCCCGCGTAGGCGAAGCTGACGTCCCGGAATGCCACGGCGCCGCTCACGCCCGCCGCAGGCAGCCGGCGGGACCCGCTCTGAATACCGAAGGGCGTCTCGATGAGATTGAGAATACGCCGGGTCGAGGCCATGGCCCGCTCGAACAGGTCCACCGTCTCGGCCACCCGCGTCAGCGGCCACAGCAGACGCTGGGTCAGGAATACCAGGACCCCGTAGGCGCCGGCCTGCATCTCGCCCGCCAGCGTGAGCTTGCCGCCCAGCAGCAAGGTCGCCACGAAACCGGCCAGGATGGCCATGCGGATCACCGGAATGAAGGCGGAGCTGACCCGGATGGCCTTGCGGTTGGCCTCCATGTAGGCCTCGCTGTCGGCGCGCAGCTCTTCGAGTTCATAGTGCTCGCGGGTAAAGCTCTTGATGGTGGCGATGCCGGAAATGTTATTGGCCAGGCGGGCGCTCAACAGGCCGACCCGTTCTCGCACGCCGGCATACAGCGGCTGGGCGCGGCGCAGGAACCAGAAGGCCCCGGCGATGATGACCGGGATCGGCATGAAGGCCAGGACCGCGATCTGGGGCGAGAGGTAGAAGAACACCGAGCCGACCGCCGCGACGGTGGTCACCACCTGGATCAGGGCATTGGCGCCGCCGTCCAGGAACCGCTCGAGCTGGTTGATGTCATCGTTGAGGATGGCGATCAGGTTGCCGGTCGAGGCCTCCTCGAACCAGGCCATGTCGAGATCCTGCAGGTGGCCATAGGCGTCGATGCGCAGGTCGTGCTGCAGGCTCTGGGCGAGATTGCGCCACAGCACCAGCAACAGGAATTCGAACAGTGACTCGAAAGCCCAGACCAGGATGGTGAGCACGCCCAGCAACAACACCTGGTCCCACGGCTCGACGATCCCGAGTGCGGCGATGAAGGATTGGTCGCGGCGGACCACCACATCGATGGCGATGCCGATCAGGATCTCCGGCAGCACGTCGAAAATCTTGTTGAGCACCGAGCAGGCGGTGGCCAGCCCGATACGCCCACGGTGGCCGCGGGCGTATCGCAGCAGCCTCACCAGCGCCTGGATCGAGGTGGGATTGGCGTTGTGCCGGCGGGCGCCCATCGGCCAAGGTTATCACAGCGACGCCGCCCCTCCCGGGCGGCGTCGAAGGGCTTCAGGTCAGCCTAGTGCAGGGTCGTGCGGGCGATGTTCCTGAGTTCGTCGCGGTCACAGATGACGACCTGTTTACGGTCCACTTCCACCAGTCCGCGCTGCTGGAAGCGGGCCAGCACGCGGCTGACCGTCTCGGTGGCCAGGCGCAGGTAGCTGGCGATGTCGCGCCGCGACATGGCCAGGATGAATTCCTTGTTGGAGTAGCCGCGGCGTGCGAAGCGACGCGACAGCGACAACAGGAACAGGGCGATGCGCTCATCGGCGCTGAGGTCGCCGGCGATGGTTTCCAGCTCGGAAATGCGCTGGCTCATCATGCGGAACAGCTCGTGCTGCAGTTCCGGCATGCTGCGCGCCATGCTGCTCACGGAATGGAAGGTCAGCGAGCAGATTGCGCTGGTGTCCAGCGCGACCACGTTGGCGATGTGGCGGCCGGAATGGATCGCATCCAGGCCGATGATCTCTCCTGGCAAGTGGAAGCCGAGCACCTGTTCCTGGCCATCCTGGTCGATGGCATAGCTCTTGAAGCATCCGGTGCGGACGGTGGCCACCGTCCGAAATTCATCGCCGGCGCGAAAAATGTGCTCACCGGCGTGAATCGGCCGCGAGCGATGCACGATCTGCTCGAAGCGGATTTTGTCGTCCTTGTCGAGGTTCTTGGGCAGGCACAGTTCGCCGAGCGAACATTGGCTGCAGGCCACCTGGGCGCGGGCCGGGTCCCGGTGGGAGTCGCGAAGCGAATTCATTTGAAGCACGTTATTCATATTGTTGGCCTCCACGGTTCACACTTATTTTAAGTTTGTTTGATCCAGATCAGTATTCGGGAAACTACGTAGATGCCAACGCGCTGCCCCGGGGACGGGGCAGCAGGCGTGCGGTGGGTTCAGATGACCCGCGAGAACCGTTGCGGTTGTGCCGCCCGGTTCAGGTATTCATCGAACACCATGGCGATATTGCGCAGCAGCAGGCGGCCGCGCGGGGATACCGTGAAGCCTGTCTCGCCGGCCTCGATCAGGCCGTCCTGCTCGAGGTCGGCCAGGCGGCTGACCTCGGGTGCAAAATGTTCCTCGAAGTCGATGCCGAAACGCTGCTCGAAATCGGCGTAGCGAAGCCCGTCCTGGCACATGATGGACTGTATGATGCCGGCGCGCAGACGGTCCTCGGTGCTCATGGTCAAGCCGCGCCAGATGGGCAGCTCGCCCGCCTCGATCCCGGCCTCCCAGGTGGGGATGGTCTTCAGGTTCTGCGCGAAACAGTCGCCAATCTTGCCGATCGAGCTCACACCAAGCCCGATCAGGTCGCATTCCCGATGTGTCGAATAGCCCTGGAAATTGCGGTGCAGGTTGCCGGTTTCCCGTGCCCGCGCCAACTCGTCGTCCGGTCGCGCGAAATGATCCATGCCGATGTACTGGTAGCCCGCATCGGTGAGCATGTCGATGGTCAGCTCCATGAGCTGCAGCTTGGTCTCCGGGCTCGGTATGTCCGGCTCGTTGATCATGCGCTGGGCGCGGAACATGTCGGGCAGGTGGGCGTAGTTGTACACTGCCAGTCGATCGGGACTGGCCGCGATCACGGTCTCCAGGGTCCTGCGGAAGCGCGCTTCGGTCTGCAGCGGCAAACCGTAGATGAGGTCCACGGAGATGGAATCGAGCCTCAGTTCCTTGGCCTTGTCGATCAGTGCCAGGGTTTCCTCCTGCCCCTGGATGCGGTTGACGGCCTGCTGCACTTCCGGGTCGAAATCCTGGATGCCCATGCTGATGCGGTTGAAGCCGAGGTCCTGCAGCATGACGAGCCGGTCGGGATCCATGGTGCGCGGATCCAGCTCGATGGAGAATTCCCGCCCGGCGCTGGTTTGCAGCGTGAAGTGGGCGTTGAGCCGCGCCATCAGCTCGGTCAGTTGGCGGTCGTCGAAAAAGGTCGGCGTCCCACCGCCAAAATGCAGCTGTTCGACCGCGCGGTCGCGGTCGAACAACGCGCCCTGCATCTCGATCTCGCGGTACAGCTGGTCCAGGTAGCGAACGCCATGCTCGGGGTGGCGGGTGATTTTCTTGGTGCATCCGCAGTAGTAACAGAGCGAGTGGCAGAACGGCAGGTGCACGTAAACCGACAGGGGTCGGGGGATGAGCTCGGCGTTGCTGGCATCCACGCACATCCGGTAGGCCACCGAGTCGAAGCCCTCATGAAACTGGACGGCGGTCGGGTAGGAGGTGTAGCGCGGCCCGGTGATGTCGTAGCGCTTGATCAGAGCCTGGTCAAAATGG
>WVWV01000150.1:2482-16174 GCA_011773845.1 Lysobacterales bacterium | reverse complement strand
GATGAATGATGACTTGAGATGAATCAATCGCGCACTTGACCCAGATCATTTTGCCACAGAATACCCGCCCCTAGACTGCGGGTGTCAGTTGGGACCTTCCACTGATGGATTACGATTGTGTTTTGACTCTCCGTAGTATTTATTTCGGCCGGGCCTGAGCCCGGCCTTTTCTTTGCCAGCCCCGGTGTGGTGCTTACAGCAGGTGCCGTAACTCCGGCAGGTATTTCTCCAGTGAACCGGTATTGAAGCTGACCACCTCGTCACCGGCCCGGATCATGCCTTCGTCCAGTAGCTGGGGAATGGCTGCGAGACAAGCGGCCCCCTCCGGGCAGATCCACCAGCCTTTCTCCCGCCATACGGCGGACAGCGTGTCATGGATGGCCTGCTCCGCCACCGCCACCGCCGCCCCGCCGGAGGCCCGGATGATCTCCAGCACCCGAAAATGGCCCACCCCGCCGGGGACGTTGACGCCGAAGGCCAGCGTCTGGCCGGCGGCCTCCGCCGAGGTGTCGGCCGCGCCCGACGCCCAGGCGCGCACCAGCGGCGGCGTGGGCTCGGCCTGTACGCAGATCATCCGCGGGCGATGCTCGTCGATCAGGCCGAGGCATTCGAGCTCACTCCAGGCCTTCCACATGCCGAGAATGCCGGTGCCCCCGCCGGTCGGATAGAGCACCACATCCGGCAGCGACCATGGCTGGCCCGGAGCGGTCGGCTCCGCCAACTCCAGGCCCAGGGTCTTCTTGCCCTCGATGCGCCAGCCCGGTTCCTGGAAGGTGGCGACACTGAACCAGCCCTGTGGAATCCAGTCGCGCTGGAGCAGCTCTCCGGCCTCGCGGATGGTGCCCTGGACGAGCGCCAGGTGAAAACGGTCCGAGCGCAAGGCCAGCGCCGCGACCCGGCCCTGGATGGGCATGGGCGTGTCTTCCGGCATCGCCACCACCGCCTCCAGCCCCGCGGCCTCGGCATAGGCGCACAAGGAGTCACCGGCGTTGCCCTGGGTGGGCACCGCCAGGCGCTTCAATCCGGCCCGGCGCGCCATCGAAACGGTCATCGCCATGCCCCGGTCCTTGAAACTGTGGGTCGGGTTGGCGCCGAAGCCGGGATGGGACCGCCCCTCGTCCTTGACCGACAGCGTGAAGCCCGCCTGGCGGGCGAGCGCATGGTCCCGGTAGGCCCGTTGGGGCGTGCAGCCCTCGCCGAGGGAGACGATATGCTGCCGGTCGTCGGCGTTGCCGATATCCAGTGCCAGCAGTCCCCCGAAACGCCACATGTCGCGGCGCCCCGGGTCGTGCCAGGCGGCACCCGGCCGGTCGACAGCGAGCCGCTCGAGGTCCAGGATGATCTGCACCGGGCGCCGATCCACCGGGCACAGGTTCATGAGGCGGTCGGCGGGGTACTGCGCGCCACAGCCGGTGCACTGCAGGTGGGCGGCGTATCCCATGTCAGTAAGGCAGCAGGCCCAGGGTTCCGGGGACGACCCGCAGGCTGTGGATCCGGCCTTCGAAATCCTGCCGTCCTGCCGGTTGCGTCACCACCGGCACGCCCCGGTCCGAACCGATGTCGAAGGTCTCACCCAGCCCGGCCACCACGGTCACGGTGCGTTCGATGCGCCCGCGCGCCACGGTCTGGCCATCGATGCGGATTTCCATCGTGCCGCCCCGCAGGAACCCGCCGCCATCGTAGTCGAACCGGTAGTCGAGCTGGTGCCGGCCCGGGGACAACGCGCGCTCGGCGCGAACCTCGAACTGGTCGGCGTCACGCTGGTTGAACGCGTGGTGCACCACCGGGACGCCCCGATCGAGGTAGAAGCTCCAGCCGCCAAACCAGCTGCCGAAACCGATCAGGACGCCGCTGGCCGCCGCCGGCACCGTGACCTCCACGCTGATGTCGAAATCACGGGCGAACAGCGGTGGCGCCTCGGCGAACGGCAGGGAGATGCCGGCGCCGTGGAAGCGGAACTCCTCGCGCGTGTCCCAGCGGGCCAGGTAACGCTCCGCCACGCGCAACGGGCTGCGCCGATCGTCCAGCGGCAACACGTTGTTGCGCTCGGCCTCGGCCCAGAACAGCGCCTCCAGCTCCGCCCGCTTGGCGGGCATTTCCGCGGCCAGATCCCGGCCCTGGCTGTAGTCCTCGTCCAGGTGGTAGAGCTCCCACTGGTAACCGTCGTCGGGCGAGCCCGACGGATCGTCCCAGGTCCACGGCGGCACCCGGGGCGTGGTGCTGGCCATCCAGCCCTGGTGGTAGATGGCACGATTTCCGAACAGCTCGAAGTACTGGGTCGTGCGGCGTCCGGCAACACTGGCGTCGTCGAAGGTGTACACCATGCTGATGCCGTCCATGCGTTGCTGCCGTATGCCATCCACCACCTCCGGGGCCGGGATGCCTGCAGCCTCCAGTACCGTGGGCAGGACATCGATGACATGGTGAAACTGCGGGCGGATGCCGCCCGCCGCGGCGATGCCCTCTGGCCAGGATATGACCAGTCCATTGCGCGTGCCGCCGAGGTGCGAGCCCACCGTCTTGGTCCACTGGAAAGGGGTGTCCAGCGCCCAGGCCCAGCCGGTGGGATAGGTCTGGTAGGAGCGCGGGCCACCCATCTCCTCCAGCATGGCCAGCAGATAGGCCTCGGGCTCCTCGATCTCGTTGACCAGCCGGCCGAGCTCGTTCAACGTGCCGTGGACGGCGCCTTCCGCGCTGGCCCCGTTGTCGCCCTGGATGAAGATGATCAGCGTGTCGTCGAACTCGCCCATGCGCCGGAGTTCGTAGAGGACGCGGCCGATCTGGGCATCCTGGAAGGCCAGCGTTGCGGCAAACACCTCCATGAAGCGCTCGTTGATGCGCTTGCGCTCGGGGCTCAGCGAGTCCCAGGCGGGCAGCAGCGCCGGCCGCGGCGTGAGCGTGGCGTGTGCGGGCACCAGCCCGGAGGCCCGCTGGCGCTCGAAGCTCTCCTCGCGCAGGCGGTCCCAGCCCTGGCTGAACCGGCCCCGGAAGCGCTCGATCCATTCGCGTGGCGCCTGGTGCGGCGCATGCGCGGTACCGGGCGAGTACCAGGCCAGGAAGGGTTTGTCGGGGGCGGCGGCATCCTGGTTGCGCAGCCAGCGAATCATGTCGTCGGCCAGGTCCCGGTCGAGGATGTAACCCGGGTCATCCGGCGTGGGGNNACAGGTTTGGCCGGAACTGGTCCACGTCGCCGCCCAGGAAGCCGTAGAAATATTCGAAGCCCAGCCCCGTGGGCCACAGGTCGAAAGGCCCCGCGGCGCTGGCCTGGTGGCCCGGCACGTTGTGGTGTTTGCCGAAAAATGCGCTGTTGTAACCATGGCCGGTGAGAATGCGCGCGATGGTGGCGGCGCTCCTGGGAATGATGCCGTCGTAGCCCGGAAAGCCGGTGGCCATATCGGTGATGATGCCGCTGCCTACCATGTGGTGGTTGCGACCGGTCAGCAGGGCGGCGCGTGTCGGTGAGCACATGGCCGTGGTGTGAAAGCGTGTGTAGCGCAGGCCACCGGCGGCGAGGGCATCGAGCTGGGGCGTGGGCACCGGACCGCCGAAGGTGCTGGAGGCCGCAAAACCCACGTCGTCGGTCAGGATCACCAGCACGTTGGGGGCCCCGGCCGGCGCCCGCGCGGGCGCCGGGTAGTGCGGCTGCGAGTCGCGGTAGGTCTTGCCGATCCGGCCGGCAAAGGCGGGTTGCAGCCGGGGCAGGGCGCGCTCATCGGTCGCCTCCGCCCGCTCCGCCACGAATGCGGGCTGGAAGCTGGGGCCGAGACGGAACCAGGCGGTGCCGAGCAGGAATCCCAGTGCCAGGATCAGGAGGCTCTTGACGAGGCTGCGCATGCCCGTCGAACTAGGGCGCTCCGGCCCCACCCGGGCGGGCGGGCCCGGCGCTGCCCGGTTCCGGGTGTCCTGTCATGATGTGGTTACAAAACTCGGTCATGATCATTACCGACAGTCGCCAGCCCATCCATGCCATGCGCGGTCATCGAGTCCCTCAGCAGGGAGCACCCCCGGGGGCGACTGCTTTTTTTTGCGCGCCGGAGACGTGACAATAGCGTAAACCGTTCTATGGCGGGACACCATGAAGGTTGACGGCATCCACTATCGCTCGATCTGGCTGAACGACGATGGCTGGTCGGTGGACATCATCGACCAGACCCATCTGCCGCACGAATTCATCATCCGCTCGCTGCGCACCGTCGAAGCGGCGGCGGAAGCCATCGCGGCGATGCGCGTGCGGGGCGCGCCACTGATCGGCGCCACTGCCGCCTACGGCCTGGCGCTGGCCATGCGGGCCGAGCCGGGGGACGAGGCCCTGGCGCAGGCCTGTGACCGTCTGCTGGCCACCCGCCCCACGGCCTCCAACCTGCAGTGGGCGCTGGGCCGCATGCACCCGCAGCTGGCCGAGCTTCCCCCCGCGCAACGCGCCGAGGCCGCTTACGCCCTGGCTGCCGCGCTCTGTGACGAGGACGTGGCCATCAACGATGCCATCGGCGAGCATGGGCTGGAGGTGATTCGCGGGCTGTGGGCCGGCCGCGAGGGCGCTGCCGCCCTGCACGTGCTGACCCACTGCAATGCCGGGTGGCTCGCGACCGTGGACTGGGGCACCGCGCTGGCGCCCGTGTACAAGGCGCACGATGCCGGCATCCCGGTGCACGTGTGGGTAGACGAGACCCGCCCCCGCAACCAGGGGGCCGCCCTGACGGCATGGGAACTCAAGGCGCATGGGGTTGCCCATGACGTGATCGTCGACAACGCCGGCGGCCACCTGATGCAGCATGGCCTGGTCGACCTGGTGATCACCGGCACGGACCGCACGGTACGCAGCGGCGACGTGTGCAACAAGATCGGGACCTATCTCAAGGCCCTGGCCGCTCGCGACAACAGGGTGCCGTTCTACGTGTGCCTGCCGAGCCCGACCATCGACTGGGCGTTGCGCGACGGCGTTGCCGAGATCCCCATCGAAGAACGCGACCCGCGCGAGGTGACCGCCATCAGCGGCAAGACGCGCGGTGGTGACATCCAGTCCGTGCAACTCACGCCCGATGGCGTGTCCGCGCGCAACTTCGCCTTCGACGTAACGCCGGCCCGGCTGGTGACGGGCCTGATTACGGAGCGCGGCATCTGCGAGGCCAGCGAGCGCGGCCTGCTGGGGCTGTTTCCCGAGCAGGCGGAGGTTGCGGCATGAGCCTGGAGCTTCGCCGGCAGCTGATCGCCACCGCGGTGGCCATGAATGAGCAGGGCATCAATCGCGGCACCTCCGGCAACCTCAGCGCGCGCGTCGCGGACGGCATGCTGATCACCCCGTCCGGGCAGCCCTATGCGGCGCTGCGGGCCGAGGACCTGGTATTCGTGGACGAGCAGGGCCGGCCGCAGGGCTCCCGTGCCCCCTCCAGCGAGTGGCGCTTTCATCTGGACATCTACCGCCAGCGCGATGACGCCCAGGCCGTGCTGCATGCCCACCCGGTACATTGCGCGGCGCTGGCCTGCATGGGCAGGCCGTTGCCTGCGTTTCACTACATGGTCGCGGTGGCGGGCGGCAAGGACATCCGCTGTGCGCCGTACGCCACCTTCGGCTCGCAGCAGCTTTCGGACCATGTCATCGCGGCCCTGGAGGGACGCAAGGCCTGCCTGATGGCCAATCACGGGCTGGTGTGCCTGGAATCGGACCTGACGCGGGCGCTGGAGCTCGCCCTCGAGGTGGAAAACCTGGCGCACACCTACTGCCAGTGCCTGGCGGTCGGTGAGCCGCGCATCCTGGATGATGAGGAGATGGCGCGGGTGGTGGAAAAATTCCGCGATTATGGTGCCCTTGCCGCGGCAAGGGCCGATAACGACTGACGGCCGGTGGCCGCCGTACACGTCGTGATGGAATCCGCACCGCAACGGCGATGAAGCCATGCGTGCCGTCGCCAGCGACGGCCAGCGCTGGCGGTACCCTCACAGATCAGGCCCGCCAAAAAAAGCGCGGGCCCTGCGGCCCGCGCTTCGATGAGAGTGCCTGGCGGTCACTCAGTACCAGGTGAATTCGCCACGCAGGTACCAGGAACCTCCGTCGTAGCCCATCGGCGTGCGACGCGGATACGGCAGCCCGTTGCCCACCCGTGTTTCGATCTTGTTCGGGAAGCTGTCGAACACGTTGTTGGCGCCCGCGGTCACCGACCAGTTGTCGTTGACCCGGTAGGTGGCGGAAATGTCGATGAAGGTCTCGGCCCCGACCTTCTCGCGTGCATTGCGCTCGTCGATGGTGTCGTCATAGTAGTTGGCGCGCACCAGGAAGGTCCACTGGTTGTGGGTGTGGATGGCCGAGGCGTTGATGCGGTTCTCGGGCAGGTTGTTCTCGATGTTGAACACCGTGCCGTCGTTCACCGGGTTCACGCCGTTGACCAGGTTCTGGCTCGCCACCTCGGTCTCGTTCCAGTTCCAGGCGAAGTTGAAGGTGGTATCGGAGCCGTTGGACCAGCCCTTGTTGTATTGCAGCACCAGGTCGATGCCCTGGGTCTCGGTGTTGAGGCCGTTGGTATAGAACGACACCGAGGTGAACAGCGGGTTGACGACCGGGATGTTGAAGGTCTTGACGATCCGGTCATCGACGTCGATGCGGTAGTAGTCCAGGGTGAGCGTCATATTGCTCACCGGGCTGGTGGTGAAGCCGATGCTGAAGTTGGTCGATTCCTCAGGCTCCAGGGCCTTGCCACCCAGGGACACCGCCAGGTCGCTGGTGGGCAGCACCGTGCCCTCCTGCGTTTGCAGCCCGGAGGAGGTGTCGAAGGTGGTCACGATCGATTGCAGGTTCGACTGGCCCGGGGTGGGGGCGCGGAAGCCCGTGGAAGCCGCGCCGCGCAGCGTGAAGGTGTCGGAGACGTTATAGCGGAACGCCAGCTTGTAGTTGTCGGTGGAGCCGAAGTCGGAGAAATCCTCGAACCGCGCCGCGAACTGCAGCAGCAGGCGGTCGCTGACATCCCACTCCAGGTCGCCGTACACGGCCCAGTTGTCGCGGTCGAACGAGCCCGCGACCGAGGGCGGCGTGCCCGCCATGCCGTTGGCGCCGATCGCCGGCGAGGAGTAGTTGGCGCCGGTCTCGGGGTTGATGATCTGTCCCACGCCGGCCCACGGACCCGGCGACCAGGACTGCAGGTCACCCGCCTTGAGCTTGTAGGTCTCTTCCCGCCACTCGCCACCGAAGGCCAGGTTGAGGTTGTCGGCCAACGGCAGTGAGAAGTCGGCATTCAGGTTGAGGTCCTGCTCTTCCAGCGGGGTGGTCTTGAACACCTGGTTGGATTCCGGCCCCCAGCTCGGGTTGAGCGTGTTCCACAGCGTGTAGTCGATCTCGTTGGTGCCGTAGTTGACGCTGAAATCGTACAGCATGCCGTTGTTGAACTCGCCGCGCAGTCCCAGGATGCTGCTGAAGTCGGTGATATCGCCTTCCAGATAGGGGGTGAAGCCGCCCGGGAAGGTGTCGCACCAGCAGAAATTACCCTTCGACGGATCGGTCGGGTCGGTCGGGACCGGCGTCAGCACTCCGCCGCGATCGGGCGAGCGGTAGAAGAACCGGTAGATGTGCTCGTTCTCGGCGTAGTTGCCGAAGAAGTAGATCTCGGAACCGTTGTCCAGCTCGATGGCCGAGTTCCACATGGAGCGGAAGCCGTCGTTCTCCGGGCGCCCCCAGGTCTGGGCCAGCTTGTCACCGGAATACGGGCTGTCGTTGCCCACGTTGGGGATGCCGGCATCGATCGCGGCCTGGGCGGCGGCCGGCTGGAAGCCGCGGCTGAGCTGCTCGTTGTCCACCCACTCGAAGCTGAAGTTGAAGAAGCCGTTCTCGGTCAGCTCGAAGCCGACGTTGCCGGCCACCTTGATGGAATCCTCCCCTTCGTAGAACTGGCCATACTGGGCCTGCAGGCGCCCGCCCTGGCTGGAGTCCTCGAGGATGAAGTTGATCACCCCGGCGATGGCGTCCGAGCCGTACTGGGCGGCGGCGCCGTCGCGCAGCACCTCCACGCTCTTGATGCCGATGCTCGGCAGTTGCCCGATGTCCGATGCGTGCGCGCCGTTGCTCATGGCGGCGCCGAACAGCTGGATCAGGGCGGAACGATGGCGGCGCTTGGAATTCACCAGCACCAGGACTTCGTCCGGTGGCAGGCCGCGTAGCGAGGTCGAGCGCACGAAGGAGCTACCATCGCCCGTCAGTGGCGTGGCGGTGTAGGACGGCACCAGGTTCTTGATCAGCTCGGTCATGTCGCCCTGGGCATCCTGTTCCAGCTCCAGGCCGCTGAACGAATCGATGGGCACGGTGGAGTCGGTCGCCGAGCGCGCGGCCCGCCGCGTGCCGGTGATCACGACTTCCTCCAGCATCATGTTCTCGGCCTCCTGCTCGGTGGCCTGTTCGAGCCGGGTGGCGCGATTGGTTTCGGCGTCCATACCGTCCGGTGTGGCTGGGTCCGCAAAGGCGGAAGGCAGCGCCAATGCCGCGACCACGGCGATCAAAACAATGTTCAGTAGCGTCTTCGAGTGTGCGCTCATCGTGATTTCCCCATCGGTGAATGGCTGATTTTTTTTACATAATTCTCAGATCATTCTGCGCCTTTGCGCCGGATGAGTCCAATCGGGTTGGCGTTTCAACGGGTGCCAGCTTCCAGAACGGTGGTGTTTGCGCTAAAAAATAAGCAACAAAAACAGACAGATGGTGTGGGTGACGCCCCGGTTTGGCGCCCGCGGTCGCGGTCAGCGCCAGAGGCGGCGCGTCTCGGCCGCGGTGGCCGGCTGGCGGTGCGGGCCAGGGGCCGAGTCCAGGAAGCGGCGCACCAGCTCGGCGTTATCGCGGGCCAGGCTGCCATCCGGCAGCCACAGGTTGTTCTCGAACCCGAGCCGCACATGCCCGCCCAGGCGCAGCGCTTCGCCCATCATCTGCTGCTCGGTTCTGCCGAAACAGCAGGCCGCCCATGGGAACGCGTCGAGGTCGGCCGCGGCGCGATAGGCCTCCAGCTCGGCCGGGCCGCCCTCCACCCGGCGCGCGTAACTGCCCAGTACCAGCAGGCAGAATGGCCGTTCCTCGGCGAACAGCCCGCCGCGCCGCAGCCGGTCGAAGCGACGCAGTTCCGCCGGTGAATACAGGATGTATTGCGGCCAGATGCCCTCGGCCTGCAACCAATCGAAAAAGTGCCCGGCTCGCTCCTCCTGGCCTTCGTCGGGGCAGAGTTCGTTGAGCGCCAGCGACACGGCCTCCGGGCGCAGTTGCCGTACGGTATCCATCTGCTGTTCGGGGCGGTACCGGCCGACCGCCTCGGTGGTGACCTGGATGATCAGGTCCTCGCCCACGGCCGCGCGCACCGCGCGGATCGCGGCGCGGTAGCGGTCCGGGTCCAGCGTGTGCAGGCCCGCGGCGTCGCGCACGTGCAGATGCAGCACCGCCACCCCCGCGTCCACCAGCCGCCCGGCCGTGTCGGCGATGGCGGCGGGAGTCAGCGGCAGTGCCGGATGGTCGGCGGTGGTGCGCCGCGCGCCGTTGGGGGCAGACATCACGATGACCCGCCGCCGGGCGAATCTCCGGTGGCGGGGCTCAGTCATACGGGATGCGTTTCAGGGTCCGCGCCAGCTTTTCCACCAGTTCGGAAATGTGCGCTGGCTCGCAGATGTAAGGCGGCGCCAGCAGCACGTGGGCGCCGTCGCGGCCATCTGCCGTGCCACCGCCGGGGTAACAGATCAGACCCTCGGCCATGGCGGCGTCCTTGATCTTGCCGGGCAGGCCGAGTTCCGCCTTGACCGGAGCCTTCGATGCCCGGTCCCGCACCAGCTCCACGCCACGGAACAGCCCGCGACCGCGGATTTCCCCCACGTTGGGGTGTTCGCCCAGCACATTTTCCAGCTCCGCCTGCAGCTGTTGGCCGAGGACCTGGACCCTTTGCACCAGGCCCTGTTCCTCGATGGTGCGCGTGACGGCGAGTGCGGCCGCGCAGGCCATGGGGTGTCCGACGTAGGTATGACCATGCGTGAACGAGCCCAGGGTTTGCGTGATCGCCTCGTGCACAAGCCCCCGGGCCAGCGTGGCCCCGATGGGCTGATAGCCGGCGCCCAGGCCCTTGGCCAGCGTGACCAGGTCCGGGGTCACGTCTTCCTGCTCGAACGCGAAAAAGGACCCGGTGCGCGCGCAGCCCGCCATCACCTCGTCCAGGATCAGCAGCACCTCGTAGCGGTCGCAGATCTCGCGGATGTGACGAAAATACGCGCCCGCTGCGGTCACCGCTCCCAGCGAGGCGCCCACGACGGTCTCGGCCATGAACGCCGCGATGCGGTCGGGGCCGTACTGCAGGATGGTCCGCTCCAGCGCGGCGGCACTGCGCTGGCCATAGGCGTCGAGGTCCTCGTCGGGGCGCTGGTGGCGATACGCATAGCAGGGCTCGATCCGTGGCCATTCCTGCAGCAGCAGCTGATAGGGTTCACGCCGCTTGACATGACCGGTGACGGACAGCGCTCCCAGCGTGTTGCCGTGGTAGCTCTGCTGGCGGCTGATGACGATGTGTTTGTCCTGCCGCCCCATCGCCAGCCAGTACTGCCGTGCCATCTTGATCGCGGTTTCGTTGGCTTCCGAGCCCCCGGAGACGAAATACACCCGGGCATCGGGCTCGCCGAACAGGCGAGCCAGCCGGGTGGCCAGCGCCTCCTGCGGTTCGTTGGTGAAGAACGCGGTGTGGGCGAAAGCCACCTTGTCCAGTTGCTCGCGGATGGCGGCGGTCACGGCGGGGTGCGCGTGTCCCAGGCAGGAAACGGCCGCGCCGCCGCTGCCGTCCAGGTATTGACGGCCCTCGGCGTCGAACAGGTAGACCCCTTCTCCCCTGACGGCCTCGGGATACGCGTGTTTCGGATTGCGGTAAAAAACGTTTGCCATGGAAAAGCCCGCCCGGGCGAGCACGCCGCCGATCGCTGTGCGCTGGCGGGGATTGTCGCAGAACTGGCCGCGCGTTGTCAGGGCCAGCCGGCGGCCGATGCCGACCCGCCCGGACCGGCTCAGAGCGTCAGCGTCACCCCGATGCCGCGTGCCCGAGCGCGCTCGAGACACTCCGCGGCGGTCGCCAGATCCTCCAGCGCGACGCCGAGGTTGAAGGACAGGATGCGTTGCCCGGGCCCGGTGCGGCGGCCCTGACCGCTGGCAATCAGGCGCGGGATGTCGGTATCCAGCCGCGCGACGCCGGTGAACTTGCCCTCGGTGCGCTGCGCCTCCTGGAGCTGGGCGATGTCATCGGTCATGACGATATCCATGGCCTCGATGCACGCGTCGGTGACGTAGGAATCGTAGTCGATGGTCACCACCAGCGCGCCCGGCGCAATCCATTCCGGCTGGATGGTCGCCGCGCGCCGGGTCTGGATGGGACCGCCCGTAATCACGATGTCCGCCTCGCGGATCGCCTCCCGGGCGCTCGGCGCGCCGGCGACCGCGAGGCCATTGAATTGCCCGTCCAGTTCGTCGATGAATTGCTTTTGCACCGCCGGCGCGATGTCGAACACCGTGCACTGCTCGAGGCTGCCCACTTCGGCGGCCAGTGCCTCGAGATGGGCCCGGCCCTGCAGGCCGCAGCCGAGGATGGCGAGCCGCCGGGCGCCGGCCCGGGCCTGGTAGCGCGCCACCAGCGCCGAGGCCGCTGCGGTCCGCCGCCCGGTGATCCAGCGGGCGTCCATGATCGCCAGCATGCGACCGGTTTCGGCGTCGTTCAGCAGATACAAGCCCTGGATATAGGGCAATCCACGCTCCGGGTTGTGCGGGTCGCCGGTCTGCCACTTGCAGCCGGCGTAGCCGAGCGCCGGGCTGGCCGTGACCATGGCGCTGCAGAAACGATCGCCCTCGGTATGGAAGAAGATTTTTGGTGGCATCTGCACCTGGCCCGCCGCCTGCTGCCGGAATGCCCCTTCCAGCAGATCGATGAGGGCCGGCATGTCGAGGCCGAGGGATTCCAGCTGCGCGTGGTTGAGGTAGAGGATCTGCTCCATACCCGCTTGACTCGCTCAGGGCGCGGTGCCGGGAAAAGGCAGGAAGTTCGGGCCTTCCCCAAGCGCCTCGTCGATTCGCAGGTAACGATTATACTTGGCCGCATGCTCGCCACCGGCCGGCGAGCCGCACTTGTAGCTGTGGCAGCCCCAGGCCACGACCAGGTCCGCCAGCGTGTCGTCGGGGCTGTCATAGGTGCGGCACGAACCGATCATGGCCAGGCCCGCGGCCCGGCACCCCTCGGTGAACGCCGCGGTGCGCGTGACGGTGCCGCACATGTTCAGCTTCACTACCGCCGCGTTGATCGCGCCCCGCGTGGCGGCCATCTGCAGGCGTTCCCAGCGGCCGGCCAGCAGGTCGTCACCGGCCACCAGCACTCGGTGCCCAAAGGCCTGCACCTGTTCGCAGTAGAGCTCCACGTGATCCTCGAAAAAGCCGTCCTCGACGTAGAACAGGTCGAAACGTTCAATGAGGTCCGCCAGGTGTCCGGCATGCTCGGCGGGACTGCGGCGCACCCCCTCGCGGGCGTAACAGTAGGCCGATCCATCCCACAGGTCGGCCGCCCCGACGTCCAGGCCGATCCGGAAGCGGATGCCCAGGGCAGTGGCCGATTCCCGGCATGCCTGGTGCAGGACCTCCAGGCAGGTCACGTCGTCCAGCGCCGGCAGCCAGCAGTATTCCTCGTCGCGGCCACCGGCAAAGCCCGGGTCGGCGTCTCTTAACAACACGCCGGTGCGGTGGAACACGTCCGCCACCGCCTGCAGTTCCTGCCAGGTCGATTGACAGCCGATCGGGAGGATGACGTGATCCTGCAGGTCCGGCGTGCGTCCCCGCCAGCCCGTGTCGCCCATGGTGGCCCCGCCGCCGATGATGTTCGGCATCTGGTGGGGGACGCCCGGCGTCCGCCCGCCGGCCTGGTGGCGGTACAGGGGCTGGCCCGCACTGGCCGCCGCGGCCTTGGCCACCGCCATGGAGACTGCCTCCACGGTGTTGCCGCCGAGGTGGGTGAAGTCGTCCGTGCCATCCAGCCGCGCCAACACGGCGTCGATCTCGCGCTGATCATCCACGTCGCGGCCTACCAGGGCGTTCCGGATCACCGAATTGATGCATTCGATGCTGCCTGCCACGCCACCGACCGGAAAGTGGTTGATCTCGTACTTGCCGGAGCTGCGGGGATCGGCATAGGAAGGGGCGGCCCGCACGCGGGCATTGCGGGTGGTCACGACGACCTCCAGGGAAGCCCGCGCACCGCCATCGAGGATGGGGCGGGCGCAGATATCGCGGATTTCGTTCAAGGGCGGTCGGGCCTGTCTCGCGAGCCGGAATGGGTGGCGGTGCCGCCATCTGAGCCCATGCGTCGCGGGAATGCAAGCCCGGGTGATGGGTGGGGGCGCGGGGTGCAGGCGGCCCCGTGGGCGCGCTGCTGCTAGGTGCCGCGGCGGTCCACCGCGATCACGAGGTCGTCGAGGGCCCTGCCGGTGGTAACCGGGTACCCGCCGGCGGAGTCGAGGCGGCNNGTCGTCGAGGGCCCTGCCGGTGGTAACCGGGTACCCGCCGGCGGAGTCGATGTGGCGCAACGCCTGAGGCAGCCTGCTCACGGCGGCGGCTGCGCGGTCCCGCAGCTCCGCCAGGCTGTCCGCCGCGCCGACCCGGCGTCCGCCACGCATCACGGCCCGCAGCAGGGGCACACCGTCGAGGGGGTCATCGGCCAGCGTGAGCAC
>WVWV01000150.1:0-2450 GCA_011773845.1 Lysobacterales bacterium | reverse complement strand
CCTCGGAGCGCTTGCGCCGGGGAATGCCCGCGTACTCCACCAGCTTGTAGGCGCAATCGAGATAGGGACAGTCGCTGGATGTGTCGAGGTGCGTGCCGACGCCAAAACCGTCGATCGGTGCGCCTTCGGCCAGCAGGCCGGCGAGCTCGTACTCATCCAGCCCGCCGCTGCTGAAAATGCCGATCTCGCGGCAGCCACCGTCGTCGAGGATTTTTCGCACCCGCCGCGCGTGCCGGGCGAGATTGCCGCTGTCCAACCGTACTGCCTTGACCGTGATGCCGTCGGCCCGCAGACGCCCGGCCAGGTCCACCACCTTGTGCGCGGCCGTCTCCGTGTCATAGGTGTCGATCAGCAGCACGACATTGGCGGGCTGGGCGCGGGCGAAGTGCTCCAGCGCTTCCGCCTCGACGTCGTGCGCCTGGACGAACGAGTGCGCCATGGTGCCGAACACCGGAATGCCGAACTCCACGCCGGCCTGGACCGTGGCGGTGCCGTCGAATCCCGCCAGGTAGGCGGCGCGGGCTGCCAGCAGGCCGGCCTCGGCACCGTGGGCGCGGCGCAGGCCGAAATCCACCAGCAATTTGTCGGGCGCTGCCTGCACACAGCGTGATGCCTTGGTGGCGATCAGGGTCTGGAAGTGCAACAGGTTGACGATGCGGCTCTCCACCAGTTGCGCCTCGGGCATGGGCGCGGTCACGCGCAGGATCGGCTCGTCGGGGAAAAACACGGCACCCTCCGGCATCGCGTGCACGTCGCCGGTGAAGCGGAGATCCGCGAGGCGCTCCGCAAAGCCTTTCGCGAAGAAACCGCTGCGGGCCACCCACTCCAGCTCGCGGGTGGTGAAGCGCAGGTTTTCGAGGTATTCCAGCACCTGCTCCAGGCCAGCGGCCAGCAGATAGCCGCGCCCGTCGGGCAGCTTGCGGGCAAAGAATTCGAAGGCTGCCGGCTCCTCCATGCCGTAATGGAAATACGCCTCCAGCATCGTGAGCTGGTACAGGTCGGTCAACAGGGCGTTGCGGGCGATGGTCATGCGCGCAGCGCTCCGAGCGAGAGGGGCAGGGCGCCGAGTTCGAGCATGGTCTTGCGGGCGCGGCGCCCGTCACCCGGGTCGACGTCGACGGCGCGCACCGCGTCGTCCAGCAAGAACACCCCAAATCCGAGCCGCAGGGCGTCCCGCACCGTGTTGAGCACGCAATAGTCGGTGGCCAACCCGCCGATGAACAGGCGGCGGACGCCAAGCCGCCGCAGCCTGGCGCCGAGGTCGGTGTCTTCGAATCCGGAATAGGTATTCTGCTCCCGGCCGGTGTCCTTGGAGATGATCGTGACGTCTTCCGGAAGCGCGAGGTCATCGGCGAAGCGCGCGCCCGCGCTGCCCGCCACGCAGTGCGGTGGCCACGGTCCTCCCTGCCCGACGAACGAACAGTGGTCCGGCGGATGCCAGTCGCGGGTTGCGAATACGGGCAGGCCCCGCGAGCGGAACAGGGCGATGTACCCGTTGAGGGGGGGCACCACCTCGTTGCCGAGCGGTACCGGCAGGGCGCCGCCCGGCAGAAAGTCGTGCTGCACGTCTACCAGCACCAGGGCATCGGATGCCTCGAGTTCGACCGGATCCCGCACGCTCGCGCCTCCCCTGCCATACCGCCCGACAGAAGGCTTCTACTCAAGCAGATGGGGTGGTTGGCGGACACAATAAAGGGCGGTCGGTCAAGCGAGCGAGCGGTTTCTGGCCGGGCGGCTGGATTGGGTGATGCAAATCACCCCCCAACCGGCCGCTATCTGCTACCAGTGGGGCGTGTCCCGCGCGGCAGGTGACCACCGGGGCGAATGGTATGCGCATCACGCTCAAACACGGCATCGACTTTCCGCGCGCCGGCGGTATCGCGCTGGATTCGGCTGCGGCTCCGCCGGTCGCCAGTATCGCCCTGTACGCGGACGACTATGGTTCCCTGCGGGCCCGGCCCGCGGTCGCGGTGGGTGACCGGGTGCTGGCGGGCATGCCGGTGATGCGCGACCGGCGGCATCCCGAGGTCGCGCTCATCTCGCCGGTGACCGGCCGGGTGCGCGAGGTTCGCATGGGTCCCCGCCGGTCGCTGCAAGCCGTGGTGGTGGCGACCGATGGCGCGGCTCCCGAAGCGCTGTCCGTAGAGGCCTCCGCCGCCGACGAGGCCGCCATCGAAAACATCCCGCGCGGGCAGCTGCGCGAGCGACTGCTGGCGAGTGGGCTGTGGGCGGCGCTGCGGGAGCGTCCCGGCGACCGGGTGCCGCCGCCGGACGGCCACGCCGACGCAGTGCTGGTGAGGGCCATGGACACCGAGCCGCTGGCGCCGGACCCGCTGCCGCTGCTGGGCCCGGCATGGCAGGCGTTCCGGGCCGGTCTGGTCGCCCTGTCGCGATTCGCAAAACACCGTGTTTGGGTGTGCACGGCGCGCCGGCTCGAGTGGCCCACGGCC
>WVWV01000165.1:44703-93638 GCA_011773845.1 Lysobacterales bacterium | reverse complement strand
GGCGGCGCAGGAGGTGGGTGCGGAGGAACTGGCCGAGCACTACGACCGCTCCTACGGTATCTTCTCGGGCCCCGCCCGCCACAGGGCACGCATCCGGTTTACGCCGGAGATGTCCCGCTGGGTGGCCGACGAGGAATGGCACCCGGACCAGGCAGGCGCCTACGATGCCGACGGGTGCTGGGTGCTGGAAGTGCCGTTTTCCGATCCGCGGGAACTGGCCATGGACATCATGCGCTACGGTCCGGAAGCCGAGGTGCTGGAGCCGGAATCCCTGCGCGATGCGGTGCGCGCCGCGGCCGCGGCGACCGCTTCAAAATACCTCTGAGCATTCCACCGGCGCGTACGCGGTGAACTTCCAGCCGCCGTCCACGCGCGCGGCCAGGTACCAACCGCAGCTGTGCTCGGCCGCGCCACCCGGGTAGCGGTCGCGCCAGCGCATGGTCAGGGCCCAGGTCCGGTCGTTGATGCGTTGCTGGCGGTAGCCGTCGAGCATGCTCCCGGCCCAACCCGAGGTCGCCCAGCCGGCCAGCAGCCCTTCCAGCCACGGCCCGGGGCGGGCGTGCTGAAAGCGGCCGTCCGCCGGATGGTAGGCCACCGGATCGTGATAGTAGACGGGCGCGATGTCCGCGGTGACGGCGGAGGCGTTCTGCCACAGCGGCGCGTAGGCCTCCCTGACCCAGGCCTCCGGGCCCGCCTGCGCGCCTGCAAGGGCCGGGACGGCCACCAAGGCCGCCAGCCAGTATCTGATCGACCGCATGGTGTGTGCTCCTCTTCGGCTTGCCCTCCGGCATCATACGCGCTTCTCGCCGAAATGCGCCGGGCCGTTCTCAGGTAATGAGAAACGCACGTGCTTTCATGGGGGCCGTGACGACAGGAGTAAGCGACATGCTGCACCCGCACCATCTCGAACGGGAACCCACCCTGCGCGCGGGCCGCGAGGCCCCCGCCGCGCAGGCGGTGGCGCTGCCTAAACCCTCCGCAGCCGAGGCCGAACCGGCCATTTCTCCCTGGGCGCTGGCGGCTGCGGTGGCCGGCAACGTGCTCGCCGGCGGTTTCCTGCTGGGTGTCTTGCTGATGGCCCCGCTGATGCTGCAACGCGTCATGTCGCTGCTCTGAGCCGCCACCCGGCGTGCCGCGATGCCGGCCGCGCCGAGCCCGGGGGCGGGTATCTCTCCGGCCCGTCCCCGGGTTTTTATCGCAGGTGCTTGCCGCCGTCCCAGCCGCCCCTGGCCAGCACCCGCTCGCCCATGGCGCGGGGCGCCTCCTCCAGGTCGGTGGCCATGGAGTCGTTCCAGCGGTTGAGGAACCCGTACAGGCACACCGCACCGAGGATCTGCACGATCTGCGCTTCGCTCCAGTGGCGCTTCAGGCGTTCCATCAGCTCCGCGTCCACGGCATTCGGAACCGCGCCCGCCGCCAGGGCGAAATCCAGCGCGGCCCGCTCCGCGTCGCTGTACAGCGGGCTGCTTGCATACTCCCACACCGCGTCGAGCTTCTCCTGGCTGACGCCGTGGATGCCGGCCGCCACCAGGGAATGCGCTTCGCAGTACTGGCACCCGGCGGCCCGGCTGGCGAAGTGCGCCACCCAGGCGCATGAAACCGAGGTCGACGGCGCCGGCGGGGTCCATCACCGCCTGGGTCAGGACGCCGAAGGCTTTCACCATGGCGGGCCGGCGCTGCATGGTCAGCAGGCTGTTGGGCACAAAACCGAGGATGTTCTCGAAAATGGCGAAGTCCGCGGCCAGTTCGGGGTGGGTTTCGGGGGGCAGGGGGTCCAGGTGCGCCATGACTTACTCCGGGGGTTGTGAATCGGCCAGCAGCCGCAGCGTCATGCTGCGCGCCCGCTGGCCGTCGGCCTCGTCGCCGGTGATGCTGACCGCGAACCAGCTGGTGGCCGGGTTGCGCTCGCGCCGGCGGTCCCAGTCTACCCAGCCGATGAACCAGGCGTGGGCGGGGCGCCCGGCATCGGGATCACCGGGGCAACTGCCGGTTTTGCCGTGCAGTTCGCCCGGCAATGCGCTGTCCTGGGCGAGCAGCTCGCGAACCAGCTGCTGGTGGTCGGCTGCGAAGGGCAGGGCGCTGCGCCACAGGTCCTGTACCAGTGCCAGCTGGGCGCGGGTGCTGATCAGCAGGCTGCTGTCCAGCCAGAAGCGATCGATGCCGCCGGAGAGGTCGCGATTGCCGTAGTCGAGCCGCTCCAGCCAGGCTTGCAGGGTGGCCTCGCCCAGCTCGCGCGCCAGTGACTGGAAATACCACACCACGGAATCCTGCATGGCCGAGGCCAGGTCGTGGTCTTGGTTGAGTTCGCCGCGCGCATGGACCGTTCCGTCCCAGCGCCGGGTATGGGACGCGCCGTCGAGCGCGCCGGTCTGCAGCCCGATCAGGGCGTGTGGAATCTTGAAGGTGGAGCAGGGCGACAGCGGTTCATCGCAGGCCGCGCCGCCGTAATCGATGCGCAGCTCGCGGTGCCGATCGCGTTCCAGCAGCAGCGCGCAGGCGGTGTGGCCGGGGAAATAATCGGCCAACGCTTGGGGCAGTTCGCGGCCCTCGGCGGCGCCGCAAAACAAAAGCGCCGCGAACGCGGCGCCCGGCAGTCCTCGCAGGCCGCCGTGGCCCATCAGGCCGCCTCGCTGGCGGTGGCCTTGATCGGTCCGTTCAGCAGGGCCTCGCGCGTGGCGTCGACCAGCAGATCGACCTCTTGGCTGGTCATGTAGAAGTGCGGCGTGTAGCGCAGCGAATTCTCGCCCCCGTGGATGACGTTGATGCCGGCCATGCGCATGAACTCCTCGGTGGAGCCGGCGCCGAAACACTTGTAGCGGCGGCTGTCGAGCGCGGCGCTGACCAGCAGGCCGGTGCCCTGCACGCCGGTGATGCGGCCTTCCAGCTCCTGCGCCAGTGCACTCAGCTTGGCGACCAGCTCCCGGCCGCGTTCCACCACGTTGCGGCGGAGTTCCGGGGTCAGTCCGTTCAGCACCGCCACCGCCACGTCCAGCGCGCGCGGGTTGCTGGTCATGGTGTTGCCGTAGATACCCTTGCGATACAGTTCTGCGGCGTGATCGGTCAGGGCCAGCACCGACAGTGGGTACTGGCCCGCGTTGAGGGCTTTGGAATAGGTTTCCATGTCCGGCGCGTCCAGGGACTCGAATCCCGGGTAATCGCATACCGACAAAACGCCGTGTGCCCGCAGGCCGGCCTGGATGGAGTCCACCAGGAACACCGATCCGTGGGCGCGGGTCAGTTCGCGCGCCAGCGCGTAGAACTCGGGCGAGATGGCCAGCCCCGGGTTGCCTTCGCCCATCACCGGCTCCATGAAGAATGCCTCGATGAAGACCCGGTTGCCGGCCGCGTAATCGAACACCTGCTGCAGTTGCTCGAGGTTGTTGGGCTCGACGGTGATGAGCTGGTCCTGGTCGCGAAAACTGGCCAGGTGGCGGCAATAGGTCTGGCGGGTGGAATCCGAGAAGCGGGCCGGCCGGTCGGTGCGGCCGTGAAACGCGTCCTTCAGGCCCAGGATGCGGATCGGCTGGTTGGCATGCTCGCCGCCGGGGTCGGTTTGTAGCTTGGCATTGACGTCGGAAATGCGGGCCGCCATGGAGACCGCTTCCGAGCCGCTGTTGAGGCAGATGAAGTGCTCGAAAGGGCGGCCGTCGCGGGCGTGACCGATCTCNNATGGCTCAGGCTGGGGGTCATGATGTTCGCCATCACGTGCGGGCGGCTCATGGCCTCGAGCACCCCGGGCGGCGCGTGGCCGAAGCCGAGCATGCCGTAGCCGCCGCAGTCGTAGATGACCGCTCCCTTGAGCGTGACCAGCCAGGGTCCGCGGGCGGCCAGGCTGACATACGGGTTGACGGCGTCCTCGTTGTAGAAATTGATGAAACCTTGCTGCGCTTGCCGGACCTGCTCTTCCTCGTCCAGTTGCAGGAAATCGGGCCGCTCCTCGCCCAGCGCCAGGAACTGCTCGTGCGCGGCCTCGACCGCGGCGGCCAGTTGCGGGTCGCGCGCGGCGAACTCGGCGATGAGGGCGTCCGGCAGGCCGGCCGTGCGGGCGGGCCCGCCGGTGGTGCGCATGGATTGCAGCCTGTCGGTGAGCGTCATGGGGGGCTTTTCCGTTTCACGACCCGGTGCGAAGGGATGGCGCGCAGAATACCATAGCGACCCGTGGCCGGCGAACTCCGGCCTCAGGCCTCCAGCCCGTGCTGCGCCAGCGCCCAGCGCACGTGTTCGCGCACCAGTGTGGAGCGGTGCGCGGCGCGGCTCCGCAGCGCATCGATGACGGCCGCGCTGGTCGGGGCGTTGCCGAGCGCCACCGCGATGTTGCGCAGCCAGCAGTCGTGGCCGATGCGCCGGATCGCGCTGCCCTCCGTGCGGCTGAGGAATTCGGGTTCGTCCCAGGCGAACAGGGTGACGAGCGCCGGCGAATCGAGGTCGTGGCGGGGCGCAAAGTCGGGTTCCGCGGTCGGTTTCGCATAGCGGTTCCAGGGGCACACGGCCTGGCAGTCGTCGCAGCCGTAGATCCGGTTGCCCAGCAATGGTCGCAGTGGTTCCGGGATGCTGCCCCGCAGCTCGATCGTGAGATAGGAGATGCAGCGCCGCGCGTCCAGCCGGTAGGGCGCGACGATGGCGCCGGTCGGGCAGGCGTCGATGCAGCGTGTGCAGGTTCCGCAGTGCTCGGGCGCGGGCGCATCGACCGGCAGCGGCAGGTCCGTATAAATCTCGCCGAGGAAAAACCAGCTGCCGGCCTCGCGGTTCAGCAGGTTGGTGTGCTTGCCGATCCAGCCGAGGCCGGCCTTCTCGGCCAGCGCCTTCTCCAGCACCGGCGCCGAGTCGACGAACACGCGGTAGCCGAACGGGCCGGTGCGCTCCTCGATGCGCCGCGCCAGGGTTTGCAGGCGCCGGCGCAATACCTTGTGGTAGTCGCGGCCGAGCGCGTAGCGCGACACCACCCCGGTCTCGGGTTCTGCGAGCACCTCTTCTAGCGGCCGCGCGGCGGGCGGCAGGTAGTCCATGCGCGCGGTGATCACCCGGATGGTGCCCGCCACCAGCGCTGCCGGGCGGCTGCGGCGGGTGCCGTGGCGGGCCATGTAGGCCATCTCGCCATGAAAGCCCTCACTGAGCCAGCGCTCGAGATGTGCCTCATGGGCGGCGAGTTCGGTGTCCGCAATGCCGATTTGCTGGAAGCCCAGCGCCATGCCCCAGCCTTTGATGTCGTCCCCCAGGCGCGCGAGGGCCCGCTCATCCAGATCAATTTTGCGCCCTTCGTTCACGGCTATAATCATCGCATGACGGGACCCACGGTGAGATTGTATACCGCCGCGCAGGTGCGCCAACTGGACGCCCTCGCCATCGAAACCCACGGCATTGCCGGCTACACGCTGATGACGCGCGCCGGGGAGGCGGTGGTGAAGGTGGCGCGCGAGCGCTTTCCGGCGGCCCGGCGCTGGCTGGTGCTGTGCGGGGGCGGCAACAACGGTGGCGACGGTTACGTCGCCGCCCGGCTGGCGGCGGCGGCAGGCATCGACGTGCACCTGGTGGCGCTCAAGCCCCCGGCGGAACTCAGCGGTGACGCGGCGCAGGCCGCGCAGGATTGGCAAGGCGAGGGCGGGGCGGTGCACCCGTGGCCGCCGGACAGCGGGTCCGATTTCGACCTGGTGATCGATGCCATGCTCGGTACCGGCCTTGACCGCGAGGTGGGGGGGCGCTATCGGGAGGCGGTGGAATGGGTCAACCGCCAGCCCTGGCCGTGCCTGGCGGTCGACGTCCCCTCGGGGCTGAACGCCGACACCGGCACACCCATGGGGTGCGCCGTCGAGGCGGACGTGAGCGTCAGTTTCATCGGCCAGAAGCGTGGTTTGTACACGGCCGACGGCCCGGACCACGCCGGGGAGGTGCGTTTCGAGACGCTGCAGACGCCGTTCGAGATGCACCAGGCCATCGCTGACAGCGGCACTTTGATTCGTGAATATATTATTGTTCAAACACTGCAGCGCAGGGCGCGCAATGCCCACAAGGGGCATTTCGGTCATGTGCTGGTGGCCGGCGGCATCGAGGGCATGGGCGGCGCCCCGCGGCTGTGCGGCGAGGCCGCCCTGCGCGCGGGCGCGGGCCTGGTGTCGGTGGCGACGCATCCGACCCATGCGGCAGCGGTCCATCTCGGGCGTCCGGAGCTGATGGTGCACGCGGCTGCGGACGGGGATGCTCTGCAAGCCCTGTTGCAGCGCGCCACCGTCATCGCGCTGGGGCCCGGGCTGGGGCAGCAGGAGTGGTCGCGGTCATTGTGGGCGGCCTGCATCGACTCGCCCCTGCCGCTGGTGGTCGATGCGGATGGCCTCAACCTGTTGGCCGGCTCGGAACTCGAGCGGGACCATTGGATCCTGACGCCGCACCCGGCCGAGGCGGCGCGGCTGCTGGCCTGCGAGACGGCAGAGGTGCAGGCCGACCGGGTCGCGGCGGCGCTGGAGCTGGCGCGCCGCCGGCACGCCACCATCGCTCTGAAAGGCTGCGGCACCGTGGTTGCCGACCCCACCGGCCGATACGGCATCTGTTCGCTCGGCAACCCCGGCATGGCGACCGCGGGCACCGGCGACGTGCTGACCGGCGTCGTGGCCGCGTTGCTGGCGCAGGGCCTGGAGCCGATGCCGGCGGCCATGGCGGCGGTGGCCGCCCATGCCGCTGCCGGGGACCTGGCGGCCGAGGCCTGTGGGGAGCGGGGCCTGCTGGCCGGCGACATCACCCGTCGCTTGCCCCGCGTGCTCAACCCCTGAGCGAGGCGCTGCGCGATGGCTGAGCGACCGGCCGGGCATGTTTGCGACGAGGCGGCCCTGCAGCGTCTCGCGCGAGGACTGGCCCCGTCCATCCGAACGCCACTCGTGGTCTACCTGCACGGGGAGTTGGGGGCCGGTAAAACCACGCTGGCCAGGGCGTTGATCCAGGCGCTCGGTCACGCGGGCCGCGTGAAGAGCCCGACCTACGGTCTCCTCGAGCATTACGAATTGCCCTCCCTGCGCGTCCTGCACCTGGACCTGTACCGGATCGGGGACCCGGGCGAGCTGGAATTTCTCGGCATCCCGGATCTGCTGGATGACCGCACCCTGCTGCTGGTGGAGTGGCCGGAACGGGGCGGTGACCAGCTGCCCGCCGCCGACCTCAGTATCCACCTGGAACATGCCGGCCGGGTGCGCAGCCTCGCCTTTGACGCGCATTCCGAGTCCGGGCGGGGTTTGCTTCAGATACTTGCCGAGCTTATCAAATAGCTGTTCTAGCTAACGCATATATCCAACGGTTTTAAAAGTAAAACTGTTGCTTTTTCCGGAAAAGCAATTCATCATTATGCGTGCAACAGGGAGGTTGAAGCGTCGCATGGCATTACGCCGCGTCATCATGGCTCTGGTCCTCTGCCATCCGCTGGCCGTCTGGTCGGCCGAGGTAAGTGGCTTCCGCGTCTGGGCCGATCCCGAGAAAACACGCGCCGTGCTCGACCTGAGCGAGGCTTCCGAATACCGCCTGTTCACCCTGGACCGCCCGCACCGGGTGGTCATCGACCTCGACGCGGGCCGCGTTGCGACCCGCCTGCAGCTCGACCCCGAACACGCCGGCATCATCCAGGGCGTGCGCCAGGGCACGCCGAAGCCCGCCACCCTGCGCATCGTGCTGGACCTCGAACGCCAGGCCAAGCTCAAGAGTTTCCTGCTCGAGCCGACCGGGCAGTATGGGCACCGCCTGGTGGTCGACCTGTACGACGCCAGCAGCCCGTCGCCAGAGGCGGTGAAGACCGTGGCCGACGTGCAGCAGCCGAACCGAGACGTGCTGATCGCCATCGATGCGGGTCACGGTGGGGAGGACCCCGGCGCCACTGGGCCCCGGCGCACCCGGGAGAAGGACGTGGTGCTGCAAATTGCACGCGTGCTGAAGGCGAAGATCGACGCCGAGCCGGGCATGCGCGGCTACCTGGTCCGCGACGGCGATTACTACATCGCGCTGCGCGACCGCTATGAGAAGGCGCGACGAGCCAGGGCCGACCTGTTCGTCTCGATCCACGCCGACGCATTCCGCGACGCTCGGGTGGAGGGCAGCTCGGTGTTCGTGCTCTCGCGCCGCGGCGCCAGCAGTGAATACGCTCGCCTGATCGCGGACAGCGAAAACCGTTCGGACCTGGTGGGCGGGGTCAAGCTCAACGAGAAGGACGACATGCTGGCCTCGGTGTTGCTGGACCTGTCCCAGAGCGCCACCATGGGCGCCAGCAACGAGGTGGCGGAAAGTATCCTGGCCGCGCTGGCGCGCAACGGCAAGACCCACAAGGACCACGTGGGGCGGGCCAGTTTCATGGTGCTGAAGTCCCCGGACGTGCCCTCGGTGCTGGTGGAGACGGCCTTCATCAGCAACCACAAGGAAGAGAAGCGGCTGACCCAGAGGGAGTTCCAGCAGCGCATGAGCCAGTCGATCGCCGACGGCATCCGCAACTATTTCCACCGCCGTCCGCCGCCCGGCACCTGGCTGGCGTCGAACCGCGGCGCAGCGCGTCACATTGTCGCCCGTGGCGACACCCTGGACGGCATTGCCCGGCGCTACCAGGTCAGCCTGAACAGCCTGCGCCGCGCCAACAACATCAGCGGCAGCGGAGACCGCATCCTGGTCGGCACCGAGCTGGTGATTCCCACCGGCTGAACCGCAGCCCCGCGCACCCCACGATTCACCGGCCCGCGTCGCCCTGCGCGGTCCCCGGCCTTCGTTTATCATTGACGCTGACCCGACGCCAGCCGCGCCTGCGCCGATGCCCATTCGCCTGCTGCCTGAGAACCTGATCAACCAGATCGCCGCCGGGGAGGTGGTGGAGCGGCCCGCCTCGGTGGTCAAGGAACTGGTGGAAAACAGCCTGGACGCGGGCGCGAGCGACATCGTGGTCACGTTGGAGAAGGGCGGCAAACGCCTGATCCGCGTGATGGATGACGGCGCCGGCATGGCCCGCGAGGAGCTGGTGCTGGCGCTTACGCGCCACGCCACCAGCAAGATCAGCACGCTGCAGGACCTGGAGGCGGTGGCCACGCTGGGCTTCCGGGGCGAGGCGCTGCCCAGCATCGCGGCCGTCAGCCGGCTGCGGCTTGCCACGCGCAGCGCGGATGACGAACATGCCTGGGAGCTGCGGGCCGAGGGCGGCTCGATCGACGGGCCGGCACCCGCCGCCGGCGAGATCGGCACCCGGGTGGAGGTGCGCGACCTGTTCTACAACGTGCCCGCCCGCCGCAGTTTCCTGCGCACCGAGCGTACCGAGTTCGGACACATCGACGAGTTGCTGCGCCGGCTGGCGCTGGCACGCTTCGATGTGCGTTTCGAGTTGCGGCACGACGGGCGCGTGGTGCGCAGCCTGGCGCCGGCGCGGACCGCCGAGGAGGCCGCCGCGCGCCTGGCGAGCCTGTTCGGCCGGGAATTCCTGGCGCACGCCATGGAACTCGATGAGCAGCGCGGGCCCCTGTCGCTGACCGGCTGGGTGGCGGAGCCGCGCTTCAATCGCGCACAGGCCGACCGGCAGTTCTTCTTCGTCAATGGCCGCATGGTGCGTGACCGCGTGGTGGCGCACGCGGTGCGGCAGGCATTCCGGGACGTGCTGTTCCACGGCCGCCACCCGGCGTTCGTGCTGTTCCTAGAGCTGCCGCCCACGGCGGTCGACGTCAACGTGCACCCGCAAAAGCACGAGGTGCGCTTCCGGGAGGCGCGGGCGGTGCATGACTTCCTGTATTCGGTGCTGCACCGGGCACTGGCGGAGAGTGGCGCGGGCGCCGGGGCGTTGCGCCCGGGCAGCGCCGTGGACGGCGCCGGGACCGGGATGGATATGGGCAGCGCCCCGGTCGCGATTCCCATGGCGCTGCGCGAACAGGTGGCCGGGTACGCCCAGCCCTCCACGTCGCCACCCGTTAGCGCCGCGCCGGGCGGGGAGGACGGGGAGGTGCCGCCCCTGGGCTATGCGCTGGCGCAATTGCACGGCATCTACATCCTGGCCCAGAACCGGCAGGGATTGGTCCTGGTGGACATGCACGCGGCGCACGAGCGCATCACCTACGAGCGCCTCAAGGCAGGAGTGGGGGGGCAGGGCATCCGCAGCCAGCGGCTGCTGGTGCCCCTGCCGGTGCCGGTTTCCGAGCGCGAGGCCGAGGCGGTCGAGCAGCGCGCGGCGCAGTTGGCGGAGCTGGGCCTGGAGTGCGAGCGGGCCGGCCCCGAGTCGGTCGTCATCCGCGGGGTGCCCACCCTGCTGCAGGCGGCGGACCTGCCCGAGTTGCTGCGCGACGTGCTGGGCGAACTGGAACGGCACGGCGCCAGCCGGCGGCTGGAGTCGGCGGTGGACGAAGTGCTGTCCAGCATGGCCTGCCATGCCTCCGTGCGCGCCCACCGGCGCCTGGAGGTGGCAGAGATGAATGCCCTGCTGCGGGACATGGAGCGCACCGAACGTGCCGCCCAGTGCAGCCATGGACGGCCGACCTGGGTGCAGCTCGACCTGCAGGGGCTGGACCGCCTGTTCCAGCGCGGCCGCTGAGGCGGGCGGGGCTGGGCGCGATGGCCCGCAACACGGAGTCGCCGGCGGCCGTTTTCCTGATGGGGCCGACCGCGTCCGGCAAGACCGGGCTGGCGATCGCGCTGCATGAAGCGTTCCCGCTCGACATCATCAGTGTCGACTCGGCGCTGGTCTACCGCGATATGGACATCGGTACCGCCAAGCCCGATGCCGCGACCCTGCAGCGCGCGCCGCATCGCCTGATCGATATTCGGGACCCTGCCGAATCGTACTCCGCCGCCGCGTTTCGCGCGGATGCCCTGCGCGAGATGCAGCGCATCACCGCGGCGGGCCGGGTGCCGCTGCTGGTCGGTGGCACCATGCTCTATTTCCGCGCGCTGGAGGCAGGGTTGTCCCGGCTGCCCGAGGCCGATCCGGGCATCCGAGCGCAACTGGAGGAGGAGGCGTCCGAGCTGGGCTGGGGTGCGATGCACGCCCGGCTGGCGGCGCTGGACCCGGTGGCGGCGGCCAGGATCGACCCGAATGATCCGCAGCGGATTCAGCGGGCGCTGGAGGTGGTGCGGCTGACCGGCCAGCCCCTGAGCGAGCTGCAGGCGAAAGCGTCTCGCGAAGCCCTGCGCTACCGCGTGCTCAAACTGGTGGTCTGTCCGCAGCCCAGGTCCGAGTTGCACCGCCGGATCGAGCAGCGCTTTCGGGCCATGCTGACGGCGGGCTTCGTCGACGAGGTCCGAAGGTTGCATGCCCGCGGCGACCTGCATGCGCGGCTGCCGGCCATGCGGGCGGTGGGTTACCGCCAGGCCTGGGACTGGCTGGAGGGGCGCCTGGACGGTTCGGAATGGCAGGCGCGGGCGATTGCCGCCACAAGGCAACTGGCCAAGCGGCAATTGACCTGGTTGCGCAAGGAAAAAGGCTGCCTGTGGTATGATTCGGCTGCGGAAGGAATGCAGGCAAGGGTGTGTGCCGCGGTCGGGAAGTTCTTGAATTCGCAGGCATGAGGACCCATTGATTCCGTACTGCCACGGGCAGTAAAAATAAGATAAAGGAGCATGGACATGCCAAAGGGTCAATCATTGCAGGAGCCTTTCCTGAATGCGCTTCGTCGTGAACGGGTGCCGGTGTCCGTGTACCTGGTCAACGGCATCAAGCTGCAGGGCCAGATCGAGTCGTTCGACCAGTTCGTGGTGCTGCTCAAGAATTCGGTCAGCCAGATGATTTACAAGCACGCCATTTCGACCGTCGTTCCGGCACGGAGCGTGAGGGTGTCCGAAGAGGATGGCGAGTAGGCGCGCCTTTGTTTGAGCGGGCCGGGCGCGGCGACCGCGCCGTCATACTGCACCCGGTTTTCGCGGACACCGGACCGGATGCCATCGAGGAATTCAAGGATCTGGCGCGCTCCGCCGGCGTGGAGGTGGCGGCGGTCCTGACCGCACCCCGCGACCGGCCCGATCCCACCTTCTTCGTGGGCCGCGGCAAGATCGACGAACTGACGGCCTGCATCGAGCAGACCGACGCCGGGCTGGTGCTGGTCAGCCGCCCGCTGAGCGCCGTACAGGAGCGCAACATCGAACGGCAATGCCAGTGCCGGGTTCTCGACCGCACGACCCTGATCCTGGACATCTTCGCCCAGCGCGCCCGCAGCTACGAGGGCCGGCTGCAGGTCGAGCTGGCGCAGTTGCGCCACCTTTCCACCCGCCTGGTCCGTGGCTGGACGCACCTGGAGCGGCAGAAGGGCGGCATCGGGCTGCGGGGCCCGGGTGAAACCCAGCTGGAGACGGACCGCCGCCTGGTGGGCCAGCGCATCCGCACCCTGCGCAGCCGGCTGGACAAGGTCGGCCGGCAGCGTGCCCAGAGCCGGCGCAAGCGGCAGCGGCGGGAGGTGCAGACGGTGGCCCTGGTGGGTTATACCAATGCCGGCAAGTCCACCCTGTTCAACGCGCTGACCCGCGCCGAGGTGGACACCCGCGACATGCAGTTCGCCACCCTCGACCCGACGGTACGCCAGCTGGTGGACCATCCGGACGGCAAGATCCTGCTGGCCGACACGGTCGGTTTCGTCAGCGAACTGCCGCCGGAACTGATCGCGGCATTCCGTGCCACCCTGCTGGAAACCCGCGAGGCCGACCTGCTGCTGCACGTGATCGACGCCTCCGACCCGTTCCATGCCGAGCGCCGCGAGGAGGTCGAGCAGGTGCTCGAGACCATCGGCGCCGGGGCGATCCCCGCCATCCGCGTCTACAACAAGATCGATCGCACGGGGCAGCCCGCCGAAGTGCAGCGGGACGCCGACGGCCAGGTGGCACGGATTTCCGTTTCGGCCCTGGAGGGCATTGGCCTGGAAGCGCTGGGCGCGGCCATCGACGAGCGCCTCACCGGACATCGCGTGGACTGCTGGATTACGGTGCGCGGCGCCGATGCACGGCTGCGCGCGCGGCTGTTCGACATCGGCGCAGTGGCCGAGGAGCGCGTCGCGCCGGATGGGTCATGGCGTTTGCACATCGAGATGCCGCGGCGGGCTGCCGAGCGCCTGGCGCGGGAGCCGGGCGCAGCCGGCATCATGGCACGGGAGCAGTTGCTGGCCGCGCCGGCCCCACCCGGCGAGGCCGCCGCGGCAAAAAGCGGCGAGCACGCGGTCATTTCACGATAAAATATGTCTGCGGGCCGGCCGGTGCGCTTGAATCACCCGCCGGGCAACCCCAAGCTAGTGGTTGGCGCGGGCGCCGCACGGCATTGGCAAGCAGGAGAGCGTTATGCCCTGGAAAGAACCCGGACAGGGAGGCAAGGATCCCTGGCGGTCAGGTAATCAGCAACCCCCCGATCTGGACGACGTGTTTCGAAACATCGGCAACCGCTTCCGCGGGCTGTTCGGCGGCGGTGGCGGTCGCGGAGAGGACTCCGGCGCGGGTTCCGGAGGCATCATATCCCTGATCAGTTTGTTGCTGCTGTTCTGGGTGGCCTGGGACGCGGTGCACATCATCGACGAGGCCGAGCGAGGCGTGGTGTTGCGGTTCGGCAAGTATTCGCGCACCCTGCCGCCGGGCATCAACCTCACCCTGCCGCGCCCGATCGAGGCGCTGACCAAGGTCAACATCAGCAATGTCCGCTCGATGGAAAACCGCGGGCAAATGCTGAGCGAGGACGAAAATATCGTCGATCTGAACTACTCGGTGCAGTACCGGGTGAACAATGCCGAGTGGTTCCTGTTCAAGGTGCGCGACCCGGAACTGACCCTGCGCGAGGCGGCGGAGAGCGCACTGCGCGAATCGGTCGGCACCAACGGGCTGGATTTCATCCTCAGCGGCGCGGGACGGGAACGCGTCGGCGTGCAGACCGAGCAGGTGCTGCAGGAAACCCTCGACCGCTACGAGAGCGGCATCCAGATCACCAAGTTCAACCTCGAGTCATCCACGGCGCCGACCCAGGTGCTGGCCGCGTTCGAGGACGTGAACAAGGCCCGCGAGGATCGCGAGCGCTTCATCGAGGAAGCGCAGGTGCACGCCAACAGCGTGATCCCGGAGGCCAGGGGCGCTGCCGCGCGCATCGTGCAGGAGGCCGAGGGGTACCGCGACGCCACCGTGGCCCTGGCCAACGGTGAAGCCGATCGCTTCAGCCTGCTGTTGTCGGAATACCGGCAGGCGCCGGAGGTGACCCGTAAACGCCTGTACCTGCAAACCATGGAAAGCGTGCTGGCGCGCGTCAGCAAGATACTGCTCGACGTGGATGCCAGCGGCAACGTGCTGTACCTGCCGCTCAACCAGTTGGGGGGCGCGGCGGGGTCCATGCCGAACATGCCGCCGGTGGTGGTGCCCGAAGGCGCCGGGCCGGACGAGCGGGGCGTCGGCACCGGGCGCAATAGTGCGCGGGAGGGGCGGCGATGAGCAACCGACTGCTGCTACTGGTACTCGTGGTGCTGGGCGGTCTCGGCCTGGCCAGCGTGTTCACCGTCAACGAGACCGAGTACGCGATTCGCTTCCAGCTGGGCAAGATCGTACGCATGGATTACATGCCGGGGCTGCATTTCAAGCTCCCGTTCGTCAACAACGTGCGCAAGTTCGACCGGCGCATCCTCACCCTGGACACGGCCTCGGAGCGCATGCTCACCTCCGAGCAGAAGTTCGTGAACGTGGACTCCTTCGTCAAGTGGCGCATCAGCGACGTTTCGCAGTTCTACATCTCCACGCAGGGCAACGAGCGCGCCGCGCTCAACCGCCTGGAGCAGATCATTCGCGACGGCATGCGCAACCAGATTGCCAGCCGCACGCTGGTCGAGGTGGTCTCCGAGGAGCGCGTGAACATCATGGTGGCCATCGCGGAGGCCGCCAACCGGGCGACCGCCGAATTCGGCATCGACGTGGTGGACGTGCGGATCAAGAGCATCGAGTTGCCCGATGACGTCCGCGAATCGGTGTTCCGCCGCATGGCGACCGATCGCCAGAAGGAAGCCAACCTGTTGCGCTTCGAAGGTCGCGAGGAATCCGAGCGGATCCGCGCCAATGCCGACCGGCAGGTGCAGGTGATCCTGGCCAACGCCGAGCGGGACGGGCAACGCACCCGCGGCGAGGGTGATGCCCGGGCGACCGCGATCTATGCCGAGGCTTACGGCGCGGACGAGGAATTCTATGCCTTCTACCGCAGCCTGCAGGCATACGGCAACGCCTTCCGGGGCCGCGAGGACGTGCTGGTGCTCGATCCCGGTTCGGACTTCTTCGAGTATTTCGACCAGTATCGCTCCGGTAGCGACTGACGCGTTGGCGCGGGTCCTGGGGGAGCGGGAATGGCGCATGACCTGCTGACTGCGTTGGCGCTGGTGCTGATTCTGGAAGGCCTGCTGCCGACGGTGTCCCCCGGAACCTGGCTGAAGATGATGCAGGACGCCGCCCGGCTGGGCCCGCGCGCCATCCGGTGGGTGGGCGTCACCTTCATGCTGGCCGGCGCCATCCTGTTGCAATTGCTGCACTGAGCGCCGCGCTTCGAGAGGCAGACATGAGTCAAAGCATCGTCGTGCTCGGCACCCAGTGGGGGGACGAGGGCAAGGGCAAGATCGTCGATCTGCTGAGCCGCGAGATGGACGCGGTGGTGCGCTTCCAGGGCGGGCACAACGCCGGCCACACGCTGGTCATCGACGGTGACAAGACGGTACTGCACCTGATTCCCGCCGGCATCATGCAGCCCGGCGTGCAGTGTCTGATCGGCAACGGCGTGGTGCTGTCACTGGAGGCGCTCGGGGCCGAGGTGGACGCACTGGAACGGCGTGAGGTAGAGGTCCGTTCACGGCTCATGATTTCGCCCGCCTGCCCGGTCATCATGCCCTACCACGTGATACTCGATCGGGCCCGCGAGCAGGCGCGTGGCCACAAGGCGATCGGCACCACCTGCCGGGGCATCGGCCCGGCCTACGAAGACAAGGCCTCGCGGCGCGGCATCCGCGTCGCGGACCTGCTCAATGCCGAGCGGCTCGCGGACAAGCTGGGCGCGGTGATGGACTACCACAACTTCGTGCTGGTGAACCGCTACGGCGAGGCGGCACTGGACGTCGGCCGGACGCTGGATGAGTTGCTGCAGTTGACGGCCCAGTTTGCGGGCCTCGTGGGCGACGTCAGCGGCACCTTGCACCGGCTGCGGGCGGCCGGGAAGCGCATCCTGTTCGAGGGCGCGCAGGGCGCCTTGCTGGATATCGACCACGGCACCTATCCGTACGTCACCTCGTCCAATACGACCGTCGGCGGGGTGTGCACCGGCGCCGGGGTCGGGCCGGACGCGATCGACTACGTGCTGGGCATCACCAAGGCCTACACCACCCGGGTCGGCGGCGGGCCGTTTCCCACCGAGCTGTTCGACGATATCGGCGCCCGGATCGCGGAGGTGGGCGCCGAATTCGGCGCCACCACGGGGCGGCCGCGCCGTTGCGGGTGGCTGGATGCGGTGGCGCTGCGTCGCGCGGCGCGCTTGAACGGCCTGAGCGGCTTCTGCGTGACCAAGCTCGATGTGCTGGACGGCTTCGAGGAGGTGAAGGTCTGCACGGCCTACCGCTTCGATGGCGTCGAGGTGGACACGCCGCCCACCAACCCGGACGACTGGGAGCGGCTGGAACCCGTGTACCGGACGTTCCCCGGCTGGCGGGAGGCCACCCTCGGTGCCCGCGACGTCGAGGCGCTGCCCGTGGCCGCGCGCGACTACCTGCGCGCCATGGAGGAGCTCACCGGGGTGCCCGTGCACATCATTTCAACGGGCCCGGACCGCAACGACAACATCATCCTGCGGCACCCGCTGGAGGCCTGAGCAACAAAGCCCTGGCAGCGCGAGCTGCAGTGCATCGGAAGAGGGATGATGGTGCCGAGGAGAGGACTTGAACCTCCACGAGCTAAATGCTCACTGGCACCTGAAGCCAGCGCGTCTACCAATTCCGCCACCTCGGCAGGCGGGTCGGAGCGGAGTCGCTCCGGCCTGTTTGGCCCCGCGACAACCCCGCCGCCGGACCGCAGCGCACTCTAACCATTCGCCCCCGGCCTGTCAACCGGATTCCCAAGCCTGACGGGCGGTTGAGGGTACAATAGGCGCGAGCCTCTGGAGCACGGGAAACCTCCCGCATGCCACGAAAAAAGACCTCCACCCGAAGCGGCCGCGGACGCGGCCGGATCATGGCGAGTGCCCCCGGGCGCGATGCCATCCTGGCGCTCATGGAGCAGCGCGGACAGCCCATGGCCCGGCGCGAGATCGCCACCGCGCTGAAGGTCACGGGCGAGGACGCGGGCGAAATCCTGCGCCGCCGCCTGCAGGCCATGGTCAATGCCGGCCAGCTCATCCGGAACCGGCGCGGCGCCTATGGTCTCGTGAAGCGGATGGACCTGTTGGCCGGGCGCGTCAGCGGACATCCCGACGGCTATGGATTCGTGGTGCTGGAGGATGGCGAGGAGGACCTGTACCTGTCACCCCGGCAGATGCGCGGCGTATTGCATGGGGACCGGGTGCTCGCCAGCGTGGTCGGGGTCGATTCGCGCGGGCGGCGGGAGGGCGCGGTGCGCGAGGTTCTGCAGCGGGCGCACGAGGCCATCGTGGGACGCTACGTGGAAGAAAGCGGCGTGGGGTTCGTGGTGCCTGACAATCGTCGCATTGCCCAGGACGTGCTCATACCGCCCGGCCAGGCAGGCAAGGCGCGGCCGGGCGACGTGGTGGTCGCGGCCATTGTCGGCCAGCCGAGCACCAGCCAGGCACCGGTCGGCCGGATCACCGAGGTGCTGGGCCAGGCCTCGGCCCCCGGCATGGCCACCGAGATCGCCATCCGCGACTTCGGGCTGCCCCACGCGTGGCCGGGCGGCATCGAGGCCGAGGCGGAGCGGTTCGGCACCCGGGTGCCGGAGCGCCTGTACGCGGGCCGCCAGGATCTGCGGGACTTGCCGCTGGTGACCATCGACGGCCCGGATGCCCGGGATTTCGACGATGCGGTGTACGCCCGTCGCAATCGGGGCGGTTGGCGGCTGGTGGTGGCCATCGCGGACGTCGCCAGTTACGTGCAGCCCGGCAGCCGGCTTGACGAGGAAGCCCTGCTGCGGGCGACCTCGGTCTATTTTCCGAATCGCGTGATCCCGATGCTGCCGGAAGTCCTGTCCAACGGGCTCTGCTCGCTGAAGCCCGACCAGGACCGTCTGTGCCTGGCCTGCGACATGTCGGTCAATGATGAGGGGCGGGTGACGCGTTCCCGGTTCGTGGCCGGCGTCATGCGTTCCAGCGCACGCCTCACCTACGGGCAGGTAGGGCGCTACCTGGAGCAGGGGCAACTCGAGCGCCACGGAGGCGAGCGCGCCATCACCCGCAACCTCGACGACCTGCATGCGCTGTACCGGGCCCTGCGTCGCGCGCGCCTGAAGCGGGGGGCGATCGATTTTGAATCCTCCGAGGTCCGGTTCGGTTTCGACGCGGAGGGCTACGTCGATGCCCTGCTGCCGGTGCAGCGCAACGACGCGCACCGCATCATCGAGGAGTGCATGATCCTGGCCAACGTGGAGGCGGCCCGCTTCCTGCTGCGCCACCGCCTGGCGGCGCCGTTCCGGGTGCACGCGCCGCCGCCCGCGCTGAAGGTCGAGAGCCTGGCGCAGTTCCTGCAGGGGCAGGGCATTCGCGTGACCTGGCGCGATCATCCGCAACCGCGCGATTTCGAGCGCATCGTGGAGCAGGCCCGCGGCCGGCCCGACGAGCGGCTCATCATGGAGGTCCTGCTGCGCTCGCAGAGCCTGGCGGTCTATCAGCCCGGCAACCAGGGCCACTTCGGCCTCGCGCTGGAAGCCTATGCCCATTTCACCTCGCCGATCCGCCGCTACCCCGATTTGCTGGTGCACCGCGCGATCCACCACCAGCTGGCGCGCGGCAAGCCGACGGAATTCACCTATGGCGCCGCGCAGATGGAGCACCTGAGCCAGCTCTGTTCCGAGCGCGCGCGGCGGGCCGAGGAGGCCGAGCGCGATGTGGACGAGCGCCTCAAGTGCATTTACATGGAGCGGCACGTCGGCGAGGCATTCGACGGCATGGTCGCCGGCGTCACTTCGTTCGGGCTGTTCGTGGAACTGGACTACGGCAATGTCAGCGGCCTGCTGCACGTGACAGGCCTGCCCAATGATTATTATCATTTCGACCCGGTAGCCCACCGGCTGACCGGGGAGCGCCGGCGGCGCGTGTTCCAGCTGGCCGACCGGCTGCGGGTCAAGGTCGCGGCGGTCAACGTGGCGGAGCGCAAGATCGATTTTGAACTGGTGGAGTGAATGAAGGCACGACGTGAATCGATCCTGGCCGGCATCCAGCCGGTGGCGGCAGCGCTCAAGGCGAATGCCGGCGCGATCCGACGCATCCGGGTGGCCGAGGAATCCGGCAACCAGCGCGTGCGGGACCTGGCGCTGATGGCCGGCGACGCCGGCATCGAGGTGGTGGTGGAGCGGCGTGACCGGCTGGACCAGCTTGCGGGCATCGAGCGCCACCAGGACATCATCGCGGAAGTGCGCGACGAGGTGCTGGGTGAGGCGGACCTCGAACCGTTGCTGGAGGCGGTGCAGGGCGACCCCCTGCTGCTGGTGCTCGATGGCTTGCAGGATCCGCACAACCTGGGGGCCTGCCTGCGCACCGCGGAGGCGGCCGGAGCACACGCCGTCATTATCACGCGTGACCGCTCGGCCGGCCTCACCACGGCGGCGCGCAAGACCTCCGCGGGCGCCTCCGAACTGTTGCCGGTGTTGCAGGTCACCAACCTGGCGCGCGTGCTGCGCACCCTGAAGCAGCGCGGCATCTGGCTGGTCGGAACCAGCGAGGACGCCGAGCGGGAACTCTACGAACAGGATCTTTCCGGGCCGCTGGCGCTGGTGCTGGGCAGCGAAGGGCGGGGCATGCGCCGCCTGACCAGCGAATCCTGTGATTTCCTCGTGCGCATTCCGATGGCGGGGGCCATCGAGAGCCTCAACGTATCGGTGGCGGCCGGGGTGTGCCTGTACGAGGCGCTGCGCCAGCGCCGGCCAGGGCGCGCAGCCACCGCCGTGGCGCGGTGAGCGGCCTCGCGACACGCTGCGAGCTGGAGTTGCCGGCCTGGGTCGGCGGCTTCGTCGAGCGGTGGGGCGCGCCGTTGGATTCGCCACGGGCCGGCATGCGCCTGGCCATAGCCCTGGCCACCCAGAACATCGAGCACGACAGCGGCGGACCGTTTGCCGCGGTGGTGCTGGACGAGGCGGCCCGGCGGGTGGTGGCGGTGGGCGTGAACCAGGTCACCGCCTCCGGCTTGTCCATCGCCCATGCCGAGATCGTGGCGCTCAGCCTCGCCCAGCAGCGGCTGGGCGACTGGAACCTGGCCCGAGAAGCCCGCCTGACCCTGGTCACCACCTGTGAGCCCTGCGCGATGTGCTTCGGCGCCTTGCCCTGGTCCGGGGTCCGCCGCCTGGTGTGCGGCGCCCGCCAGGAGGATGCGGAGGCGGCGGGCTTCGACGAGGGTGACAAGCCGGCCGACTGGGTCGCCTCCCTGGTGGCGCGGGGGATCGAGGTCGAGCGCGACGTGCTGCGGACGGAGACCAGGGCGCTGTTCGGCGCCTACCGCCGACTGGGTGGAGAAATCTACAACGTCGGGGCGGACGGAGCCGGCGATTCGTGAGCCTGCGCGTGGCCATGGCCCAGGTGGCGCCCGCCTGGCTGCAGCGCGATGCCACCCTGGACAAGGTGGCCGACGGCGTGAGCCGGGCTGCGGACGAGGGGGCGCAGCTGGTGGTGTTCGGCGAAGCCCTGGTGCCGGGCTACCCGTTCTGGCCAGAGCTCACCGATGGCGCCCGCTTCGATTCCGAGCTGCAGAAGGAACTGTTCGCGCACTACGCCGACCAGGCCGTCGATATCGCGGGGGGCGGACTGCAGGCCCTGTGCCAGGTGGCTGGCGAGCGGGAGATCGCGGTGTACCTGGGTTGCATCGAGCGGGCCACCGAGCGTAGCGCGCACAGCCTGTATGCCAGTCTGGTGTTTATCGACCGCCAGGGGCGCATCGGCTCCGTGCACCGCAAACTCTGCCCCACGCATGAAGAGCGCCTGGTGTGGTCGCCCGGCGACGGTCACGGCCTGCAGGTGCACACGGTGGAGCCGTTCCGGGTCGGCGGGCTCAACTGCTGGGAGAACTGGATGCCGCTGGCGCGCGCGGCGCTGTATGCCCAGGGCGAAAACCTGCATGTGGCGGTGTGGCCCGGCAATCTGCGCAACACGGCCGACATCACGCGCTTCATCGCGCGGGAAGGACGTTCGTACGTGGTGTCGGTGTCAGGCCTGATGCATCGCGACTGGATTCCCGCCACCGTGCCGCACGCCGCAGCCATTCGGGCGGCCGCGCCGGCCTGGTTGGCCAACGGCGGTTCGTGCATCGCGGGGCCCGATGGTGAGTGGCTGGTGGAGCCGGTGACCGAGCGCGAAACGCTGCAGTGCGCCGACCTCGATCTCGAGCGGGTGTACCGCGAGCGCCAGAATTTCGACCCCGCGGGCCACTATTCCCGCCCGGACGTGACCCACCTCGACGTCGACCGCCGGCGCCAGTCCACCGTCACCTTCCGCGACGACTGACTCAACCGGTCGCAGGCCCGATCCCGCCGTCCGCGCCGATCTCGCCCGCCAGTTGCTCCAGAAATTGCTGCATATATGCCACCCGGCGCCGGGCCTCCTGCCGGCCGGCGCGGGTGCGCATGGTGTCGGGCAGCGTGAACAGCTTCTGGTAGAAGTGATCCAGCGTGTAACGGCGATCGTCGGGCGCGCGCCCGGCGCAGAACGGGTCGTCTTCGGCGTACAGGGACGTGCCCATGCGGGCCCCGGTCATCAGGCAGCGCGCGATGCCAATCGCGCCCAGCGCCTCCAGGCGGTCCGCGTCCTGTACGATGCGCGCCTCCAGCGTACGCGGGTCGATGCCGGCCGAGAAGCTGTGTGCCTCGATCGCGTGGTGCACGGCTTCGAGCCAGCGCTGCGGAAATTCGGTGCCGGCCAGGAACGCCACCGCCGCGTCGGCCGCCAGCCGCGAGGCGCGTGAGCGGTCGGGGGAGTCCTTGGGTACCGGGACGCAGTCGTGCAGCCAGGCCGCGGCGAGCGTAATCGATTCATTAGCAGCTTCTATATCAGTAAGATATAACGTGTTGTTAACAACACGCTTCACATGTGAAAGGTCGTGAGCCGGGTCGTCGTCCAGCTGCTGCTGCAGAAAAGCCAGGCACCGGGCTTCGAGCGCCGCGCGGATCATCGGGGTCGCGTCCTCCGCTTTTGCCTGCGGGGCGGGCGTTCGGGCTTCAGTGCCAGGCGGGGGGCGCTGGCAGCCAGCCCGACGTCCTCGCGCAGCACCCGGTGGTCGCGCGGAGTGAGTTCCCGGAAATGACCAGCCCGGAGGCCGCGCGGCAGGAACAATGCGCCGTAGCGCACCCGCTTCAGGCGGCTCACGCTCACGCCCTGCGAGGCCCACAGGCGGCGCACCTCGCGGTTGCGGCCCTCCAGCAGGGTAACGTGAAACCAGCGGTTCTCGCCGCGGGCGCCGGCTGGCACGATGTCGCTGAAACAGGCCGGGCCGTCCTCCAGTTCGACGCCATCGCGCAGGCGCTGCAGGACCGTGGCATCGATGTCACCGCGCACCCGGCAGGCATATTCGCGGTCCACCCGGTTGGAGGGGTGCATCATGGCATGCGCCAGCTCACCGTCGGTGGTCAGCAGCAGCAAGCCGGTGGTGTTGATGTCGAGCCGGCCCACCGCCACCCAGCGCGCCCCGTCGGCCGGCGGCAGGCGGTCGAATACCGTGGGCCGTCCCTGGGGGTCGCTGCGGGTGGTGACTTCGCCCTCGGGCTTGTTGTAGACGATGCTACGATGCTGCGGGAGGTCCTCGACCACCCGCCACCGGCGCCCATCGAATTCGATACGGTCTCCGGTGGCGACGGTGGTGCCGGGGCCCGCGACGCGTCCGCCCACGCGCACCTTGCCGGCTTCGATCTCGCGCTCGATGGCCCGCCTCGAGCCCAGCCCGGCGGCCGCCATCAGCTTCTGGATGCGTTGCCGGGCAGGGCGCGGCGGTCGGCCCGGGCGCGCGACGCTCATCGCTCCGCTTCGGCGCTCTCCGGGCCGCCAGCGTCCGGGTCCTCCGCGCCGTCCCCTGCCGCTTCCGCTTCATCGGCCCGGAATGCGGGCGTGGCCTGCTCCAGGTCCAGTTCGGGCTCCAGGGTGTCCATGTCCTTGATCTCGGCCAGGGTGGGCAACTCGTCCAGGCTCTGGAGGTTGAAGTAGTCGAGGAACGTCCGGGTGGTGCCGAACAGGGCTGGCTTGCCGGGCACGTCACGGTGGCCCACTACCCGTATCCACTCGCGCTCCTGCAGCGTGCGGATGATGTTGGAGCTCAGCGAAACCCCGCGCACGGACTCGATCTCGCCGCGCGTGATGGGTTGCCGATAGGCAATCAGGGCCAGCGTCTCCAGCATGGCGCGCGAATAGCGCTGCGGGCGCTCCTCCCACAGGCGAGTGATCCAGGGCTGCAGGCCCTGCCTGACCTGGTAGCGGAAACCGCTCGCAACCTGCTGCAATTCCACGCCCCGCCCGGCGCAATCCTCGCGCAATTCCTCCAGGGCCCGGCTGATCTGATCTGCCGGCGGGCGTTCTTCGTCGCTGAACAGCGCCGCCAGCTGGGCGGGATTCAGCGGCTCGCCGGCCGCCAGCAGGGCGGCCTCGATGATCTGCTTGAGCTGTCCGGTGGCGGATTCGGATCGTTCAGGCATGTTCGGGGATCCTGGCGGTGTCGTCCGGGGCGCCGGGCGACTTCACATACAACTGGCCGAGGGGCTCGTTCTGGATCACGTCGACCAGCCCCTCGCGGCTCAGCTCCATCAGGGCCAGGAACGCGACCACCACGCCGCGTCGGCCTTCCCCGGAAGTGAACAGGCGCGCGAACTCCAGGTAGGAGTGGCCGGACAAGCGGTCCATGATCATCGACATTCGCTCCCGCACCGACAGCGGCTCGAGCTCGATATGGTGATGGGTGAACAGCTCGGCGCGGCTCATCACGTCCTGCAGCGCGAGCAAGACCTCGCGCAGGCGGACTTCCGGAGGCAGTCGCACCACGGTGCGGTGATCCACGTGCGCGCCGGCCGTGAACAGGTCGCGACCCATGCGCGGCAGCCCGTCGAGGTCCTCCGCGGCCTGTTTGAAGCGTTCGTATTCCTGCAGCCTGCGCACCAATTCCGCGCGCGGGTCCTCCTCCTCGCCATCCTCGCGTCCCGGCCGGGGCAGCAGCATCCTCGACTTGATCTCCGCCAGGATCGCGGCCATGACGAGGTATTCGGCGGCCAGTTCGATCTTGAATTCCTGCAGCACCTCGATGTACTGGACGTACTGGCGGGTGATTTCCACCATCGGGATGTCGAGGATATCCAGGTTCTGGCGCCGGATGAGGTAGAGCAGCAGGTCCAGCGGTCCCTCGAACGCTTCCAGAATCACTTCCAGCGCATCCGGGGGGATGTAGAGGTCTTCCGGCACCTGCGTGTAGGGCTGCCCCTGCACGATGGCGAACGGCATCTCGCCCTGGTGGAGCCCTGGCCGTTCGGTTGGCGGGGGATTTTGGGGGCCTGGGGGCAACAGTGACTTCCGATCGGTTGGCGGGTCAGAGGAAGTCTATCATGCCCGCGCCGCGTCGCAGCACCACCGGCCGCTCCCCGGTGAGGTCGAGCAGGGTGGTGGGCTCGAGCGGGCAGTAACCCGCGTCCACGAACAGGTCGACCTGGCCGTAAACCTCGTCGTAAAGATCCTGGCTGTCTACGATTTCACCCTGGGGGTCGGGTAGCAACAGGGAGGAGCTGAGCAGGGGCTCGTCCATGACCTCGAGCAGGGCCTGCACGAACGGATGGTCGGGTATGCGCACGCCGATGGTGTGCTGCTTGTTGGCCCGGGCCATACGGGGCACGCGGCTGCTGGCCGGCAGCACGAAGGTGTAGGGACCCGGAGTCAGCTGCCGGATGAGCCGGTGCGCGGCGTTGCCGAGCCGGGCCAGGTTGCCGACGTCCGACAGGCTGCGGCAGCAATAGGTGAAATGATGCTGGCGGCTGAGTTCGCGCAGGCGGATTACCCGGTCGCGGGCGGCGCGGTTGCCCGACCGCCAGCCGAGTGCGTAGCCAGAGTCCGTGGGGTAGGCAATCAGCCCGCCACGGACCAGCACGCCGGCGATGTGCTCGATCTGCCGCGGCTTGGCGCCGCGGGCGGTGATTTCGATTAACTCGCTCATGACTCGAATAACGCTTTCGCGGGCCTATTTTACGCCGCGGGGGCAGCCCACGACAGGGGGCGCGGGCGGCGGCGAAGGGGGCGCCGCGCCGCCCCCGGGTGCGGGCCGGCGCTTGAGTCCGCTCCCGGGGCCACGTAAGCTGCGCTCAGCCCGACGCCATGGAGGCCCCACCCGCATGTGGTACGTCATCCTCGCGCGCGACGGCGCGGACAGCCTGGCTTTGCGCGAGGCGGCGCGCCCGGCGCACCTGGAGCGCCTGCGCGCGCTCCAGGACCAGGGCCGCTTGCTGGCGGCCGGGCCATTGCCGGCCATTGACGCGCACGACCCCGGACCCGCGGGTTTCGAGGGGTCTCTGATCATCGCCCATTTCGATTCGCTCGAGGAGGCGCGCAGCTGGGCCGAGGCCGACCCCTATCGGGCGGCGGGCGTGTACCGCGGTCTCGAAGTCATGCCGTTCCGGGGAGTGCTGCCCGCGTGAAGGCCGAACAGCGACTGGCGGCGATTCGGGAGCGGCTGCAGGCCGCACTGTGCCCGGAATCGCTGGTGGTCGAGGACGAGAGCCACCTGCATGTCGGCCACGTCGGTGCGCGAGACGGGCGCGGCCATTTCCGGGTCATGATCGTATCGCCGGCATTCAATGGTAAACCCATGCTCGCCCGCCACCGAGCCGTGTACACGGCGCTGGGCGAACTCATGCAGTCCGATATCCATGCGCTGGCCATCGAGGCGGTGGCCAGCGATGAGCTCTGAGTGCTGGCGCCGGGTCAGGGCAGGGCGACGGGGTCCGGCGCCTGCCAGCCTGCCGCGCGGTGTTCGGCCACCACCGTGGTGTCGATGCCGCCGCGCACGTTGAAGGCGGCGGTGAGGCGCATGTACCGGGGTTCCGTGGCGGCCACCAGGTCGCCCAGTATCTGGTTGGTCACGGCCTCGTGAAAGGCGCCCTCGTCGCGGTAGCTCCAGATGTAGAGCTTCAGCGACTTGAGCTCCACGCACATGCGGTCGGGGACGTACTCGAGCAGCAGGGTGGCGAAATCGGGCTGGCCGGTCTTGGGGCACAGGCAGGTGAACTCCGGCATGCGGATGCGAATGGTATAATCACGCTCGGGATGCGGGTTCGGAAAGATTTCGAGATCCCTGCTGGGTCGGGTCGCCATCGTGCCACTCCGGAAAACAATAATCGGGCGGGAACTTTACTCATCCCTGATCACAGATTCAATCGATGCGACTGACGGCCATTAAGCTCGCCGGGTTCAAATCCTTCGTGGATCCAACGACCTTCCGGGCACCCACCAACCTCACCGGAATCGTCGGCCCGAACGGCTGCGGCAAGTCCAACATCATCGATGCGGTGCGCTGGGTGATGGGCGAGGGTTCCGCGCGCGTCCTGCGCGGCGAATTGATGTCCGATGTCATCTTCTCCGGTTCCTCCACGCGCAAGCCCGTGGGCACCGCTTCCGTGGAGTTGCTGTTCGATAATTCCGATGGACAGATTGGCGGTGAATTCGCCGCCTACGCGGAGATTTCGGTCAAGCGCGTGGTCGGTCGCGACGGTATCTCGGTATACACGCTGAACGGCACGCGATGCCGGCGCAAGGACGTGCGGGACCTGTTCCTCGGCACGGGGCTGGGCTCCAAGAGCTACTCGATCATCGAGCAAGGCATGATTTCGCAGGTGGTCGATGCGCGCCCCGACGAGATTCGCGCGCACCTCGAGGAGGCTGCGGGTATCTCGAAGTACAAGGAGCGCCGCCGCGAGACCGAGAGCCGCATCGCCCACACGCGCGAGAACCTCGACCGCCTGGCCGACCTGCGCGAGGAGGTGGGCAATCACCTGGCGCGGCTCAAGCGGCAGGCCCGCGCCGCGGAGCGCTATCGCAAGCTCAAGCAGCAGCAGCGAGACCTGGAAACCCGCCTGCTGGCCTTACGCTGGCGGGACGAGGTGGCGCGGGCAGATGCCGGCCGCGCCGGCCTGCGCGGCCAGGAAACGGCTTTGGAAGAACGGCGCGCGGCACAGCGGGCGGCGGAGGCCGGCCTGGAAGAGTTGCATCAGCAGCAGGCGCAGGCCAACGAGGCTTTCAGCGAGGTGCAGGCGGAACTGTACGCGGTCACCAGTGACATCGCGCGGCTCGAGCAGAGCATCCAGCATGGACGTGAGCTGCAGTCGCTGCAGCGCAAGGAGCATGAGGAAGTCGGGCAGGCACTGGCGGAGTTGGAGCAGCACATGGCGCTCGATCGGGCCCAGATGGAAGACTTCACCGGGCGCCTCGCGGAATTGACGCCGGCGCTGGAGGAGGCGCAGGCGGAGGACACCGCGGCGGAAGCGGATTTGCAGGCAGTGGAGGCCGAGGTGCAGGCCTGGCAGTCCCGACTGGAGACGCACCACCAGGGCAGCGCCGAGCGTAACCGCGTGGCCGACGGGCTGCGGGCGCGGGTCGAGGTTCTGGACCAGCGCATCGCCGCGGCCGCGCAGCGCATGGAAGAACTGCGCAGCGAGACCGCCGACGCCGATCCGGAACCCCTGGACCAGGCGCAACGCGAGCTTCAGCGCCGCTGCAAATCCGCTGCGGCCGCCGAGGCCGGCAAGCAGGGCGAGCTGGATGATGCGCGCAATCGCCTCACCGAGCTCCAGGAAGCGCTACGGGCCAGCTCGGCAGAGGAGGCGCAGCAGCGCCGCGAATTGCAGGCTCTCGAGGCGCGGCTCGCCACCCTGAACGCGCTGCAGGCGGCCGCGGAGAGCCAGGGCCAGGCGCGCGAGTGGATCACTGGCCAGGGACTGGGGGACGCGCCGCGGCTGGTCACCCAGTTGCGCACGGAGAGCGGTTGGGAGCCGGCCGTCGAGCAGGTTCTGGGCCACTGGCTGGACGCGCTGATGGTGACCGACCTGGCGGGCCATGCGGCCGCGGTCGGCGCGCTGGAGGGGGCTGGGCTGGGCATGCTGCAGGACCGGTCCGGCGGCGTGCGACCGAGGTCCGGCTCATTGGCTGAGAAAGTCAAGGGGCCGGACCCCGTCATCGCCATGTTGAACCGTGTGCGGGTGGCGGAGGACCTCGCCTCCGCCATCGAATTGCTGGATGAGTTCGACCAGGAAGAATCCGCGATCACCCGGGCGGGCGAGTGGGTGGGCCCGGGCTGGGTGCGGGTCGCCGGGCGCGCGGCCTCCGGCGCCGGCGCGCTGGAGCGGCAACAGGAAATCGAGACGCTGACCAAGCAGGCCGACGATCTGCGCGCGCATTGTGCGAAGCTGGAATCGGGCAACGAGTCCGCACGCGAGGCTCGCCACGCCCTGGAGGTCGAGGTGACGCGCCTGCAGGACGAGGCCAATGGCTTGCACCGGCAGCGCGCGGAACTGGAGGCCGAGCTGGGCGGCGCCCAGGGCAGGATCGACGACCTGACGCAGCGGGGCGAGCGGCTCGGGCGCGAACTGCAGCAGCTCGAGGAGGCGCAGCAGGCGGATGCAGCCGCACTCGCTGAGACCCGCGGAGAACTGGAGCAAGTGCTGGAATCCATGGCCGGCCTCGAGGCCGAACGCGCCGAACTCGAGCAGCAGCGCACGCCATTGCTGGAGCGCCGCACGCAGGCCCGGACGGTGGCGGCGAGCGCGCGCGAGAAACGCCACGAGCTGGCGGTGCGCGCGGGTTCGAACCAGGCCAGCCTGGATTCTCTCACGCAGTCACTGGGCCGCATGGACACGCAGATTGCGCAGTTGCAGCAGCGGAGGGAGACGCTGGCGGGGCTGATCGCGGAGGCAGAAGACCCCGCGGCCGGGGTGCAGGGCGAGATGGACGGATTGCTGGCGCGGCGGGTCGAGGTGGAGCAGAAGCAGGCCGAGGCGCGGCGCGGAATCCAGGCACTGGAGGAAACATACCGGGAACTCGATGCGACCCGGCAGGAGTCCGTACAAGCGGTCGAAGCCGTGCGCCAGGAGCTGGAACACACCCGGCTCCAGCAGCAGGAGCTGGAGCTCAATGCCCGGACCCTGCGGCGGCAGACCGAAGCGCTCGGGGCGGAGATCGAGGCCGTTGCGGGTTCGATTCCCGAGGATGCCGATGCGGGGCAGTGGGAGGAGGACATCGAGCGCCTGGGCACGCGCATTTCGCGCCTGGAGCCCGTGAACCTCGCGGCGATCCAGGAGTACGAAGAAGAACTGAAACGCAAGGAATACCTGGACGCCCAGAACGAAGATCTGATCGAGGCGCTCACGACCCTCGAGGGCGCCATCGCCCGCATCGACCGCCAGACCCGCACCCGCTTCAAGGACACTTTCGAGCGGGTCAACAAGGGCATGCAGGAGCTCTTTCCCCGCCTGTTCGGGGGCGGCCATGGCTACCTGGAGTTGACCGGGGAGGACCTGCTGACCACGGGCGTGGGCATCATGGGACGGCCACCCGGCAAGCGGGTCAGCAGCATCCACCTGTTATCGGGCGGCGAGAAAGCGCTGACCGCGGTGGCGTTCGTGTTCGCGATTTTCCGGCTCAATCCCGCTCCGTTCTGCCTGCTTGACGAGGTCGACGCGCCATTGGATGATGCCAACGTGGGGCGGTTCTCGGCGCTCGTGCGGGAGATGGCCGAGAACGTCCAGTTCATCATCGTGACCCACAACAAGATCACGATGGAGATGGTGCACCAGCTCAGCGGGGTAACCATGCGGGAGCCCGGCGTCTCGCGCCTGGTGCAGGTGGATATCGAGGAGGCGGCCCGGCTGGCGGAAGACTGAGCCCATGGACATCACGACGTTCCGCTGGATTCTGATCATTCTGGGCGTGCTGATCATTGCCGGCATCATCCTGTTCGGCCACCCGCAGAAGAAGCGCCAACCGCGCGCCTCGCGCCGCCGCAATCGACGCACCCGGGGCCCGCAGCGGGCCCGGCGGGAGCCGGTGCTGCTGGATGAGGAAGACGCGGAGGTCGAACCGGCGCCGGCCGGGCAAGGGCAGCTGGACATCGGGGTTGCCCAATCCACCCCCAGCGAGCCGCAGGCGCCGCCCGCACCGCCGCCCGAGAAGATCGTTACCCTGTACCTGCAGGCGCGCGACAACCACCGCATTTCCGGGGTCGACCTGCTCGATGCCGCGCTCAAGGCCGGCATGGTGTTCGGCGTGCGCGACATCTTCCACCGGACCAACGACGATGGCGAGATCATTTTCAGCATGGCCAACCTCACCGAGCCCGGGTACTTCGACAAGAGCGCCTGGAACAGTCTGGAAACCATCGGCGTGACCCTGTTCATGACCCTGCCGGGCCCGCTGCCGGCCATCGACGCCTGGAACTCCATGCTGGCCACCTCGCGCCGGGTCGCGGAGTTGCTGCATGCCGACCTGCTGGACGAGCAGCACTCGGCCTTCACCCGCCAGCGAGAGGGCCAGATCCGGGAGGAGCTGCGCAGCTACGACCGCGACAAGCTGCCCGAGTCATGAGCGGGGCGGACACGCGCCAGGCGGCCGCCCAAGCCCGGATCACCGAACTCAGAGCGCAGATCGAGCAGCACAATTACCGCTACCACGTGCTCGACGATCCCCTCGTCCCGGATGCCGAGTTCGACCGCCTGATGCGTGAACTGGCCGAACTCGAGGCGGAGCATCCGGAACTGGTTACGCCGGATTCACCAACCCAGAGGGTCGGCGGGGCGCCGGCCGAGGGCTTCGAGGAAGTGCGGCACGCGGTTCCCATGCTGTCGCTGGCCAATGCGTTTTCCGCGGACGAGGTGCAGGATTTCGACCGCCGCGTGCGCGGCGGACTGGAGACGGAATCGGTCATCTACGCGGCCGAGCCCAAGCTGGACGGGGTGGCCATCGCGCTGACCTACGAGAACGGGCGGCTGCTGCGGGCGGCGACCCGCGGTGACGGGCAGCGGGGGGAGAACGTCACGGCCAACGTCCGCACCATTCCCTCGGTGCCGCTGCGCCTGAGGGGTGGCGGCTGGCCGCACCGCCTGGAGGTACGCGGCGAGATTTACATGCCGCTGGCCGGGTTCAGGGCCTACAACGAGACGGCGAGCGCCGCCGGCGAGAAGACGCTGGTGAATCCCCGCAACGCCGCCGCGGGCAGCTTGCGCCAGCTCGATCCAGCCGTCACCGCCAGCCGCCCGCTGGCCTTTTTTGCCTACAGCGTCGCGCTGGCGGACGGCCTGGCGGACAGCCACAGCGCGGCCATGAAGCAGCTCAGGGAATGGGGCCTGCCGGTCAACCCGGAAGCGCGCACCGTGCAGGGTGCGGAGGGTTGCCTGGCCTATCACGCGGAACTGCAGCGCAAGCGGGAGCGCCTGCCCTACGAGATCGACGGGGTGGTGTACAAGGTGGATGACCGCACGCAGCAGGATACCCTCGGCTACGTCAGCCGCGCGCCGCGCTGGGCTCTGGCACACAAGTTCCCGGCGCAGGAGGAGGTCACGCGGCTGGTCTCGATCGACGTGCAGGTAGGCCGCACCGGGGCGCTGACCCCCGTTGCCCGGCTGGAGCCGGTGTTCGTCGGCGGGGTGACCGTGACCAACGCCACCCTCCACAACGAGGACGAGATCCGGCGCAAGGACGTGCGCGCGGGCGACTGGGTGGTGGTGCGGCGGGCCGGGGACGTCATACCGGAAGTGGTGAGCGTGATCCTTGAGCGGCGCGAGGGCGCGTCACCGGAGTTCGTAATGCCGGTGGCCTGTCCGGTCTGCGGGTCGGCCGTGGAGCGGATCGAGGGCGAGGCGGTGGCCCGCTGTAGCGGGGGGCTGTTCTGTCCCGCCCAGCGCAAGCAGAGCATTCGCCATTTCGCCTCCCGCCACGCCATGGACATCGAGGGTTTGGGGGACAAGCTGGTCGAGCAACTGGTCGACGGCGAGCTGGTGCATTCGGTGGCGGACCTGTACCGGCTCGGGGTCGAACAGCTCGCGGCCCTGGAGCGGATGGGCCAGAAATCCGCCCGGAACCTGGTCGACGAGCTCCAGCGCAGCAAACGCCCGGAACTCGCGCGCCTGTTGTATGCCCTGGGCATCCGCGAGGTCGGAGAGGTCACGGCCGGCTCCCTGGCCCGGCACTTCGGCGACCTGGAGGCGCTGATGGCGGCTGACGAGGAGGCCCTGACGGCGGTCCCGGATGTGGGCCCGGTGGTTGCGCACCATGTGCATGCGTTTTTCCGCGAGCCCCACAACCTGGAAGTGATCCGTGCCCTGCAGCAGGCCGGGCTGGAATGGCAGGCGCCCCGCGAGGCGGCGGGGCCCGGGCCGCTGGCGGGTCAGACCTGGGTGCTCACGGGCGCGCTCAGCATGCCACGCATGCGGGCTCGGTCGCTTCTGGAATCCCTGGGTGCGAAGGTGGCAGGGAGCGTCTCGCGCAAGACGTCCGTGGTGTTGGCGGGCGAGGCGGCCGGATCAAAGCGGGCCAGGGCGGAGCAGCTCGGGGTCGAGGTGATCGACGAGGAAGCTTTCAGGCGGCTGCTCGCGGAACACGGCTTGCAGGCAGACTAGTCGGTGGTTTGCGCTGCGTTGTCAGCGCCGGGCAAGAGCTGGCGGACGCGGTACACTGGCGCATGAGTTCCTTCCGAGGTCACATAGAGATAAGCCCCATCGGCGGAATAGCCGATCGCCTCCTCCTTGCGGCTCGGCGGCCCTTCGAACTCCAGCGGTGAGCGGGTGAGGGCGTCCGGCCAGGATTCCCCCTCCGCGCGTTCGAACAGGTACACGCTGCGATAGGAGATGATCGCCGCGTGCCGGCCGTCGGGGCTGATATCGAAGCCGGTGGGTTGCGAAATCCATGGCCAGTCGCGCTCGCCGAAGACGGCGAGATCGCGGCTGGCGGGGCGGCGGAAGGAGACGGTCTCGCCCAGGAAGGCCAGCTCGGCCGCTTCGCTGGCGAGGGCGCTGGCCAGCGGGATGCCGTAAATGCGCGGCGGCTTGTCGCGCTTGGTCACGATCAGCAGGCGTCCTGCGGCCGCATCCCAAGCTAGCGATTCGGCGTCGCGCGGCCCGTCCGGGTAGGTCAGTCGGATGCGGTGATGAAGTGCCGACTCGCCGCCAAACCGGCCATCGCTGCCAGGCAGCGGTTCGGCCACGAAATACAGGGTCAGCGTCTCGTGCCGTGCCAGGTTGTCGCCGATGTCCGCGACCACCAGCAAAGGTCCCGATGCCGAGGGAACCGTGGTGATGTCCTCCCAGTCGCGATTCTCGGCCCCCGTAATCTGCACCGCGCCCAGGTCGGAACCGGCGGCGTCGATGACGTGCACGATGGCCTCGCCATCGTCGTTATGGACGAAAAACGCCCCGTCGGTGCCTTGCGCGGCCTGGATGCCGCTGACCTCGTCCAGTCTCGGGGCCTCCAGCTTGCCGGTGGCGAGCATGCCGATGGAGGCGGATGATTGGGGTTCGCAGGCCGCCAGGGTGGTCGCCAGGGCACAGGTCAGGGCGCGGAGGGAGCAGGGTCGCATCGCGCCATTCTGACAGATTCGCGAGGTCGGACAAGCACCGCGGGCACCGGCGCGGCCCGTGCAGTCCCCCAATAGGCTAATATTTGGCTGTCGAGCTCCGGAAGACCCGTTGTCATGAGTTTTCCCGCGTTGCCCAATGAACATGCCCTGGCGGTGCTGTTGATGACGGTGCTGGCCCTGTACCTGTTCACCCGGGAGCGGATTCCGCTGGAGTCCTCCAGCCTGTTCGTGCTGGTCACGCTGGTGGTTGGATTCGAGCTGTTCCCATACCACTCCGAACAGGGCACCCTGGAGACGGCGGAGTTCTTCCACGGCTTCGGCCACGAGGCGCTGGTGGCCGTCTGCGCGCTGATGATCGCCGGGCACGCCCTGGTGCGGACCGGCGCCCTGGAGCCGGTGGCGCGGCGGCTGGGCCGGGTCTGGAAGCGCAGTCCCGCGCTCGCGCTGTTGGCCACGCTGATCGTGGGGGCCGCACTCAGCGCGTTCATGAACAACACGCCCATCGTGGTGCTGATGCTGCCGATGCTGATCGGCGCGGCCTTGCGCAGCAATACGCCGACCGCCGGGGTACTGCTGCCGATGGGGCTCGCCACCCTGATAGGGGGCATGAGCACCACCATCGGCACCTCGACCAACCTGCTGGTGGTCTCCGTGGCCGCGGACATGGGCATGGAGCGTTTCCAGATGTTCGATTTCCTGCAACCCGTGCTGATCGCCGGGGGGGTCGCGGTGCTGTACCTCTGGCTGATCGCGCCGCGTTTGATCCCGGACCGCAAGCCGCCGATTGCGGACGCATCTTCGCGCGTTTACCACGCCCAGCTGACGCTGGCCGAGGACAGCCCCTTGATTGGCCAGCGCCTGGCCGTGGCGTTCGAGAAAACCGCCAACGAGATGCAGGTCAACCGGATGCTGCGCGGTGACAATCTGTACATCTCGCCCTTGCCCGACGTGCGGATCCGCGCCGGTGACCGACTGCTGGTGACCGATACCGTGGATCGCCTGAAGGATTTCCAGGCCATGCTGGGCGCGGAGCTGGGCACGGTGGGCGATGCCGACGAGGCCACCGAGGAGCTGCAACTGGCCGAGGTCGCCGTGGTGGGCGGGTCCCGCCTGCACGGCCTCCGGCTCGGCGATGTGCGCCTCAAGCAGCAGTACGGCCTGGACTTGCTGGCCGTGCACCGGGCGGGGGGGGTGATCGGCTATCGCACGCCCGATCTGCAGACGCTCAAGCTGCGTGCGAGCGACGTGCTGCTGGTGCAGGGCCGCCCGCAGGACATTTCGCAGCTGAAGCGGGGTGGCGAACTGCTGGTGCTGGACAGCACCACCGACCTGCCGCGGACGCGCAAGGCCCCGCTGGCGCTGGCGACCATGGTGGCGGTGATCCTGATGGCGGCGCTGGGCTGGCTGCCGATTCACGTCAGCGCCCTGCTGGGCTGTTTCGTCATGATCCTGACCGGCTGCCTCGCCTGGCGGGACGCCACGCGCGCGTTGAGCGCGCAGGTGATTCTCATCATTGTCGCCTCGCTGGCACTGGGCTCGGCCCTCATGAGGACCGGCGGCGCGGACTACCTGGCCCAGGTATTCCTGTTTTCGACCGCTGGCCTGTCACCGTCATGGGTACTGGCCTTGCTGATGCTGCTGATGGCGGTATTCACCAACATCGTCTCCAATAACGCGGCGGCCGTGATCGGCACGCCGATTGCGATCAGCATCGCCATGGAGCTGGGCCTGCCGCTGGAGCCCTTCGTGCTGGCCGTGCTGTTCGGCGCCAACCTGAGCTTCGTCACGCCCATGGCCTACAAGACCAACCTGCTGGTGATGAATGCCGGTGGCTACCGGTTTACCGACTTCGTGCGCGTCGGGACGCCCCTGACGGTCATCATGTGGGTGGTGCTCAGCACGGTGCTGTCGTACGCCTACCAACTCTGAGCCAGTCGTCCCGCACCCCGCGCAATTGACGTCGGTCAATGAACCGTGGCGCAGCGGCGGTATGATGATTGTGCACGAAGGGGAGCGGAGCAAAGCCCCGACCCGACCGGCTTCGAAGCGAGGCCAGGAAATGTCAGCGGACTGCCCTGCCGGGAACCGGAGTGCCGGCCCGCGGTTCACGGTGCCGACGAAGGAGGGCGTGCCCTCCGGCGCCGAGCCGCGGGTTTCGTTTGGCCTGAGTTCAGCTGCCGCCGATGGGTGCCTGTGGGTCCGCCAGGAAGGCCTGGATGGCTGCGGTCACGGAGGCCGGCTGCTCGAGAGGTGAACTGTGGCCGGCGCCGGGAATCTCGACGTAGCGGGCGCCTGTGATGGCCGCATGCATGCGGCGTGCGGTGGCGGGCGGGGTGGCGGTATCCTCTGCCCCCGCAACGATCAGCGTCGGGGTTCGTATGCGATGCAACGCGTCCGCGACACCCGCACGGTACAGCACGCCCGCGGTCGCCTTCAGTAACGCGCGCCGCCGCGCGTCCCGGACCAGTGCCTGCCAGCGTTCCGTCACCGCTTGCATTGCCGGGTCGGCCAGCGTGGAGGCCCCGAACATGACCGGCAGGATGGGGCGGAGCAGCGCTCGGAAGCCGAATACCCTGGCCCACGCCCGCATCAGCCAGTACTGAACGAATTTGCCGGGCGGATCGGTCTCCGCAGTGGTGTTGACCAGCACCAGCGAGCGCAGCAGTTCGGGCCGCCGGATGGCCAGCCGCAGGCCGACGAAACCGCCCATGGAGAGTCCCACGAAGTGGCAGGGCGCAGCCCCCAGGCGCTCGATCAATGCGGCTGCATCGGCGGTGAGGCTGTCCATATCGTAACCGCTGCGCGTCGGCTCGCTGCGGCCCTGGCCCCGGTGGTCATAGGCGATGCAGCGAAAGCGCTCGGCCAGCGCCTCCAGCTGGGCGTCGAACATGGTGTGGTCCATGAGCAGTCCGTGCGAGAACACGATGTTCTCGGGTCCCCGGCCTGCCTGCCGGTACCACAGCGAGGCACCGTTGATATCGAGCGCGGGCATGATTCCGAACCTTTGCTGATGACGGTCAATTGGTCACAACAGGCCCAGTGTAAACTGAAATCGGACACCGTACGGCTTCACGGGGATATGTCATGAACGATTTCAAGGACCTGTTGGGCGATATCCGGCAAGCACGCGACGAGATCCATGTCCGCCTTCACCTGGCTTCCATGGAGGCCCGCGAGGAATGGGGCAAGCTGGAGGCGAAATGGGACGACTTTGCCGCCCGCGCCGATGTCGAGGCCACCACCGAGGGGGTGGGGGCGGCCTTGCACCAACTGGGCGGCGAGCTGAAAGAGGGCTACCTGCGCCTGCGTGACGCCCTGCGCGGCTGAGCGGCCCGGTCAGTCCGATCGACGCCGATTCCCGGCCCCGCCCGTCCCCGGGCGGGTGCATCGCTTGCCCGAACGTGGTAAGAAGCACCCGGGGGTGGACGAGCCGGACACTTGAGACTGCTGCTGATCGTCAATGAACGGGCCGCTTCCGGCAAACACGCGGGAAGCCTGCCGCGCATCCTGGAGGCGCTGGCCGCGCGCGGCGTGTCCGCGGAGGCAGCGACGACGCTGCCCGGCGGGCGGACCGCCAGCCTGGTCGGGGCAGCCGACCTGTCCGGTTACGACGGCCTGGTCGCGGTCGGCGGGGACGGTACGCTGTTCGAGGTGCTCAACGGGTTGCTGCAGCATGCGCCCGAGGCGCGCCCGCCGCTGGGCGTGGTGCCGCTGGGCACGGGCAATGCGTTCTCCAAGGACCTCGGGCTTGCCGATCGCGACTGGCGAGCGGCGGTCGACAAGCTCACCCGCGGGTCGACGTTCCGGGTCGACGTGGGGCACGCGGCGACACCGTCGGATGCGTTCCACTTTCTCAACATCATCGGCCTGGGGTTGCCGGTCGCGGCCGGCCAGGTCGCCAACCGCCTCAAATGGGCAGGCCCGGGCGCCTACACGCTCGGCACCCTGTGGCAGTTGAGGCGGTTGCGCACGGTGCCCCTGCGCTTGCGACTGGATGGCCGCCCGCTGGAGCGGGATGGCCTCCTCATCGAGGCCTCGAATTCGCGCTACACCGGCACGCACTTCCTGATCGCGCCCGCGGCGCGGCTGGATGACGGCCTGCTGGATGTCACCCTGGTTGCAGGTTTGACGCGACGGCGACTGCTGCGATTGTTGCCCACGGTGTACTCGGGCGGACACCTGCGTTTCGAGGAGGTCAGCACCTGGCAGGTGCGCGAACTCTGCATCGATGCGCCGGCCGACCTGCCGCTGAGCGTCGATGGCGAGTTGCGGGGGACGAGCCCGGTGACGATTCGTTGCCTGCCCCGTGCGGTGGAGATGTTTTGCTGAACGCGGCGCCGGGCCATCGGCCCGGCACCGGTTCGTGGCAAGCGCTAGTCGAGGTCCTTGTAGTTGAACTTCTGGCCGCCCACCGAGGCCTCGTACATCAGACCGCCCTCGGCAATCGTGAACACGGCCACGCCCTTGCTGTAGTCGGCATCCGCCGATGCGCCGGCGGTCACCGCCACGGCCGAGACCTGCGCGCCGAGTTCGAAGTTGCCGCGCTGGAAATCCTCCAGGGCGGTCTGGTCACGGAAGAAGATGTACTCGGCATAAACTTGCCCGCCCAACTGGAAACCGACCGTGACCTGGGTGAGGGTGACCCGGCCCAGCGTCCGGTCGCCCTGGATCAGCAAGCCTTTGCCCCGCGCGCCGCCGATGCCGATACCGCCTTTGCCGACGCGTGGAAAGACGGCGTAGCCGGCCGCCTGTTCGAACCACTTCAGCATGCCGGGATCTTCGTCCTTGGCCATGACGATGGCCTTGGCGACCGACAGTTCCATTTCGTTGTTGTTGTCCGGGGTCCATTCCGCGAAAGCCAGAGGGGCTGCGACCAACAGGCCGATGATGGGAAACAGGAGTTGTTTGCGCATGGGTTTCTCCAGGATTGCGGGGGTGGCTTGGAAAATTCGCGACACTATAAACCAACGGCGCACCGGTTTACAGACGCTGGAGTGCGGCAGGACGGCCGTGACCACCGTATGCCGCGGCGCTGGCTGCGGGGTGCTCTCCCGGTCGCCGTTTGCGCCCATGCGGGGCCGGTGGTCTAATGCCGGTGCGAGCGGTGGGGAGTGATGGCAATGGTGGAGTTCGGCGCGGTGATGGAGGCCTCACCGGGGTATACCGCGCCGCTCGCCGCGCGCCTCGAGGCGCTCGGCTTCGACATGGTGCTGGTCCCCGACACCCAGAACCTGGCACCGGATCCCATCGGACAGTTGTCGCTGGCGAGCGCCGCCACCCGGGCCATGCGCCTCGGCACCGGGGTCAGCAACCCGGTGACCCGCGATGTCTCGGTATTGGCCTGCGCCATGGCGACCCTGCAGCTGCAGTCCGGGGGCCGGGCGATCTGCGGCATCGGGCGAGGGGATTCGTCCGTGGCGCACATCGGGCGGCGCCATGCAACCACAAAAGAGTTGCGTACCTACATCGAGCGCTTGCGCGCCTACACGGCCGGGCAGGCCGTGGATCGCGACGGCCACACCTCCGCCATGCGGTGGCTGCAGGATATGGAGCTCGCGCCGATACCCATCGATGTCGCCTGTACCGGTCCCCGCACCATACGCCTGGCGGTCGACGTGGCCGATCGGGTCAGTTTCGCCGTGGGCAGCGCACCGGAACGTGTCGCTTGGGCGATGGAGGTGGCGCTGGCCCGCCTGGCGGAGACCGGCCGGCCACGAGAGAGCGTGCAGATCGGCGCTTACGTGAACCTGGTCTGCGATCCGGACGAGGCGCGCGCGATTGACCTGGGCCGCATGATCGCCGGCATGGTGGCGCATTTCGCCGGCATGCGGGACGCGCCCCTGGATCACTTGCCGGATCGTTTGCGCGGCCTCGCGGAACACATGCAACGGGCCTATGACATGCAACACCATGCCCAGGACCGGGGCAGTCACCTGGCCGAGGTCAGCGATGAGTTCGTCGACTGGTTCTCGATTTGCGGCCCGCCGGACAAATGCCGCGCGCGCCTGGGCGAGTTGCTGGACCTGGGCCTGGAGCACGTGTATCAGCTCGGGGGCTCGCCGGTGGCGCAGCCGCACGGCGCGCGGCAGGCCGCCATGGTCGAGCAGGCCGCGGGGTTCGCCCGCGAGGTCATCCCGTACTTTCGCGGTCAGCACCCGGAGGCGAGCGGCGCGTGATGTCCGGATCGGGTCGCGAACCGCACGTCGCGCCGTACAGCTGGTATGTGGTCGGCGTGCTGACCTTCGCCTACCTGGTGTCGTTCCTGGACCGCCAGATACTGGCCCTGATGGTGGTACCCATCAAGGCGGATCTCGGCCTCAGCGACACCGAGATCAGCCTGCTGATGGGCCTGGCCTTCAGCATTTTCTATGTCACGATGGGAATTCCGCTGGGGCGCCTGGCAGACCATCGCAGCCGGCGTGCGATCATCTCGGTCGGGGTCGGTACCTGGAGCCTGATGACGGCCGCCTGCGGGCTGGCGGGCAGTTTTGGGCAGTTGTTCCTGGCGCGCATCGGGGTCGGCGTGGGGGAGGCGGCGTTGACGCCCAGCGCGGTGTCGATGATCTCCGATTACTTTCCCCGCAACCGCCGCGGACGAGCGATCGCGACCTACAACATGGGCATTTCGCTCGGCACCGGTTTTGCCATGGTGCTGGGCGGCGCGGTGGTGGCCTACGTGGCCAGCGCGCCCGCGCTGGAGCTGCCCTTCGTCGGCGCGCTGCGCGGCTGGCAGTATGTATTCCTGCTGGTTGCGCTGCCCGGGCTGCTGGTGCTCGCGCTGATGATGACGGTCCGCGAGCCGCTGCGCATGGAACGGCTGCCGGGCGACGCGCCGGTGATGCCGCTGCGGGAGGTCACCGATTTCCTGTGGGAGCGCCGGAGGCTCTACGTGACGCTGTTTCTGGGCATGTCGGTGGCCACCATCATCGGCTATGCGTATTTTTCCTGGATTCCCACCATGTTCGTGCGTCATTTCGGCTGGACCATTCCGCAGACGGGCCTGGCTTACGGCACCGTCATCCTGCTGGCCGGGCCGGCGGGCGTGCTGGGGGGCGGTTGGCTCATCGACCGGCTGTCGGTGGCAGGCCACGCCGATGCGCCCGCGCGGGTGGCCCTGCTGGGCGCGGTGATCACCCTGCCCAGCACGCTGCTGGTGGCGCTCATGCCGAGCCCGGGGTGGACCATCGCCATGCTGGTGCCGGCCAGTATCGGGCCGGCCATGGCCTCGGCCGCCGGTTCGGCCGCGGTGGCCATGGTCACCCCGAACCAGCTGCGCGGGCAGACCATCGCCTTGTACCTGTTCACGATCTCGATTCTTGGCCTGACCATCGGCCCCACGGCGGTCGCGGTGCTCACCGACCACCTGTTCGCCGACGAGGGGATGTTGCACTGGTCGATCGGCATCGTCAGCACGCTGTCCGCCACTTTTTCGGTGATCATGCTCGGCGCCTGCCTGCGGCCTTACCGCGTTGCGGTGCGGGCGCTGCTCGCAGGCCAGGAATAGCGCTTTTCGCAGCCCGGCTAGTTCGCCTGGCTGTTTCTGTGGTCGTGGATTTCCTCGGCCAGGCGGGCGGCTTTCTTGCGGGCTGCGGACAGGCGCGAGGAGGAAAGTTCGCTGGCGGTCCGGTCACGGGCCTCGACCAGGTGCGCATCGTTTGAATTCGCGGCCAGCACGCTGAACCACACGTAGGCCTCGGCCCGGTCCTGCGAGAGGCCCTGGCCGATGTCGTACATCAAAGCCAGGTTGTACTGCGCCATGGTGTCGCCCTGCCTGGCGGCCAGCCGATACCATTTGACCGCTTCGTGGTAATTCTGCGCTACGCCCTGGCCGATGTCGTACATCATGCCCACCGTGGTCTGGGCCGAGGCCAGGCCCTGCCCGGCGGCGGCGCGCAGCCACTCCATGGCCACGACCAGGTCCTGGGCGACGCCCACGCCGTTGTAGTACATCATGCCGAGTTGATACCGTGCTTCCGCGTGATTCTGTGCGGCGGCCAGCAGCCACCACTTCATGGCCGCGTCGAGATCCTGAGGCGTGCCCCGGCCGTTGTAGTAGAGCAGGCCGAGATGGTATTGGGCCTGCTTGACGCCCTGGTCCGCCGCGCGCTGGTACCACTCGAGCGCCAGGGCATCGTCCTGCGGCAGGCCCAGGCCCCGCGCATGGTGCTCGCCGAGTTCGAATTGCGCGGCGCCATCGCCCTGTTCGGCGGCGGCCACCAGGCGGGCGAGCGCGGCGGATGCATCCGCCGCCTCGGGCGCATTGAGTTCGCACCCGCCGATGGCGAGCGAGGAGAGCAGGATGATGAACGCGTTCCGCACTGCCTGATCCCTGGCCTGTGTACAATGATTATGGCGCATGACCGGCAAAAATTCACCCCGGGTCGTTCCGCCGGCCACCTTGCCCGCTCGTTTAACCGGGGTAGGGGACGGCGCTCGACCGGCCGCGGCCAGCGCCGATGGAACCAACCCGGGCCGCTGGCGGGGTGATGCCTGCGCGCACAGGAACCGGCTATGACAGGTATTCCCGTACTCACCTACCACTCCTTACACGCGCCGGGCGACGGGTATGCGAGTAACGACCACGTGGCACTGGCGGCGGACCTGGTCACCCTGATGGAGGCCGGCTACGAGGTGGTCTCGCTGGGAGAGATCGTCGATCGCCTGCTGCAGCGGGACGCGGACTGGTTCATGTCCGGCGGCAAAGCCGGCATCAGCTTCGACGATGGCTGCAACCACGACTTCCTCGACTTTTCCCACCCCGGCCTGCCGACCCTGAAGAGCTTCAATACCCTGCTCGCGGAATTCAACCGCCGCCATGCCCCCCCGAGGCCGGCGCGGGCCACGAGTTTCGTGATCGCCTCGCCGGTCGCCACCGAGATCCTGGACCGCACCTGCATCGCCGGTCGCGGCGACTGGCACAGCGGCTGGTGGCGCGATGCGGTGCAGGGCGGCCTGCTCGATATCGGCAGCCATGGCTGGGACCACCTGCATCCCAGCCTGCCGTTCGTGTGCCATACGCGCGGGGCGCGCGACGACTTCTCGCAGGTCGACAACGCCCACGACGCGGCCATGCAGATCGAGCAGGCGGAAGCCTATATCCGGCAGGTCATCGGCGCGGAGCATGCCACCGGGCTGTTCGCCTACCCGGGCGGCAAGGCCAGCCGCTACCTCGTGGAGGAGTATTTTCCCGCCCAGGGCCTCATCCGGGCCGCGTTCGGCACCGGTGGCCAGCCCGTAAGCATCCAATCGAACCGCTGGCACCTGCCGCGCTACGTCTGTGGCGAACACTGGTCCTCGCCGGCGGAACTCGCCGTGCTGCTGCAGCCGGGCCGATGACGGCGCGCTCGACATGATCCGGACTCCGGATTTCCTGATCATCGGCGCCCAGAAGTGCGGCACCAGCTGGCTGCATCACCAGCTGCGTCAGTCCCGCGACATCTTCATGCCCGAGGACAAGGATTTCGAGCATTTCAGCTACGTCGGCAACCTGAACCCCGCCGCCTTCGAGCGCTACTGCCGGCGTTTCGCGGACGCCGGCGGGGCCCGCGTGGTGGGGGATGCCAACGCGGCGTACTTCTGGACCCGCACCGGTTCGCCCTGGAGCCGGCAGCCTGACAGCTTCAACCCGGACATCCCGCGCAGCGTGCACGCAGCCTGCGGGCCGGACCTCAAGCTGGTGCTGATCCTGCGCGACCCGGTGGAGCGCGCGATATCGGCCTACCTGCACCACATCCGCCACGGCGCGATCACCCCGGCCACCTCGATCCTCGACCGGGACTTGCCGCTCGGGATCGTCGACATGAGCCTGTTTCGCATCCACCTGGACAATTGGCTGGCCGTCTATCCGCGGGCCGCCCTGCACCTCATCCCCCGCCTGCCATCCGACGACGACGACTCGGTGCGCCTGGTGGAGGGGGCCTGCCGCTTCCTGGACGCCGCGCCGCCCGAGCGGGCACGCTACCATCTGGCCCCGGTGTTCCCGGGGCTGCCGCGCATCGTCGATGCGCAGGGGGTGTGGCTGAGTGAGCGGAGTGGCGTGCCGGACCTGGGGGCGGGGCAGCCCCAGCGCGTGGTCGGCGATGAGCGCTTCTGGCGCGTGGTGAGCGCTGCGGAACTGGAGGCCCTCAACGGGCTGCTCGATGCGCAGCGGATCAGCGCCTGAACGCGAGCCCCCTTCCGGGGCGCCGCAGGCGAGTGCCCAAGGGTTTCTGCGCCAGCATAAAAATCGCCGGCCGAGTGACTCGGGCCGGCGATCGGGATGTCTGGCTCCCCGGGTTGGACTCGAACCAACGACCTAGTGATTAACAGTCACCCGCTCTAACCAGCTGAGCTACCGGGGAAGGGCATGAAGGCGCGGTATTGTCCGTGGTTTGATAGGGGCAGTCAAGCCCGCTCGGGCGCGTCGGAAACGCGCGGACACGGGCGTTTCAGGGGCACTCCGGGGGGGCGTCTGCGGGCGCTTCCGCAGTGCGGATGCGGCCCGAGTTGGAGACGAAAAGGTAGCGGGCGGGGACGGCCTCGGGACCGGCGCAAAACGCGATGCGAACGTTACTGCCGGCCGCTGCGCCACTCGGCGTGAAGCGCAGGCGGGTGCGCCCGGCCGAGCTCTGGATGCGGACCCCGGGCGCGGGCTGGCCGTGGCGCAGCAGGGGCTCCGCGGGCTGGCGCTCGCGGTCGCCATTGAAATCCTGGAACAGCAGCCAGCCGGCCTGCCAGTGCGTGCCCGCGTCGCATCCGGCGGGCTGGCGCGCCGGGCAGACCACCGTGGCGCCGCCGCGCAGGATGGCCTGGTTGCGGGCCAGGGCGAGGTCGGAGTGCAGCTGCCCCACGGCGGCGTCCAAGGCAGTGTTGCGGGTGAGCTTGCGGGCCGTCGGCACGCCGGCCGCGAACAGCAGTGCGACGATCGCCAGGGCGATAATCAATTCGAGTGCCGTCACGCCGCGGTGTAGCGTTGCCATGGCAGGGCAGGCTAGCCGTCGCCCCGCACTGTGCGCCAGCGGCAAGTATCCCGCCGGGGGTTAGGAAATCGGCGCTTGGCCGTCCAGTGCCGTGCGCAGGGCGGATTCGATGCGCTGCACGCAGTCCTGCAGGTTCTCCATGCTGGTGGCAAACGACAGCCGTAAGCGTCCGGGCGCGCCGAACGCCGTGCCGGGCACCATCGCCACACCCGCGTGTTCCAGGAACCAGGCTGCGAGCTCCACGTCGTCGCGCACGCCGGGCAGGCGCTCGATCACCGCTTCGAAGGACGGGAAGGCATAGAAGGCGCCGTCACAGCCCGGGCACTCGACGCCCTCGATGGCGTTCAGCGCCGGCACCAGGTACTCGTATCGGCGCTTGAATTCGTCGCGCATTTCCCGCACGCATTCCTGCGGCCCATCGAGCGCCGCGGCAGCCGCGGCCTGCGAGATGGAACAGGCGCCGGAGGTCACCTGGCTCTGGACCTTGCGCATGGCGCGGATCAGGGGCTCCGGGCCGGCCGCGTAGCCGATACGCCAGCCGGTCATGGCGTAGGCCTTGGACACGCCGTTGATGACCACCGTGCGCTCGATCAGGTCCGGGCAGGCGTTCAGGAAGGTGGCGAACGGCTCGTCGCCCCAGTAGATGTGTTCGTAAATGTCGTCGCACACCACCAGCACCTTGGGATGCTCGGCCAGCACCGCGCCCAGCGCACGGTATTCCTCCATGCCGTACACCTGGCCGGTGGGGTTGGAGGGCGAATTGACGATCAACAGCCGGGTGTTGTCGGTGAGCGAGGCCTCGAGTTGGCGGGGCGTGATCTTGAAACCGGATTCGGCATCGGTCGCCAGCATCACCGGCTGGCCGCCGGCCAGCTTGACCATGTCCGGATACGACACCCAGTACGGCGCCGGCACGATCACCTCGTGATCCTCGTTCAGCACCGCGGTGAGCAGGTTGAACAGCGCCTGCTTGGCGCCATTGGAGACGATGATCTGCCCCGGCTCGAATGCCAGGCGGTTGTCATCGCGCAGCTTGCGGATAATGGCCTGCTTGAGCGCGGCGGTGCCGTCCACCGGGGGGTACTTGGTCTCGCCCTCGCGGATGGCCTGCATGGCGGCCTGCTTGATGTGGTCGGGGGTGTCGAAATCGGGCTCGCCGAAACCCAGCGAGATGATGTCCCGGCCGGCGGCGCGCAATTCTGCCGCTTTCATGGATACCGCGATGGTCGCGGCGGGCTTGATCTGGTTGACGCGGTTGGAGATCTTCAAAGGCACTCGGCTGTTCCCTGTGTAATCGCTGGTCGCCTGGCCGGCGCGCGCGGCCGCCGGTCGGCGTCCCGGCTCAGTTGATTTGGGTCGGTTGGCGGTTCGCATCCCTGCTGTGCGCGGCTGTCAACGCAATAACGGTATCTCGGCCGAGATCCTGCTTGCAACCGCATTGTCCACCTTATTCTCGATCTGCATGATCCGCGTCACCTTCACGTGGGGCAGGATGCGCCGAAAGCGGTCGGTGTTGTTGATCTGCCGAATGAGGTTGATCTGGCCGTCGAGGGATTGCGCCGGGGCGGCGGCACTCATGAGCCGCTGTAGCAGCAGGCCGGTCAGTGATTGCATGGTTATCCTCTGGTCAGGGTCATGGTGGCCGCGCTGCCCGTCGCCGGGCGCGAAAAACGCCTTCGAAAATCAGCGGCCGGTATAATAGCAAGTTTGCGCGGCCACGAAATCACCGATGCCCGAAACCCATCGCCCGTTCCGCCTGCACAGCGAATTCGAGCCGGCCGGAGACCAGCCGGAAGCGATCGAGCGGCTGGTCGAGGGGCTGCAAGCCGGGCTCGCGCACCTGACGCTGCTGGGCGTGACCGGCTCCGGCAAGACCTTCACCATGGCCAACGTCATCGAGCGGCTGCAGCGGCCGACCCTGGTCATGGCCCCCAACAAGACCCTGGCCGCGCAGCTCTACGGCGAGTTCCGCGAATTCTTTCCCGAAAACGCCGTCGAGTATTTCGTTTCCTACTACGACTACTACCAGCCCGAGGCCTACGTGCCCGCCACCGACCTGTACATCGAGAAAGATGCCTCGATCAACGAGCACATCGAGCAGATGCGGCTGTCGGCGACCAAGGCCCTGCTCGAGCGCCGCGACACCATCATCGTCGCGACGGTGTCGGCCATCTACGGTCTCGGCGACCCCACCCAGTACCTGAGCATGGTGCTGCACGTGTCCCGCGGCGAGCTGATCGACCAGCGCAGCATCCTGCGGCGCCTGGCGGAAATGCAGTACAGCCGCAACGACATGGAGTTGCGGCGCGGCACCTACCGGGTGCGGGGCGAGCTGATCGACATCTTTCCCGGCGACGCGGAAACCCAGGCGGTGCGCATCGAGCTGTTCGACGAGGAGGTGGAGTCCATCGCGGTGTTCGACCCCCTGACCGGCGAGGTGCTGCGCAAGCTGCCCCGCATCACCATCTATCCCAAATCGCATTACGTGACGCCCCGCCAGGTGGTGCTGGACGCGGTGGAGGCCGTCGGCGCGGAGCTCAAGGAACGCCTGGCCCAGCTGCGCGATACGGAGCGCCTGGTGGAGGCGCAACGCCTGGAGCAGCGCACGCGCTACGACATGGAGATGATGCTGGAGCTGGGCTACTGCAACGGCATCGAGAATTATTCCCGGCACCTCACCGGCCGCGGCCCGGGCGAGCCGCCACCCACCCTGTTCGACTACCTGCCCGAGGACGCCCTGTTGATCCTGGACGAGAGCCACGTGCTGGTGCCGCAGCTCGGCGGCATGTACCGGGGCGACCGGTCGCGCAAGGAAAACCTCGTGACCTACGGCTTCCGCCTGCCTTCCGCGCTGGACAACCGGCCGCTGCGCTTCGAGGAATGGGAGGCCCGCGCCGGGCAACGCATCTACGTCTCGGCCACCCCGCGCGAATACGAGCTGACGCACTCCGGCGAGGTGGTGGAGCAGGTGGTGCGGCCGACCGGGCTGGTCGACCCGGCGGTCGAGGTGCGGCCGGTGGCTACCCAGGTCGACGACCTGCTGTCCGAAATCACCGAGCGCACCAAGCTCGGCGACCGGGTGCTGGTCACGACGCTCACCAAGCGCATGGCGGAAGACCTGACCGAGTACCTGGCCGAGCACGGCGTGCGGGTGCGCTACCTGCACTCGGACATCGATACCGTGGAGCGGGTCGAGATCATCCGCGACCTGCGGCTGGGCGAGTTCGACGTGCTGGTGGGCATCAACCTGTTGCGCGAGGGGCTGGATATGCCCGAGGTGTCGCTGGTCGCCATCCTCGACGCCGACCGCGAGGGCTACCTGCGTTCCGACGCCTCGCTGATCCAGACCATCGGGCGCGCGGCGCGCAACGTGCGCGGCAAGGCCATCCTGTATGCCGATCGCATGACCGGGTCGATGCAGCGCGCCATCGATGAGACCGAGCGGCGCCGCGCCAGGCAGGTGGACTACAACCGCCAGCACGGGATCACGCCGCAGACGGTGCAGAAGCGCATCGCCGACATCATGGAAGGGGCGCGGGATGCCGGGCCGGGCCGGCGCCGACGGGCCGTGGAGGCCGCCGAGGCGTCCGCGGCCTACCGGGCGCTGGCGCCGGCGCAACTCGGCAAGTCCATTGCCGAGCTGGAGCAGCAGATGTTCCGGCACGCCGAGCTGCTGGANNGAGCTGCTGGAATTCGAGGAGGCTGCGCGGGTGCGTGACGAGATCCAGCGCCTGCGTGAGGCCGTGCTCAGGCAGCCCGAGGTTCGGGTGCTGGCGGACTAGGGCGACCCGGCCCGCGCCGGGATGCGCAGATCGACCCACACCAGGCGGTGATCCGAAAAACCGGCTGCGGCATGCCCCGGCTGGCCGGCCGCGGGCCAGAACACGCCGCAGCCCAGCACCTCCAGCCCTGCGGCGGGCAACACGTAATCGATGCGCAGGTTGCCGACGGCATCGTCGCCGATGTCGGCCGTGTCCGCCGCGGGGTCACCCCGATGGTCGCGGTTGGCGCCGGCCTGGGCCGCGCTGGCCTCGGCGCCGCCAGCGCTCAGTGGCACGCACCCGGCGTTCACCCGTTCGTGGTCCAGCAATTGGCGGACCGCGGCCCGCGTTGAATCGCCGTCCTGCGGGTCGGCGTTGAGGTCGCCGGCGATGACGAACGCCGCCTGCGGCGCAAGTCCGCCGCGCTCCCCCGCGTCGTCCACCAGGTAGGAAGCCGCCCCCGCACGGACGTAGTCGGCCCACAGGCGGATCTCGTCGTGGTTGCGCCGCCCGTTGCGGTCCTCGGGCCCGTCGAACACGGGCGGGGTGGGGTGGCTGGCCAGCAGGTGAACGGTGGTTTC
>WVWV01000165.1:43181-44678 GCA_011773845.1 Lysobacterales bacterium | reverse complement strand
GTGGGCGCCGAGGGGTTGCAGCGCGCCGGGCATGTCTCGCCAGCGGAACCGGCGGAAGCTGCGCACCTTATCGGTGTCCAGGGGATACCGCGACAGCAGCAGCATGCCGTACTGCCCCGGGAAATGCCCGAACCCCCAGGCATCGGCCGGGTCGCCCGTCGTACCGTTGCGGTCCAGGTCGAGCCCGCTGTCGACACCGGTGTTGACGGGCGCGGTGAAATGGTAGGGGTACGCGATTGGCGCCCGGCCGGCTGGCGCCCGGGACAGGTAGTGGCGCTGCAGCAGTCCGGCGGTATCGACGCCGGGCTGGTAGTCCATCTCGGTGAGCAGCACCACGTCCGGGCGGACGCGCTGCAGGATCTCCGCCAGCGCTTGCAGGCCGGGGTCGGTGCCGGAAGCCAGCCGTTGCGCGAGTTCGCCAGGCGCGGCCAGGCCCATGGCGGCATTCAGGGTGGCAAAACGCACCCGCTCCGGGGCTTCCCCCGCGGGGGAGTCGGGGCTCGACGACCACAGCGCCAGCACGGCGACGATGCGCGCGGCGCGATGCATGTCAAGCCTCCGGCCTCATGGCCCGGTATCATAACCGAGCGCCAGGATACCGGGAGAGCGTTCACATGGCATTCATCGAGGTCATCGCGCCACAGCGCGCACGGGGGCGGCTGCGCGAGCTGTACGCCAAGGTCACCGGGCCGGGCGGTCAGGTAGACCAGGTGCTACAGATTCACAGCCTGCGCCCGCACACCCTGCAGGGTCACATGTCGCTGTACAAGGCCGTGCTGCACCACACGGGCAATCGATTGCCGATATGGTTCCTGGAGTGCATCGGCGTACTCGTCAGCCGCCTGAATGCCTGCGAGTACTGCGAGCAGCACCACGCGGCCGGCCTGCGGCGCCTGCTGCGGGCCGAGAGCAAGGATGACGACGCCTATCTCGCGGCGCTTGCGACCGCGACCCCCGGCCGGCCGTTCACCCCGCGCCAGCGGCAGGCGCTGGCCTATGCCCGCAAGCTCACCCTGGAGCCGGGCGGCATCGGGCAGGCGGACATCGAGGGCCTGCGCCAGGCGGGTTTCGATGACGGTGAGATCCTCGAGATCAACCAGGTCGCAGCCTATTTCGCCTACGCCAATCGCACCGTGACCGGGCTGGGGGTGAGCAGCGAGGGCGAGGTGCTGGGCCTGTCACCCGACGCCATCGAGGGCGAAGAACACTGGCATCACGACTGAGGCGGGCTCACGGGCAACCCGGCCGCACGGTGGCGGGGGGAAGCGCGTAATTGTCGGGTCCCAGCTGGTCTTGCAGGGTTTCCAGCGCCGGGCGCAGCGTGAGCCACAGGGCGTGGCTGGCGTCGGGATCGAAGGCCGCCACGTTGCCGTCCTCGCGCGTGTAGCGCCAGCTGTGCACCGGCACGCCGAGCGCGAAAAACGTCTCGCGATACTGGTCCAGGTTGCTGCGCTTGTCGTCGATCACGACCAGCACGCGCGGCAGGGGCGCGGCGGT
>WVWV01000165.1:0-43153 GCA_011773845.1 Lysobacterales bacterium | reverse complement strand
GGTGAAGGTGTCCGGCCAGCCACCCTCCGGTCCGATGGCCGAGCGCCGGAAGTCGAAACCGTTGCGGCGCAGTTCCCGGAACGTCTGCAGGCGGTAGACCACCCCGCGTGACGTGAGCGCGATCACGGGCACGCCGGCGTCCTGCAGGCGCCGCAACTGCATGGCCGCATCCGGCTGGGTGGGCCGCATGGCGCTGGCGAAGTACAGGGCACCCTGCACCGCGAAGCGGTCCGCCACCACCCGGGCATCGCAGGGGTCGAGCGCGGCGGCCGCTTTCTGCCACTCGTACCACTGGTCCGACCCGAGGCCCTGTTCCATGGCGAACAGGGTATTGTCGAGGTCGAATACCACCAGCACCCTGGAAGGGCCGAGGCGTTGCGCGAGTTGCAGGCCCTCGTCGACGATCGCCTGTAGGTCGTCGCTGCGCCCGCTCAGGTTGCCGATCGGTGGCTGGTGGGCGCAGCCGATCGCGAGCAGCGCGAAGAGCGCGAGCGTGATGGTGAAGATCCGGCTTGGGAATTCGATGCGCATGAGAGTGACCGCATTCATTTTCGGTTACTCTGCCAGCGGGGGGTGCGGCGTGCAACGCGGCGCCCGCCGGGACTCAATTGCGACGCGCAGGTTGATACCCTAAAATTTGCGGCCCCGATGGTGCATGCGCGGGCGCGACCCCGCCCGGGGCCACGGCGCGAAACGGGTATCGGAGAGGTGCCGGAGTGGTTGAACGGGCTCGCCTGGAAAGTGAGTGTACGGTGTTGAGCCGTACCGAGGGTTCGAATCCCTCCCTCTCCGCCAGATGCGAAAAACCCCGCCCAGGGCGGGGTTTTTCATTCGTTGCGGCCGGCCCGGCTCAGCGGGGCCCCGTCACGTTTGCCGCGCCGCGAGATATTGCGCCACGGGATCCAGGTCGAAGGGCGATGTGGCCGTGACGATCAGATGATCGGTGCCGGCTTCGGCGTAAGCGTCCGCCCGCTCGAGTTCCTCCGGTCCGACCAGCACGGTGCGCTCGATCTCCGCGGGGTCGCGACCGATCTTCTGGCACCAACGGTCGATCACGGCATGCTTGTGCCGGGCATTTTCCGGCGGGCCGAACACGTTCGACAGGTCAGCATGCTCGGCCACCAGCCGCAGCGTGATGCGCTCGCCTCCGCCGCCGATCATCAGCGGCATGGTGCCGTGCACCGGCCCCGGATTCAGCTTGCCCAGGCGTTCCCGGATAACCGGCAGGCCCGCCTCCAGCGCCTCGAGTCGCCCGACGACAGTGCCGAATTCATAACCATATTCCTCGTAATCGCGCTCAAACCAACCGGACCCCAGGCCGAGAATGAAACGCCCGCCGCTGATGTGGTCGATGGTGCGGGCCATGTCCGCCAGCAGGTGCGGATTGCGGTACGAATAACAGCTCACCAGCGCGCCGATCATGGCCTGCTGCGTATCGGCCGCCATCGCCGAGAGCAGGGTATATGCCTCGAAATGCGATGCCTCGGGGTCCCCGTACAGCGGGTAGAAATGATCCCAGGTCCAGAGGCTGTCTACACCCAGTTCGTCGGCCGCCCGCCAGGCGGCGCGCATCTGCGCCACGGTCGTGGCCTGCGGATGCAGTTGGACGCCAATCTTCATCGACTGTTCTCCCTGTTCAGTATCGACCGGAGCCGCCGCGCCGGCCACTTCAAGCCACCGCCAGGCGCCGCGCGGCATACCTGGCCCGCTGGAAACCGGCTGGCAGTTCCGCCTCGCGTCCCAGGGCCAGCGCGGCCAGCATGTGTCCGGTGGCCGGGCTGTGCTTGAAGCCGCTGCCGGAAAAACCGCACCCCACCGTTACCCGCTCAGAGAGCCGGTCGATCACCGGGTCATTGTCGGGGGTCATCGTGTACATGCAGGCCTCCCGGATCGCGGGCTGGTGCCCGTCGAGGGCGGGTAAATGCTCCCTGACATACGCGCCGACCCGTCGCTCCCAGGGCGCACGGTCGGGCACGTCACGCGTCTCGGGTTCCGCCTCGGGCCCGCCATGGTACAGCACCTTGACCAGCCCGGGGTATTCGCAGGCGGGCAGCGCGTAAATGCCGGTCAGCCGGGCGTTGTAGATGATGGGAAATCCGCGCGCGGCGTCGCATTCGCCGGACGCGTCGCGCCAGTAGGTCACCGGTATGGCGAGTGTTTTGAGTGCCGGTCGCAGTGTGGGCAACAGGCGTCCGGTCCAGGGCCCGGCGCACACTACGAGCTGCTCGCACTTGATGGCGATCTCCGCCTGCCCGGCGTCTTCCCGCAGGGACACGGTGACCGCCCCGTCCGCCGCCGCGTCGATGGCGCTGGCGCAGGCCTGGAGCACGGCGCCCCCGATTGCGCGGAAGCGGTCCTGGGTGGCGGCCAGGCAGCGCTGGGCCAGCAGGATGCCGCCCTCGGGATCCCACGCGGCGCCCCAGTCCTCGGGGTAGTGCATGGCCGGGAAGCGTTGCCGGATGGCGGCCGCGTCCAGCCACTCGCAATCCTTGCCGGCGGCGCGCGCGATGGCCAGGTGGCGCTCCAGCCAGGGATCTCCCGGCGGCCCGAAGTTGACCAGGCCGGTGCGCAGGAACAGTGGCTCCCCGCATGCGTGCTCGAGGGCGCGCCAGCGTTCCATGGAATAGTCGAGGCGGTCCATGGTCTCCTCGCCGAAATACCGGAACGCGCGCGAGGCGCCCTGGGAGCTGCCGCGCGTGTGGGGCAGGGGGAATTGCTCGAGCAAAAGCGCATCCACGCCGGCCTCGGCCAGGTGCAGGGCGGCCCAGGACCCGATGATCCCGCCGCCGATGACGCACACACTGACGCTGCGGTGCTTCAATGCGCCCGCCGGTGCGCGCCGTCATCCCGTGGCTGCGGCCCCCGATGCGCGTGCAATTCAGGGGGCCAATGGGTCGCCTCGCCGGTCATGGGTGTAGTGTACCCGGCGGCGGGCCGCCCGGCTCGGCCTGAGTGCGGCTTCGGGTATCGAGTGCGGGGCGGCCCGATGGCCGCCCCGTCCGCGTTGGCGGGGCATCCCGTGCCGGTGCTATGCTTGGCTGATGGGGGTTGAACGTCATTTTCCGCCGGCCGTGACCCGCCATGCCTACTGGCTGGCCGCGCTGATGCCCCTGTTGCTGCCTGCGGCCTGGAGTCTGCGCGGCCTGCCAGGCCTGGACTGGGCATTCGCCTGGTTGCCGCTGGTGGCGCTGTATGTTGTGCTCCCGGTGGCGGACTATTTGCTGGGGCGCGATACCCGCAACCCGGACGCAGGCGCGGACGGCCCCTATCCCCGCACCGTGATCCCCGTGATGGCGGCGCTGGTCCACCTGGCCGTGCTGGCCTGGGCCCTGTCCGTGATCGGGCGCTTTCCTGGCGCCTTTACGTGGCCGGCCCTGCTGGGTTGGATTGTGTCGCTTGGCGACATCAGCAGTGTGGTGGGCATCAACGTGGCCCACGAACTGATTCACCGCAAGGCGCGGGCCTTGCGGGGGCTCGGCGGTCTGCTGCTCTCCTGTGTGTGGTATCCCGGTTTCAAGCTGGAGCATGTGCGCTGGCATCACCTCCACGTGGCGACCCGGCATGACCCCAGTTCGGCCGCGCGCGGTGCGAATATCTACCGGCACGTGCCGCGCGCGATGCTGCTCAACACGGCTCGCGCCTGGCGCCTGGGACATGAGCGGGCGCGGCGCAGGGGGCGCCCGCTGCCATGGCTCAGTCACGAGGTCGCTGCTGGTTTTGCGGTCAGTGCCGCGCTGACCCTCTGCGCCGCCGCCGCATGGGGCGCGCTCGCGGGCTGGGTGATGCTGCTGCAGGGCGGGGTCGCGGCGGCGCAGCTGGAGGTGATCAATTTCATCGAGCATTACGGGCTGCGGCGCCAGCGGCGCGCGAACGGGAGCTATGAACCCCCCGGGCCCGGGCACTCCTGGGACAGCGACTACTGGCTGAGCAACGTCATCCTGCTGCAGCTGCCGCGGCACGCGGACCACCATACCCGTCCCTCGCAACCGTTCACCCGCCTCGACACGCGGGCCGATGCGCCACTGCTGCCACTGGGCTACGCGGCGCTGGTCAATATCGCCCTGGTTCCCCCGCTGTGGCGCCGACTGGTGCATCCCCGGCTGGGCGACACGGGCACGGCCCGGGTCGGTTGACTGCCGGGCGGGCAGGGCGGATAATTCGCAACCCCCGCGCCCGTAGCTCAGCTGGATAGAGTACCTGGCTACGAACCAGGCGGTCGGGAGTTCGAATCTCTCCGGGCGCGCCAGACATCACGGAGGGCCCCGTCGCGGGGCCTTTTCATTCAGGGCATGTATTCGCGGTCAGCGGCCAGCCGGCGTCGCTCACTTGACCGGACGCCGGCTCGTGGGTCCAGGATGGATCCCGATCATTGAACATCGAAACCGGGGAGAAAGCGCAATGCAGGGCCTCGAGGCGCATTCAGTCATTACCTGCCCCAGCTGCGGGCACCGGGAACGGGAACGCATGCCCACCGATGCGTGTCAGTTCTACTACGAGTGCAAGGGATGCAACGAACTGCTGCGACCGAAGCCCGGCGACTGCTGCGTTTATTGTTCGTATGGCTCCGTGCGATGCCCTCCCGTCCAGCAGGGCGGGGAATGCCGCGATGAATGAGCCGCGGGCGGGATCGCGATTGCGACCGGCGGGGGCGATCGGCGCCCGGCCGGAGCGGGGCTTGCGTTGACCCTTGCGGGGTATCGCCGTACCATTGCGCGGTTATCTCCGGTGGTCCTGTGGCGGGGTGTGGCGCAGCCTGGTAGCGCAACTGCTTTGGGAGCAGTGGGTCGGGGGTTCAAATCCCTCCACCCCGACCATCCGGGCGCCGGGGCCGGGGATGAGCGCCCGTAGCTCAACTGGATAGAGCATCGGCCTTCTAAGCCGACGGTTGCAGGTTCGAGTCCTGCCGGGCGCGCCAGGCCGCGCACCAAAACGGCTGACGCTTGGGGCTGCGGACGCGTTGCCTCGGAGCCGTTGACGGGGCGGGTTAGCGAGGTTCGGAAGGGCCGCCAGGGGACTCGCGGGTCGGCGGCTTCTGTTAAAATGGCGACCGGTCCCGCGAGACCCGGTGGCAGACCCGGAGCGTCCGGGCCTGTGGCGCCGGGGGCGGGATCGTAACAGACATGGTGGGCGTAGCTCAGTTGGTAGAGCACCGGATTGTGGTTCCGGCGGTCGTGGGTTCGAGCCCCATCGTCCACCCCAGTTTGCGGCGGGCTTGGGATTCCCGCCAGGGAACAGGGGCCATTAGCTCAATTGGTAGAGCAGTAGACTCTTAATCTATTGGTTCTAGGTTCGAGTCCTAGATGGCCCACCAAACGACACCTCCCGGTTTCGGCCGCGTGCGCGGGAGACGGGGATGGCGTGTGTTGTGCCCGGCATACCGGGGTGCTCGGCTGCGAAAGTGGCGGAATTGGTAGACGCGCTGGATTTAGGATCCAGTGGGGCAACCCGTGGGAGTTCGAGTCTCCCCTTTCGCACCAGCCCTTTCGCGACCCATGCGCGGCGAACCCGGACGAGGTCATAGAGAGCAGATGCAGATATCAGTGGAAAAGGCCGGCAACCTGCAGCGCAGGGTGACCGTGCAAGTGCCGGGCGAGGAACTCCATGCCCAGATCGAGGCGCGCTTGCGGGAGCTCGGTAAAAAAGCCAAGGTCAAGGGCTTTCGTCCGGGCCGGGTGCCGCCCAAGGTATTGCGGCAGATGTACGGGAAATCCGTGCAGCAGGAGGTGGTCGCCCAGACCGTCCAGGCGTCGCTGGCGCAGGCCATCGAGCGGGAAGCTCTGCGGCCCGCGTCGAACCCGGTGCTCGACGGGGAGCCGTCCCTGCCCAAGGGAGGCGATCTCGAGTTCACCGCGCGCATCGAGGTGTACCCGGAGGTGGACACCATCGACGCCGCAGCCCTCCACATGAAGCGGCCGCAGGCCGAGGTGACCGACGTCGATATCGATGACATGCTCGAGACACTGCGACTCCAGCGGCAGACCTGGCGACCCGTGGAAGGCAAGCCACAGCCGGGGCAGCAGGTAACCATCGAGTACACCGCCCAGACGGACGCCGGCCCGGTGCCCGAGCAGGGCCGCCAGCGTCTGGCGCTGGTCATCGGCGAGTCCGGCTTCGATGCCCTGGAACAGGCCGTTTCGGATCTGCAGGCCGGCGAGGAAACCGAGGTCGAGCTGACCTTTCCCGCGGACTATGGCGAGTCCGGCCTGGCCGGCGCCACGGCGCGCGTACAACTGACCCTGACGGGTGTGCTGGAAAGCCACTTGCCGGAGATCGACACGGAATTCATCCGCTCGTTCGCGGTCGAATCGGGGGCCATCGAAGACCTGCGCGACGAGGTGCGCAACAACCTCGAGCGCGAGCTCAAGCAGGCCTCGACCAGCTTCATGAAGGCGCAACTGGTTGAGCGGCTGCTGGAATTGCATGCGGACCTGGAGGTGCCCGAGGGCATGGTGCGCGACGAGGCCCGCAACCTGGCCCGGCACTTTGCATCCTCGCGGGGGCAGGACCCGCAACAGGCTGATCCTGGGCCGTTCGTGGACGGTGCACTGCGCAGGGTCAAGGCGGGACTGTTGCTCGCCGAATTGGCGCGCCAGAACCACATCATGATCGACGGCGCGCGGGTGCGCGAGTCGATCGAGACCATCGCGGACACCTACGAACAACCGCGCGAGGTGGTCCAGATGTACTACGGTGATCAACGCCTGCTGGGCGCGGTGGAGAACGCGGTGCTCGAGGAGCAGGTGGTTGACTGGGTGCTGGAACGGGCTAAAGTGGAGCATGAGCCGATGAGTTTCAAGGATGTCATCAGCGCTGCATCGGCAGCCGGGAAGGGGCAATGAAAAGCGAGACACGCGCATTGAACCTGGTGCCCATGGTGGTCGAGCAGACCTCGCGCGGGGAGCGGGCCTATGACATCTACTCGCGTCTTCTCAAGGAACGCGTGGTGTTCGTGGTCGGGCCGATCGAGGACCAGATGGCGAACCTGATCGTGGCGCAGCTGCTGTTTCTGGAGTCGGAAAACCCGGACAAGGACATCAACCTGTACATCAACAGCCCCGGTGGGTCGGTGACCGCCGGGCTCGCGATCTACGACACCATGCAGTTCATCAAGCCCGATGTGAGCACGATGTGCGTGGGCCAGGCCGCCAGCATGGGCGCCCTGCTGCTCGCCGCCGGGGCCAAGGGCAAGCGTTATTGCCTGCCTCATTCCCGGGTGATGATTCACCAGCCCCTCGGCGGTTTCCAGGGGCAGGCGGCGGATATCGACATCCATGCGCGGGAAATTCTCAAGATTCGCGAGCAGCTCAATGCGGTGCTGGCCGCCCACACCGGCCAGGCCGTCAAGACCATTGCCAAAGACACCGACAGGGACTATTTCATGAGCCCGCCGGAGGCGCTCAAGTACGGTCTGATCGACCAGATACTTGACAGCAGGGCGGGCGGTGAGCAAAATAAAAAATAGCAGGTTTTTCATTGAGATAACCGGCAAAGTGAAATGAGCAATCAGGACCACAGCGGCACGGACGGCAAGATTCTCTACTGCTCCTTCTGCGGCAAGAGCCAGCATGAGGTGCGCAAGCTCATTGCCGGGCCCACCGTGTTCATTTGCGACGAGTGCGTCGAGCTCTGTAACGACATCATCCGCGAGGAGCTCGAAGACGCGGGCGTGGTCGAGCGCGACAGCCTGCCGAAGCCCAGGGAGATCCATGATTTCCTCGAGGATTACGTCATCGGCCAGGAGCATGCGAAGAAGGTGCTTTCGGTGGCGGTCTACAACCACTACAAGCGTCTGGAACCGAACCGCCTGGATGAAGAGGTGGAGCTGGCCAAGAGCAACATCCTGCTGATTGGACCGACCGGGTCCGGCAAAACCCTGCTGGCCGAGACCCTCGCCCGCATGCTGAACGTGCCGTTCACGATCGCGGATGCGACCACGCTCACCGAGGCGGGATACGTGGGTGAGGACGTCGAAAACATCATCCAGAAACTGCTGCAGAAATGCGATTACGATGTCGAGCGGGCACAGACCGGCATCGTCTACATCGACGAGATCGACAAGGTCTCCCGCAAGGCCGAGAACCCCTCCATCACGCGTGACGTGTCCGGCGAGGGCGTCCAGCAGGCGCTGTTGAAGCTCATCGAGGGCACGGTGGCCTCGGTACCCCCCCAGGGCGGGCGTAAGCACCCGCAACAGGAATTCCTGCAGGTCGACACCAGCCAGATCCTGTTCATCTGCGGTGGCGCCTTCGCGGGCCTCGAAAAAGTCATTCAGGCCCGTTCGTCCAGCGCGGGCATCGGTTTCGCCGCCGAGGTGAAAAGCCGGGATGGCTCGGAGAGCATCGGCGAGGTGCTGCAGGACGTGGAGCCCGAGGACCTGCTGCGCTACGGCCTGATCCCCGAGTTCGTCGGCCGCCTGCCGGTGGTGGCGACCCTGACGGAGCTGGACGAGGAAGCGCTGGTGCGGATCCTGGTGGAGCCCAAAAACGCGCTGGTCAAGCAGTACCAACAGCTGTTCGCGATGGAGGGCTGCGAGCTGGACATCCGCGTGGAAGCCATGCATGCCATTGCCCGCCGCGCCATGGCGCGCAAGACCGGCGCACGGGGGTTGCGCACGATTCTCGAGGGCGTGCTGCTCGATATCATGTACGAGCTGCCATCGATGGACGACGTGTCCAAGGTGGTGGTGGACGAGACGGTGATCGAGAGTGATGCCGAGCCGCTGATTCTCTACGAGAGCACGCCGGCATCCCGCGTGGCCAGCGAATAGGTCGCCACCCCGCCCGGCTGGGTTGAAAAACCCGCTCCAGCTACAATATTGCTGAGTAGATTTGGACCGCTCCGTCAGGTTCCGTGGCGGATGGTCGCGTTGCATGTGCTGCCCGGCGAAAAGCCGCCCATTGTGAAACCCGATGACTGATTCTGATCTGTTAACGACCGAACCGGCGTCCCCGCGACCGGCCATGCCGGTGCTGCCCCTGCGTGACGTGGTGGTATACCCGTACATGGTGATCCCGCTGTTCGTCGGCCGCGAGCGCTCGATCCTGGCCCTCGACGAGGCCATGAACGTGGACAAGCGTATCGTGCTGGTGACCCAGCGCAGCCCGGATGTCGACACCCCGGAGATAGACGACCTGTACGAGGTCGGCACGCTGGCCACGGTGCTGCAGTTGCTGAAACTTCCGGACGGCACGACCAAGGTGCTGGTGGAGGGGGGTGAGCGGGTTCGCGTCACGCGCTATATCGATGACCACGGACACTTCCAGGCGGTGTGGGAACCCCTGGAGGCGGGCGAGCAGGTCAGCGACAAGGAGTTGGAAGTCGCCATGCGCTCGCTGGTCGCGCTGTTCGAGCAGTACGTCAAGCTGAACCGCAAGATTCCGCCGGAATTGCTGACCACGCTGGCCGGCATCGATGATCCCAGCCGCCTGGCGGACACCGTCGCGGCTCATCTCGCCATCGGTCTCGACCAGAAGCAGGAGTTGCTGGAGATGGCCAGCGCGAGCAAGCGGATGGAGCATCTCATGGCCCTGGTCGAGGGGGAGATGGAAGTCCTGCAACTGGAGAAGCGGATCCGCGGGCGGGTGAAGACCCAGATGGAGAAGAGCCAGCGGGAGTACTACCTCAACGAACAGATGAAGGCCATCCAGAAGGAGCTCGGCGACCTGGACGAAGCGCCCAACGACATGGAGGAGCTTGGCCGCCGCATCGAGGACGCCGGCTTGAGCGCGGAAGCGAAGAAGAAGGCAACCTCCGAACTGAACAAGCTCAAGATGATGTCGCCGATGTCCGCCGAGGCGACGGTGGTGCGCAACTACATCGACTGGATGCTGAGCGTGCCGTGGAAGAAGCGCAGCCGGATTCGCAAGAAGCTGGACCAGGCGGAGGGCATCCTGGAAGCGGACCACTATGGGCTCGAAAAGGTCAAGGAACGCATCCTGGAATACCTTGCGGTCCAGCAGCGGGTGAAGTCGATGAAGGGCCCGATCCTCTGCCTGGTGGGCCCGCCGGGGGTCGGCAAGACCAGCCTCGGCCGATCCATTGCCCGTGCCACGGGGCGCAAGTTCGTGCGCATGTCGCTCGGTGGTGTGCGAGATGAGGCCGAAATCCGTGGCCACCGGCGCACCTACATCGGCTCGATGCCCGGGCGCGTGCTGCAGAACATGGCCAAGGTGGGCACCCGCAACCCGCTGTTCATGCTGGATGAACTGGACAAGATGTCCATGGACTTCCGCGGCGATCCGTCTTCGGCGCTGCTGGAGGTGCTCGACCCGGAGCAGAACCACACCTTCAACGACCACTACCTCGAGGTCGACTACGACCTCTCCGAGGTCATGTTCGTGGCCACCGCCAATACCCTGAACATCCCGGGTCCACTGCTGGACCGGATGGAGGTCATCCGCATTNNTGATCGACATCATCCGCTACTACACCCGCGAGGCCGGCGTGCGCAACCTCGAGCGCGAGATCGCCAAGATCTGCCGCAAGGTCGTCAAGAAGCTGGCCCTGGAGAGTGGGCGCAAACGGTTCACGGTATCGGCCCGCAACCTGGAGACCATTCTCGGCGTGCGCCAGTACCGCTACGGCATTGCCGAGGAGAACAACGAGATTGGACAGGTCACCGGCCTGGCGTGGACCGAGGTGGGTGGCGAGTTGCTGCGCATCGAGGCCACGCTGGTGCCCGGCAAGGGCCAGTTGACGCTGACCGGTCACCTCGGTGACGTGATGAAGGAATCCATCCAGGCCGCCATGACCGTGGTACGTAGCCGGGCGGAAACGCTGGGGCTGGAGCCCGGTTTCTACCAGGCGCTGGACGCGCACGTCCACGTGCCCGAGGGGGCTACCCCCAAGGACGGCCCGAGTGCCGGCATCGCCATGTGCACGGCGCTGGTCTCCGCCCTGACCCGCATACCGGTGCGCGCAGATGTGGCGATGACCGGCGAGATCACGCTGCGCGGCAAGGTGCTGCCGATCGGCGGCCTCAAGGAGAAGCTGCTCGCCGCGCACCGTGGCGGCGTGCGCACCGTGATCATCCCGGCCGAGAACGAGAAGGATCTCGCGGAGATCCCCAGGAACATCAAGCGCAAGCTCGAAATTCGGCCGGTGTCGGAAATCGACGAGGTTATGAAGGTCGCGCTGGCGGGAATGCCGGAGCCGAGGTTGCCGTCCTCGGAAGCGGACCAGCCGCGGTTACAGGAGCCCGAGAGCGCCGTGCGGGCGCACTGAGGTAGCCTTCTGGCGGCCCCGTAATGGCGCTTCCGGCGGTCCGGTCACACCGGCGCGGTGGAGGCCCAAAAAGCGCGTTTTTCGGCAAATGAACCGCTTGGCGTTACAAGCTCAGGCATTATCTGCGTGGCGTGACCGGATTGTGTTGCGCGCCTGCGGGATGCTGTATTAACATGGCCTCGCAGCCTGGAAGCCTTGCCATGCAAGGCGTTCCGGGGTATCTGCCGGTTTCCGGCCTGCTGGGACAAACGCTGATGTCTGCCGTTCGTCAGCGCCCTGAATATGGTTCTCACAACATCGCTACTGACACATATAACTGGAGTGCAAGAATGAATAAATCTGACCTGATTGATGCAATTGCGGCTTCTACCGGGCTGACGAAGGCCGACGCTGGACGGGCCCTGGACGCCACGGTCGCCAACATCACGAGCGCCCTGCAAGGGGGCAACTCGGTCTCACTGGTGGGCTTTGGAACCTTTTCCGTGAAACGGCGTGCAGCGCGTACGGGTCGCAACCCCCGCACGGGCGAAACCATCATGATCCGGGCTTCCAACAACCCGTCATTCAAGGCTGGTAAAGCTCTGAAGGATGCCGTAAACTAGCGCGCCTTTTTTTAGGGGGTGCTTAGCTCAGTTGGGAGAGCATCGCCCTTACAAGGCGAGGGTCGGCGGTTCGAGCCCGTCAGCACCCACCAGACAAACCAGGAGTGGTAGTTCAGCTGGTTAGAATACCGGCCTGTCACGCCGGGGGTCGCGGGTTCGAGTCCCGTCCACTCCGCCACCAATGAACGGAAGAGGGCGCCGGCATGGCGCCCTTTTCCTTGGTCAACTACGGCAAAGACGGGCATCGGGCGAAGCATGGTTCTGCAATCAATTCGTGATCGGTTGACCGGCATTCTCGCGGTCTTCATCCTGGGCATCCTGGTCATCCCTTTCGCGTTCGTGGGTGTCAGCCAGTATTTCACCGCCAGCGGTGAAAACCTGGTGGCTCGCGTCAACGACATCGACATCACCTACGGCGAGTTCAATCAGAGCTTCTCGGAGTATCGGCGCAGAATGCAGTCGATGATGGGTGCCGCCTTCGACCCGCTGGAGTTCGATACGCTGGTCGCACGGCGGGAGCACCTGGACCGCATGATCGACGAGAAGCTGATGCGGGGCGTGGCGGAAGCCGCCGGCCTGGAAGTCGACGACGACCTGCTTGCAGCGCGCATCCGGCAGTTGCCGGCCTTCCAGGTGGACGGGATGTTCAACCCCGATGTGTATCAGAGCCGGCTCCAGTCCCAGGGCCTCACCCCACGGCAGTTCGAGGCGGATCTGCGCGCCGACAGCATCGTGCAGCAGTTGCCGATGGGCATCCTCACCAGCAGCATCGCGACCCCGCGTGAGGTGCAGGAGCTGGCGACCCTGCAGGAACAGACCCGTAGCTTCACGGCCGTGATGGTGCCCGCGGGCGACCCCACGGCCCTGCCGGCACCTGCCGAGAATGCCATCGAGGCCTACCACGCGCAGCACCCGGAGCGGTTTCGTTCCGAGGAAATGGTCGCGATCGAGTACCTGGAGCTGAGTGCGGTCGACGTCACCGATGTCACTGAGCCCGACGAGGAATTTCTGCGCACTCGCTTCGAACAACAGCAGGGACGGTTCATCAGTCCCGAGCAGCGCCTGGCCTCCCACATCCTGATCGCGGTATCCGCCAACGCGGATGACGCGAGCCGGGAAACCGCTCGCCAGGAGGCCATGGACCTCGCGGAGCGGGCCCGCGGAGGGGAGGATTTCGCCAGCCTGGCCCGGGAGTTCTCCGACGACCTGGGCTCCTCGCAGATGGGGGGCGATCTGGGCTGGATCGAGCCCGGCGTCATGACGGAGGCCTTCGAGCAGGCCCTCTACGAGCTGAGCCCGGATCGTGCGATCTCCGAGCCGGTCCAGACCGGATTCGGCTGGCACGTGATTCAGTTGCGGGAGATCCAGCCGGCCAGCGGCATGGACTTCGAGGAGGCGCGTGGCATCCTGTTGCAGGAACATCACGAGGAAGAGGCCGAGCGGGAGTTCCTGGAGCGGGCCGACCGGCTGGTCGACCTCATTTACGAAGACCCCACCACGCTGACCAGCGCGGCGCTGGACCTGGGCCTCGAGATCCGCGAGGCAGGCCCATTCTCGCGCTCAGGGGGGGAGGGGATCGCGGCGAACCCGGACGTCGTCGACGCCGCGTTTTCCGACCTGGTGCTGTTGCAGGGTTCGGTCAGCGACCCGGTGGACCTGGACGAAAACCATATCGTGATGATCAGGCTCAAGGAACACCTTCCGGCGGCAGTGCAACCCGTGGAGTCGGTGCGCGATCAGATCGAGCAGCTGATTCGCGAACAGGAAAGCCTGGCTGTGGCCCGCGAGCAAGCCGAGACCTTGCATCGTGGCTGGCAGGAAGCGCCCGGCGACCTTGATCGCCTGGCCGCGGATGCGGGCTTGCAGGTACAACATTTCGAGGCGGCCAGCCGCGGCAGCGCGGATCCGGACGAGCGTGTGGTGCGGGGCGTCTTCGGCCTGCCCGCGCCCGCCCCGGCGCACCCGGTCACGGCAGTGCTGGAGGCCGACGATGGCTATGCGGTCGTGGGTCTCGAAGGCCTCACGCCGGGCCACCTCGACGTGGATAGCCCCTTGCAGGCGCAGCAGTATCGGCGGCAAATCGCCAACGCGGCGGCCACCATCGAAGCGCTGGCGTTCATGCGGCAGCTGCGCGAGGCCGCCCGCATCGAGGTATTCGAGGACCGACTCTAGGTTGCGAAACCGGGTCCGCCGGCCCGGTTCAACTGGTGGTGTCGGTGGCCAGTTCCGCCATGCCCAGAATGTTGTAGCCGGCGTCCACGTAAACCGTTTCGCCGGTGATCCCGGAAGCCAGATCCGAACACAGGAACGCGGCCGCCTGGCCGACTTCCTCGATGGTGACGCTGCGTCGCAAGGGTGCGGTCTGCTCGACGTGATCGAGCATGCGCCGGAACTGTGAGATGCCGGCTGCGGCCAGGGTCTTGATGGGTCCGGCGGAAATGGCATTGACGCGGTGCCCCCGGGGCCCCAGGCTCTGCGCCATGTAGCGCACGTTGGCCTCCAGGCTGGCCTTGGCCAGGCCCATGACGTTGTAGCTCGGCATCGCCCGCACCGAACCCAGATAGGTCAGGGTCAGCAGGGCGCCGGCGCGCCCCTCCATCAGCGCGCGGGCCGACTTGGCGAGCGCGGCGAAGCTGTAGGAGCTGATGTCGTGCGCGACCTGGAATCCCTCGCGGGTGACCGCGTCGAGGTAGTCCCCCTGAATCTGCTCGCGGGGCGCGAACCCCACCGAATGCACCACGATATCCAGGCCGTCCCAGCGCGAGGCCAGCGCCGTGAATACCGCTTCGATCTGCTCGTCGAAGGCCACGTCGCAGGGCAGTACGAGATCGGAGCCGCATTGCGACGCGATGCTGTCCACACGCGATTTGAGCTTCTCGGTCTGGTAGGTGAAGGCCAGTTCCGCGCCCTGCGCGTGCATGGCCTCGGCAATGCCCCAGGCGATGGACCGCGGGCTCGCGACGCCCACGACCAGGGCCCGTTTGCCGGCCAGGAATCCCATCATCTCACCCCCGTTGCTGAACCCCGGGGCAGGTTACTGCAAACCCGCGCCGATGGGAACCGCCGTGCCCCTTCAGCTGCGCGTGGCGGCAAACTGCAGCCGTCGTGCATGAGTGTGCTCCACCACGCGCTCACCATCGAATGCCAGCGCGCCGTTGACCCAGGTCGAGCAGATGCGGCTGCGAAACGTCCGGCCCTCGAACGGCGACCACCCGCAGCGCGACAACACGCGCTCGGATGTCACGCGCGTCACCGCCTCGAGGTCGACCATCACGAGGTCCGCCCAGTAACCCTCCCGGAGAAACCCGCGCTCACGAACGCCGAAGCGCAATGCCGGGTTGTGAGCGGTTTTCGCCACCAGCAAGGGCAGCTCGATGTGGCCTGCGTGCACCAGCTCCAGACCCCCCAGCAGCACGTCCTGCACCAGCGGCAAGCCGGCCGGTGCGCGCAGGTAGCTGGGATCGGACTTTTCTTCCATCGTGTGCGGGGCGTGGTCGGTGGCCAGGATGTCCAGCTGCCCGCTGAGCAGACCGCCGAGGAGCTGATCGCGGTCCTCGGCCGACTTGATGGCGGGGTTGCATTTGATGCGATTGCCGAGGGTGGCATAGTCGGCATCGGTGAAGTGCAGGAAATGAATGCAGGTCTCAGCGGTAATCGCCTTGCCGTCGACCGGCCCCGCTTCGAACAGCTCGAGCTCCCGGCCACTGGAGACATGCAGCACGTGGAGCTGGGCGTCATGCTCGCGCGCCAGGCTCACCGCCAGATCGGTCGACCGGTAACAGGCCTCGGTGTCGCGGATGCGCGCATGCTCGGTGACGGGTATTTCCTCGCCGTAACGGTCCAGCGCCACGGCCAGGTTGGCCTCGATCAGCGGCGTCGATTCGCAATGGGTGGCGATGATCAACGGCGAATCACGGAAAATGGCGGTCAGTGTCTGTTCGTCATCCACCAGCATGTTGCCGGTGGAAGCGCCCATGAACACCTTCACCCCGCAGGCATCCTCGCTGCTGAGCGCGCGTATCGCGTCGATATTGTGGTTGGTGGCGCCAAAGAAGAACGCGTAATTGGCGGCCGAGTCGGAGGCCGCAATCGCGTACTTGCGTTCCAGTTCCGAGCGTTCGATGGTCGGTGGCTTGGTATTGGGCATGTCCATGAAACTCGTTACCCCGCCGGCCACCGCGGCCCGGGACTCGGTGCGTATGTTGCCCTTGTGGGTGAGGCCGGGTTCCCGGAAATGCACCTGGTCGTCGATCATGCCCGGCAGCACATACCGCCCATGGGCATCGACGACCGGCTCGCCCGGCTTCGCGTCCAGCGACGGGCCCAGGCGCTCGATACGCCCATTGCGCACGCGCAGGTCCGCCTCGATGATTTGGCCCTCATTGACGAGGCGTGCATTGGTGATCAGCAGCGTGGGGGTCATGGCCTTGGATTGCCGGCTGGTGGCGCGGACCATTGTAGCGGGAATGGTGCCACGGTGGTCATCGGCGCGGGCGCTCAGGGCACGGGATCATGGCCACCCTCGCACAAGGGCTGGCAGCGGACGATGCGCCGGAGTGCCAGCCAGCCGCCGCGGCAGGCGCCATATCGCCGGATCGCCTCCATTGCGTAATCCGAGCAGGTCGGCGTAAAGCGGCAGTGTTGCCCGAGAAACGGACTCAGCGTTAGCTGGTAGGCGCGGATCAGGGCCAGGAACAACCGGGACATGGGCGCTCACCCGTCCCGCGCGTGGCGCGCGCCGGAAAAACTTGCCGTACCGCCCAAGTTCGGATATAACACTGCCTCTTTTTCGGTGCCTGTTCGAACCATTTTCTAAAAAACGTATAAAGATCAATAGGTTAAATTTTTCTTGTAAGGAATACAAGGAGTTAGAAGTACACCATGCCCCGAACCCGCGTAAAGTTGCCAAAAGGGTACAAGCCCACCCAGAAAGAAGCGTACATGAACCCGAAGCAGCAGGAGTACTTCCGTCAAAAGTTGCTCGACTGGCGAGACGAATTGATCGAGGAATCACGAGAAACCATCAGCCACCTGCAGCAGGAAGTGCGGGACGTCGGCGACGAGGCGGAGCGGGCCACCCGGGAGACCGAAAACAGCCTGGAGCTTCGTACCCGGGATCGCTACCGGAAACTGATCAACAAGATCGACAAGGCGCTGACCCGGCTGGACGAGGGCGAGTACGGCTATTGCGAGGAGACCGGTGAGGAAATCGGCCTGGCACGCCTCGAAGCGCGCCCCATCGCGACCCTGTCCCTGGACGCCCAGGAGCGCTGGGAGTTGCGTCAGAAGCAAATGGGCGATTTACGCTGAAGCGCCTTCGGCCTGGCGGCGGTCACCGTCAGGCATGACCGCACCGTTCATCACTGCCGTTCGCGAGACGCGCTTGCGCCGCCCCGCGAATGGCCTGCAGCATCGCATGCAGGCCGTTGGAGCGGGTCGGGGAGAGATGGGCATCGAGTCCGATGGCCGGGATGAAATCCGGCTCGCAGTCCACAATTTGCTGCGCTGAGGCGCCGGAATAGACCCGCGTCAACAGGGCGATCAAGCCGGACACGATGGCCGCATCGCTATTGGCGCGGATTCGCAGGCAATCGCGGTCACCCTCGATGATGAGCCATACGCGTGACTGGCAACCTGCCAGCAAGTTTTCGTCCACGCGCTCCCGGGCATCCAGCGCCGGCAGTTTTCGGCCCATGTCGATCAGGTACTGGTAACGTTCCATCCAGTCGCCGAGCAGCGTGAACTCCGCGATGATTTCCTGCTGGGCGACGCGCGGGTCCGTCACGGCTCGGCCCCGAATCCCGTCCGCCGCCAGCGGGTGCCGCCCGCGGCGTCCTCCAGCACGATACCGAGGTCGGCCAATTGATCACGGATGGCGTCCGCGCGGGCAAAATCACGCGCGGCCCGGGCCTGGTCGCGCTCGCGGATCAGGGCTTCGATGGTGGCGTCTTCCTCGGCCGGCGGCTCGCCCTCGAACCAGGCGTCCGGATCCTGCTGCACCAGCCCGATGAACCCCCCTTCGGCGAGCAGGCGCGCAGCGAGCTCGCGACGTTCGTCATCCGATGGGGCGCCGGCCAGCGCCCGGGCGGTGCGGTTCATCTCCCGCAGTGCGACCGGTGTGTTGATGTCGTCCCGCAGGGCATCCAGGAACGACGCCCCCGGTGCCGAGGGCTCGGGCAGCGCACCCAGCTGCGCTCGGGTGTCGCGCAACACGGCATATATGCGGTCCAGAGTGCGATGGGCCTGTTGCAGGGCTTCGTCGGACCAATCCAGCGGCTGGCGGTAATGCGCGCTCAGCAGCTGATAGCGCAGCACCTCGCCGGGGATGGTTTTCAAGAGGTCGTGGACCACCAGGGTGTTGCCCAGGGATTTAGACATCTTGCGGCGGTTGACGGTGACGAAGCCGTTGTGCAGCCAGTAGCGCGCGAACCGTTTACCACCGTGCGCGCATTCGCTCTGGGCAATCTCGTTCTCGTGATGGGGAAACACCAGATCCTGGCCACCGGCATGGATGTCGATGGTTTCCCCCAGGTGGCTCTCGGCCATGACCGAGCATTCAATGTGCCAACCCGGTCGTCCGGGACCCCAGGGGCTGTCCCAGGTAGGCGTGCCCGCATCGGATGGTTTCCACAACACGAAATCCCCGGGGTGGCGCTTGAACGGGGCCACCTCGACCCGCGCCCCGGCAATCAGGTCCTCCACGTCCCGCCCCGATAGCCGGCCGTAGGCGGCGAAGGACTCGATGCTGAACAGCACATGCCCGTTGGCGGCATAGGCGTGGCCAGACTCGACCAGGCGTTCGATCATGGCGATGATTTCGCGGATGTGGCCGGTCGCGCGCGGCTCCACGCTCGGGCGCCCAACGCCCAGGGCCGCCATGTCCTCGTGGTAGGCGTCCGCGTAGCGCTCCGCGATCACGTTGATGGACACCCCTTCCTCGGCGGCGGCGCCGTTGATCTTGTCATCGACATCGGTGATGTTGCGCGCGTAGATGGCGCCCGGATAGTCGTTGGTGATAATCCTGTGGAGGAGGTCGAAAATAACGGCCGGTCGGGCGTTGCCGATGTGTGCGTAGTTGTAGACGGTTGGGCCGCAGGCATACATCGTGACCCGCCCGGGGTCCTGCGGTTCGAAATCTTCTTTCTGCCTGCTCAGCGTGTTGTAGAGTCTGATGCCCATCGTTACTGCGTGACCCGTGCTGCCGCCCCGGAGTGCCTGCGCCAGGCCCCCGGATCGGCTCCGGAAACCGTTTTCCGCGGCTGAACCCCTGATATAGTATTCGCCCGCATTGTTTTCCAGTGCCGCTCGCGCTTGCAGGAGAGGATAAAACATCGATGATCCCGATCACCACCATTACCGAGGGGTACGCGGAACACGTCGCGGAATGCCAGCGACGCTGGGAGCGCGCGCTGGATGCGGAAGGCTTCGATGCGGCGCTGATTCATGCCGGCAGCCTCGTGTATGGTTTCCTGGACGATCATCACTATCCGTTCCGCGCCAACCCGCATTTTCTGGCCTGGCTGCCGCTCACCCACCATCACGACAGCGCTTTGCTGGTCCGGCCGGGTGAGCGTCCGCTTCTTTACTACTACCAGCCGGACGACTACTGGTACCTGCCGCCGGCCGACCCGGAATCCTGGTGGGCCGATGAATTCGAGGTGCGCAGCGAGCGGGATCCCGATGCCTGGCGGGATGCCGCGCGCGGCGAGCGAACGGCCCTGGTGGGAGACGCGCCGGCGCTGGCCGCGCTCGACGGGGGCCCACGGCTGAACCCGGCGCGACTGATCAACCGCCTGCACCTGCTCCGGACGCGCAAGACGGCCTATGAGATTGCCTGCATGACCGAGGCGAGCCGCCGGGCCGCCGTGGCGCACCGGGCGGCGGAGGAGGCCTTTCGGGAGGGCGAGAGCGAATACCGTATCCACCAGCGGTATTGCGAGGCCTGCGGCCTGCTCGACGAGGAATTGCCGTACGGCAATATCGTCGCGCTGAATGCGCACGGGGCGGTGCTGCACTACCAACGCCGCGCGCGCAGCGCGCCGCAGGCAATCCATTCCTTCCTGATCGACGCGGGCGCCACCCAACAGGGCTATGCCGCGGATGTGACGCGGACCTATGCCGCGCGGCCGGGTACGTTCGCGGACCTCATCGAGGCCATGGACGGCATACAACTCGAGCTGTGCGCAGCCATTCGGGTCGGGGTGGATTACCGCGACCTGCACCTGGATGCCCACCTGCGCATCGCCGGCGTCCTGCACGCCGCGGGACTCATCACCGTGACCGCCGAGGAGGCGGTGGAGACCGGGCTCAGCGGGGTCTTCTTTCCGCATGGGCTCGGGCACTTCCTGGGCCTGCAGACCCATGACGTGGGCGGCCTGATCGCCGACGCGGAGGGCACCGAAATCCCACGACCGGACGGGCACCCCTATTTGCGGCTGACGCGCATACTCGAGCCCGGCAATGTGCTGACCGTGGAACCCGGACTGTACTTCATCGCCTCGCTGCTGGAGCGATGGCGGCGGGACGGCCAGGCCGGTGCCGTGGACTGGGCCCGGGTCGAAGCGCTGAGCGGCCACGGGGGCGTGCGAATCGAAGACAACGTGCTGGTGACGGACGGCGCGCCAGTGAACCTGACCCGCGAGGCATTTGCGCTGACCGCCTGAGCTAATCCTCCAGCAACCCGAGGTCGGCAAGCGTTTCCACCGGCATCTCGCCAGCCGGCCCGTGATTCCAGATGTTGGCCTGGCTGGCGAAATGCTTCCGCTTTTCCGGACTGGCCAGGGATTTTACGGCCTGCATGATACCGGCCTCGTTAACGGCGTTGGATACGAAACGGTCGAGCTCACTGGCGTATGGCTCCCCGATGATCTTGCGCATGACGCGGTTCGCCGCGCTCAGGTCATCGGGAAACAGGTACTTTCCGGTTTGCAGTTGGAAGTGATCCGAGACGGCCTGCAGGCTGGTCATGGAGCAGTAGGCGTCGTCCAGCAACCCCACGATCCCGAGATGGTCCGGGATCACATCGCGGTCCTGCACCCAGTAGGAGCTGACCAGCTCCAGGATGTGGCCCATCGCCTGCTGCAGCCCAACGTTGGCGGCTGCCGTGCGGGCGATTTTCATCATGTAAGGCACTTGTTCGACGTAGCCGATGACAAACCGTGTGCCCCGTTCGAGTTCCGGCTCGTCGGGCTGGATGCCGTTGCGCTCAGCGACCACGGCAAGCAGGTCGTGGAGGTCGCCGGTCGCGGTCCGCTCGCCGCAGTGCTCCGCGATCTTGGCTTCGATTGTGCTGGTGTCCATCGTCTGCGCCATCACCTCACTGTTATTCTAGCAATGCTTGTGCCTGGCCGGCAGTGCGGTGAAGCCGGCGCGCCCGCGTGCTAGTATGCGCGCCTCACAGGGAGACCGGATTTGCTCATCCTGTCCGTCATCGCTTTGTTCATCGGGCCACTGCTCTACCATTGGTTGCGGCACGGCGGCCTGATCGCGAGGGCCGTCGAGCGCCTGGTGGTGGCCGTGCTTGCGATCATGGTGGCTTTCCTGTTGGTTCCCGAAGCATTGCACCAGTTGGGCTGGGCGGCGGTCGCCCTGATCGTGGCCGGTTACCTGGTGCCCGGCCTGCTGGAGGCGGCCCTGAAGGGCGCCGCACAGACCTTTCACCTGGCCAGCGTCTACGTGGCATTGGCCGGGCTCAGCCTGCATGCGCTGCTGGACGGGGCCGGGCTGGCCGGCAGCGGACTGCACGCAGACAACGACCTGGCAATGGCCATCGTGCTGCATCGGCTGGGCATCGGGCTGGTGTTGTGGCTCATCGTGCAGCCGGCGCTGGGGGCGCGAGCCGGCTTGCTGGTGTTGCTGCTGATGGCGGTCATGACCGTGGCCGGGTTCTACCTTTCCGGAGCAGTGTTGCCGCTCGCGGGCGACCGCGCGGTGCAGTTCATCCAGGCGTTGATCATTGGCGCCATCATCCACAGCCTGATCCACCGTGAGCATGTGCATCGGCATGCGTGACCGGGCCGGGCCCGGCGGCGCTGGGTCGCGAAGGGCGGCATAAAAGCAAAAAAAGGCCCGCAAGGGGCCTTTTCTTTTGGGGAATTGGTCGGGGTGACAGGATTTGAACCTACGACCCCCACGTCCCGAACGTGGTGCTCTACCAGGCTGAGCTACACCCCGACGAAGGGCCGGTATTTTAGTCAATGCACCGGGCCATTGGAAGGCGTCCCGGCCCCGGGGCGTCCGCTTGCCGCCCGGAGGGGCAGTGTGTACGATGCCTTTCGTGTGTCAGGCCTGAATAAGAATCGCCGTCCCGCACCGTGGAGAACCCAAACCAATGGTGAGCCAGAGAGGGGGCTTGCCCCGGCCAACGAGAACCGAACTGAACATTCTGCGCATCCTGTGGCAGCAGGGGCCCAGCACCGTGCGCGAGGTGCACGAGGCGCTGAACGAGGCAGGGCCGAGCGGCTACACGACCGCGCTCAAGATGCTGCAGGTCATGCATCACAAGGGTCTCGTGCAGCGTGATGCGTCCCGGCGCGCCCACGTCTATGCCGCCGCGCTGAACAAGCAGGAGACCCAGCGCAGCTTCCTGTCCGACCTCGTGCACCGCCTGTTCGACGGGTCGACCTCGCAACTCGTCCTGCAGGCACTCGGCAACGCACCGCGTGCCGACCAGGCACGCCTGCAACGCCTGGAGCGCCTGCTGGGCGAGATGGAAATCCGCTGATACCGCCCAGATGCATGGCGGCGTGAAGATGGGTTGAATAATCCCTTCAAACAGATAGAAGCATTTGTTTAAGTGTTGATTGATCTGGCGCAATCGCGACCAGAAATTTGTTAAGAATTCGTAATCAAAATGCTGCTAGAATGGCGCCACCATTGCGGTATGGAGTGGGGGCATCGAGGGCATCGAGCGGGTAGTGGGGACCCTGGCCAGGCGCCAGCCAACGGCCGAGTCGGTCCCCGCCGAACGTCGCCACAGCCGCTCCCGCGGATCATCTCCCGAACACGACATCCGGAGCTTTCAAAGATGAGAACAGTCCGAACCCCAATTACACTGATTCCGATCATTCTGGCCCTGCTGCTGCCGGTGGCAGCCATGGCGCAGGAGACGACATCCGCGATCCGCGTCACGCTCACCGGAGCGGATGGCAACCCGGCCGCCGGGGTTTCCGTGACGGTGGTCGATACGCGCACCGGCACCTCGCGCACGCTGACCTCCGGCGCCAGTGGCTCCGTGACCGCCAGCGGGCTGCGCGTGGGTGGCCCGTACACCGTCTCGATCAGCTCCGAGGCGCACGGCGACATGACCGTCAGCGACGTCTACACGCGCCTCGGCGACACCTACCTGCTGCCGCTCAACCTGGGAACGGCCACCATGGAGGAGGTCATCGTCACCGCCACCATGGTCCAGACCCAGCAACTGGCCCTGGGGCCGGCGTCTTCCTTCGGCCTCGAAGACCTGCAGGACTACCCGGCGATTAACCGCGACATCCGCGACGTGATTCGCTTCGACCCGCGGCTGTACCAGGACCAGGCCTTCGTGGGCGCGATCCAGTGCGCCGGGGCCAACCCGCGCTTCAACAGCCTGACGGTGGACGGCGTGCGGTTGAACGATAACTTCGGTCTGAACAGCAACGGTTACCCCACCGAGCGGCAGCCGTTCGCGTACGATTCCATCCAGGAGGTGGCGGTCGAGCTGGCGCCGTTCGATGTGCAGTATGGCGGCTTCACCGCCTGCAACATCAACGNNCGGGATGAAGGGCGACAAGCTGGAAGGCGACAAGATCGACCCCGGCAAGTTCGATGAAAAGCGCTACGGCGGCACCTTCGGCGGGCCGATCCTCAAGGACAAGCTGTTCTTCTTCGTCGCCTACGAGAAGCTGGAAGGCGTGGAGCAGTTCGACCGCGGCCCGGCGGGTTCCGGGCGCGCTCGCGAGGTGTTCGGCGTGTCCCAGGCGCAGGTCGATGAGATCTTCGACATCGCGCAGAACATCTACGGCTACGATCCCGGCAGCTTTCCCACCAGCCTGCCGGTGGAGGACGAGAAATACACCATCAAGCTGGACTGGAACATCTCCGACGACCACCGCGCGGCATTCACCTACAACTACAATGACGGTTATTCCATCTCCGAGTCGGACGACGATTCCGACGAGCTGGAATTCTCCAACCACTACTACGAGCGTGGCGCGGAGCTGAATGCCTACACCGTGTCGCTGTTCTCGGACTGGAACGACCGGTTCACCACCGAGGTGCGGGCGTCCTATTCCGAGCTCGATAACCGGCAGCTGTCGCTGGCCGGGGTGGATTTCGGCGAGGTGCAGATCCGCACCTACAACGACGGTGACGGCGACGGCGTGTTCGACCGCGCCACCGTCTACCTGGGCGCCGACGATTCCCGCCATGCCAACAAGCTGTACTACGAGACCTGGAACTGGAAGCTGGCCGGCGCTTACNNCGGTTACGAGATGGACGAAATCGAGATTTTCAACATGTTCATCCAGGAGGCGGAGGGTGAATACCGCTTCGATCGGCAATGTGGCTCCAGCAATCCGGACGGCTGCATCGACGCCTTCCGTAATGGCACCGCGGACCGCATCACCTACGAGAACGCCGCGCCCTCCAACATCAAGGCGGATGCGGCCGCGCAGTTCAGCTACGAGATCAACACGCTGTACATCCAGGACGAGATCACCCTCAAGGGCGGCGACGTCACGCTGGTGGCCGGCCTGCGCTACGACTGGTACGACAGCAGCGACGTGCCGCGTGAGAACGCGAATTTCATCGCCCGCAACGGCTTCAGCAACGCCCAGAACCTCGACGGCGAGGACCTGCTGCAACCGCGCTTCGGGTTCAACTGGGATGTCAACGACCAGCTCAGCCTGCGCGGCGGCGTCGGGCTCTACTCGGGCGGCAACCCCAACGTGTGGATTTCGAACAACTACTCCAACGACGGGCAGACCCAGGTCGAGGTTCAGGACCGCAGCGGGACACCGCTGTTCGACCAGCAGTGGACCGGTAGCGGCCGGCCCATCTGGGATATTCCGCAGGGCCTCTACGACCAGGTGGCCCAGGGCACGGCCAATAGCGGCGTCAATGCCATCGACCCCAAGTTCAAGGTGCCCTCCAACTGGAAATATGCCCTGGGGCTGACCTACGAGTTCGACCTGCCGGGTAACTGGGGTTCGGGCTACGTACTGAACGCGGACCTGATTTACACCAAGGCGGAGGATTCCGCCCTCGTCGTGAACGGCACCATGGCGCAGGTCGGCACGGCGCCGGATGGCCGTCCGATCTACCAGGATTCGCGGGCGTTCCGGTCCGATTACATCCTCAGCAACGTGAAAGGGGCGGATGCGCGTTCGACATCCTTCTCGGTGGGCCTGAACAAGTCCTACGACTCCGGTTGGGACTGGGCGCTGGGCTATGCCTACACCAAGTCGGAGGACGTCAGCCCGATGACCAGCTCGGTGGCGTTTTCCAACTTCGTCAACATTGCGGTGGACGACCCCAATCGCCCGCGCCTGGCGACATCGAACTACGAGATACCGCATCGCTTCACCTTCCGCGTTTCCTACGAGGCCCGCTGGTGGGGCGACTACCGCAGCAAGTTCGCCATCTTTGGTTCCGCCAACGAGGGGCGTCCGTACTCCTACGTGTTCGGCGACGACGATGGCGACGTGTTCGGTGACTTTGCCGACCGCCGTCACCTGCTCTATGTCCCGACCGGTCCGGACGATCCCAACGTGGTGTTTGCCGACAGCTTCAACCAGGCGGCATTCTTCGACCTCGTGAATTCAAGCGGCCTGGGCAAGTACGCCGGTGGGATCGCGCCGCGCAACGCCTTCAACAGCGGCTGGTGGACCCACTTCGACTTCCGCTTCGAGCAGGAATTCCCGGCCTTCCGCGAGGGCCACAACTTCGCCGGGTACATCGTCATCTCCAACTTCTGCAACCTGATCAACGACGACTGGTGCACGCTGAAGGAGGTGAGCTTCCCGCGCCTGGAAGACGTGGTGGATATGGATATCGTGGACGGCAAGTACCTGTTCGAGGAGTTCATCGCTCCGGGCGGGGAGCGCAGGGTTTCCAACCCCTCGCTGTACGAGATCCGCATCGGCCTGCGCTACGACTTCTGAGCGGACAGCGCAAACCCGCACCCCACGGTGCGGCAGGGAGAGACCGGAGGGCCAGCGCAAGCTGGCCCTCCTGCTTGGGGCACTCGAGGGGCCGGGGTGCTGAACGGCACGGGAGACTTGCGCTAAGCTAAGCGCCCGGCAGCCGCGTATGGAGAACACCATTGCCCAGTGACGCCGTCAATGCCCGCATCTACCCGGCCGGCATCCTGACCACCCTCAGCCGCATGGAAGTCGAACGGCTGCACGACGCCAGCCGCGGCAACCTCGCCCAGCTGATCCGCCGCTGCGCGCTGGCCGTACTCAACAGCGGCGACCAGAGCGATGACGCTGAGGCGCTGTTGCGTACCTACAGCGATTTCCGCATCGAGGTGCAGCAGTTCAACCGCGGCATCCGCCTGGAACTGAGCCACGCGCCGGGCTCCGCTTTCGTGGACGGCCGCATCATCGAGGGCATCCGGGAGTTGCTGTCGGCCGTGATCCGCGATCTCGTCTATTTCGACACCGAAATCAGCGAGAACCCCCGGTGCCGACTGGATGAGGGTCCCGGCATCACCAACGCGGTGTTCGAGATCCTGCGCAATGCCCGCATGTTCCGACCCGGGGTCGAGCCGGACCTGGTGGTGTGCTGGGGTGGGCATTCCATCGGTCGGGAGGAGTACGACTACACCAAGGAGGTCGGCTACTCGCTGGGCCTGCGGCGCCTGAACATCTGCACCGGTTGTGGGCCGGGCGCCATGAAAGGTCCGATGAAAGGGGCGGCCATCGCGCACGCCAAGCAACGGGTTCGCGACGGGCGTTACGTCGGCATCTCCGAGCCCGGCATCATTGCGGCCGAGTCGCCCAACCCCATCGTCAACGAGCTGGTGATCATGCCGGATATCGAAAAGCGCCTCGAGGCCTTCGTTCGCCTCGGCCACGGCATGGTCGTGTTTCCGGGCGGCGTTGGCACCGCGGAGGAAATTCTCTATCTGGTGGGCGTGCTGCTCAATCCGGCCAACCGGGAGATTCCGCTGCCGCTGGTGTTCACCGGCCCTCGGCATGCCGCCACCTATTTCGAGCAGATCGATGCATTCATTCGCCTGACCCTGGGCGAGGAAGCGGCATCCCTGTATTCGATCATCATCGACGACCCGGAGCAGGTGGCGGTTACCATGGCAGCGGGGCTGGAGGCCGTGCGTGATTTTCGGCGGGCGCGCAAGGACGCTTACTATTTCAACTGGCTGCTGGAAGTTCGCGAGGCGTTCCAGATTCCTTTCGAGCCGACCCACGAGGCCATGGCGGCGCTCGAAATTCACCGCGACCAGCCGGTGCATCAACTGGTCGCAAACCTCCGGCGCGCGTTGTCGGGAATCGTGGCGGGCAACGTCAAGCCCGAGACCCTGGCCCTGATTCGCGAGCAGGGCACGTTCGAGATTCGTGGCGCGCCGGACATCATGCATGCCCTGGATGGCCTGCTGTCGTCGTTCGTGGCGCAGAACCGCATGAAGCTGCCCGGCGCTCACTACGAGCCCTGCTACCGGGTGGTCACCTGAGTCATCGTTTCAGGGCGCGATCCCGCGTCAGGTTGTCTGTACCCAGCAGTTGCCGCACGGCGGCCAGTTCGATGCCCTGCGTGTAAATGAAGCCATCGCCGTGGCGCGCCAGGAATCCGTCGCGCAACAGGGCGTCGCGCTCGGTCGGGCCGATGCCGTCGGCGGGCAGGGTGGCGTAGGCGTCCGCGAAATCCATGGCACCCGCCAGGGGTCTGAAATCGTCGGCCAGAGCGATCCCCTCGGCGGGGTAGCGAAGCGCATAGCGATTGGCCCGGGTCACCAGAACCTCCAGCGCGCAGCCCTCGGCCAGCCCGCGGTACTGGCCTGCCACCTCCGGNNGGAAACGCCGCCCCTCCTCGCCCGCCGGGGGGTTGGTGAAATAACATTCGCCGGGATGCAGGCCTTCCTCGTAGACCTCGATCACGTCTTCCAGCGGCCGGCTGACCTTGTACGGTATCAGGACCCTCAGGAAGGCCGTGCCACCGACCGGAAACTCGCGGGCGTACTCGTAGTCGGTGTCCAGCACCTGCACCACGGCCACCAGGTCGGCGCGTTGTGCGAGTTCGGCGAGGGCGGGAAGTTCCGGGCCTGCACCCTCGACCCGGGTGATGGCGGTGAGGCCCAACAGCAGCGATGCCATCCGCAAGCGGAGGTCGCGCCACGACCCGGTCATGCGCGCGACGTGCGCGGCGTGGTGCCTCACGCCGGCCCGCCCAGGGTCGCCAGGCGTTCGCCGAGCCGTACGCGTTGATCGGGCTGCAAGGCCTCGGGCGCCACCAGCGCGTTTGGGGGTAGCAGGAGAATGACCGTCGAACCCATGTTGAAGCGCCCCATCTCCTCACCCTTGGCGAGGCGAACGCCCGCGCCGGCGTAATCCCGCCACGCCGGTGCCGAGACCCGCGCGGGCGTGACCTCGCCTGCCCACACGGTGGTTACGGAGGAGACCAGCATGGCTCCCACCAGCACCAGCGCGAAGGGTCCGAACGCTCCCTCGAAGAGGCTGACCACCCGCTCGTTGCGGGCGAACAGGCCGGGGCGCTGGCGCACCGTGTACGGGGCGACGCTGAACAGGCGGCCAGGCACATGGCCCATGCGCAGCAGTTGCCCGTCCACCGGCATGTGCACGCGGTGGTAATCGCGGGGCGAGAGGTAGAGGGTGAAAAAGCTGCCGTTGCGCAAGGCGTCGCAGGCCGGGTCATCGGCCAGCAGGTCCTGCAAGGCATAGGAAACGCCCTTGGCCTGCAGGAGCCGGTTTCCGTCCAGCGTCCCCAGGGCACTGACCGCGCCGTCGCACGGGCAGGCGACGGCGGCGGGGTCGCGGTCGATATGACGTACCCCCGCACGCAGGGCGCGGGTGAAAAACGCGTTGAAACAGCGGTAGTCGTCGGGATCCGCACTCGCGGCCTCGCTCCAGTCCACTCCGGCCACGGCGCCGATGGTGCGGATCAGCAGGTTCTTCAGCCAGCGTACTTCGCTGCGCATCAGGCGATAGACCAGCGCCGAGGCCAGACGCTGAGGCAGCAACCCCTGCAGCCAGGTTGCCAGACGCTCCAGAAATTCGGTCATTGGGGCAGTTCTCGGAGGGCGATGTGCATGCGGTGAATTATACTTTCCGCTCGCCTCAGGGTGGACGAAATGGCTAGCGTGGCGGAATGGGTCAAACGGTGTGCGGACGCGATGGAAGCGGCCGAGCTCTGCTTTGGGCACGGCACCGACAATGCCATGGACGAGGCGGCGTGGCTGGTGCTCTGGGTGCTGGACCTGCCGCGGGATGGGACCTTCGAGCGGTGGGACCGGACGGTGAGCGGGGCCGAGGCAGACCGCATCGAGTCGCTGCTCGAGGCGCGCGTCGATCAGCGGCGCCCCCTGGCCTACCTGACCGGCGAGGCCTGGTTTTGCGGACTCCGGTTCACCGTCGACGAGCGGGTACTGGTGCCGCGTTCGCCGATCGCGGAATTGATTCAGGCCCGCTTCCACCCCTGGCTGAAGGCGCGCGAGATCCGGCGGGCACTCGATCTGTGCACCGGTAGCGGCTGTATCGCGGTCGCCATGGCGGTTCACATGCCCTGGCTGAGGGTGGATGCCGTGGACATCGATCGCGCGGCCCTCGCGCTCGCCGGCACGAATGTGGCGGCCCACGGCGTCGAGGAGCGCGTGAGGCTGATCCGCTCCGACCTGTTCGCGGCGCTGGCGGAGGAGCGCTACGAGCTGATCGTGAGCAACCCGCCGTACGTGCCCGCCGGGGCCGTCGCCACGCTGCCAGCCGAATACCGGGCCGAGCCCCTCACGGGGCTGGCGGCCCCGGTGAGGGGGGTCTGGACGTGGTCCTGCGCATCCTGTGGGCTGCACCGCGCTACCTCGCCGAGGGCGGGCTGCTGTGTTGTGAAGTCGGAGAGAGCGCGGAACGCCTGCAGGATCTGCTGCCGGGCGTGGCGTTCACCTGGCTCGAATTCGAGCACGGCGGCGAAGGTGTCTTTACAATATCCCGGGAGTTGCTGCAGGAGGCCCGGGACGCCGTGGGCGCATGCCGGGAGCGAAGCGAAGATGTCCGATAATACCTTTGGGCGGTTGTTCCGGGTGACCACCTTCGGCGAAAGTCACGGGCCTGCGATTGGCTGCGTGGTCGACGGCTGTCCGCCGGGTATCGAGATTACGGCCGCCGAGATCGAGACGGAACTGAGGCGCCGGGCGACCGGGCGCTCGCGGCACACCTCGCAACGCAAGGAGAAGGATGAGGTGCAGCTGCTTTCCGGGTTGTTCGAGGGCCGGACCACGGGCACGCCCATCGCGATGGTCATCTACAACACCGATGCGCGGCCACGCGACTATACGGAAATCGCCCGCCAATTCCGGCCCGGCCATGCGGATTACACCTACTGGAAGAAATACGGCATTCGCGATTACCGCGGCGGGGGGCGCGCCTCGGCGCGCGAGACGACCATGCGCGTGGCCGCCGGGGCGCTGGCGCGCAAGTACCTGGCGCAGGCTCACGGCATCACCATACAGGGCTGGCTGGCGCAGCTGGGTCCGATCCGCACCGACGAGAACGTGGATTGGGAGGCCATCGAGCAGAACCCGTTTTTCTGTCCCGACCCCGGGCGGGTGCCTGAGCTCGAGGCGTACATGGACCGCCTGCGCAAGTCGGGTGACTCGGTGGGCGCCCGGGTGAGTGCCGTCGCACGATCGGTTCCGGCCGGGCTGGGGGAGCCGGTATATGGCAAGCTCGATGCCGAGTTGGCCGGCGCCTTGATGAGCATCAACGCCGCCAAGGGCGTCGAAATTGGCGCCGGGTTCGAGAGCGTCGTCCAGCTCGGCACCGAGCATCGCGATGAACTGACGCGGGAAGGATTCCTGTCCAATCATGCCGGCGGGGTGCTTGGCGGGATCTCCAGCGGCCAGGACATACGCGTGAGCGTGGCGTTCAAGCCGGCTTCAAGTCTCCGCTTGCCGTGCCGCTCGCTGGATGTGGATGGCAACGAGGTCGAGGTGGTCACCAAGGGCCGGCACGACCCCTGCGTGGGGATTCGCGCGACCCCCATCGTGGAGGCCATGCTGGCGCTGGTGCTGATGGACCACGTGCTGCGCCATCGCGCGCAAATGGGGGAGGGTGCGTGAGCGATGGCCTGAAAATCGCCGTTGTCGGCGCCACCGGCGCGGTGGGCGAGGTGCTGCTGGAGCTGCTGGCCGAACGCGTCGGCAGCGCTGGCGAGGTGCATGCGCTGGCCAGTGAGCGTTCACTGGGCAAGCGGGTTTCCTTTGGGCGGCGCGAGCTGGACGTTGCGGACCTCGCCGAGTTCGATTTCAGCGGCGTCGATTTCGCCCTGTTCTCGGCCGGCGCGAGCGTCAGCCGGGAGCATGCGCCCGGTGCCGCAGCCGCGGGCTGCACGGTGATCGACAACACTTCCGAATTCCGCTACCGGGAGGACATACCGCTGGTGGTCCCCGAGGTGAATGGCGACCTGCTGGACGGTATCGGCCCGGGCGCGATCATCGCCAATCCGAACTGTTCCACGATCCAGCTGGTGGTGGCCGTCGCACCCATACACCGCGCGGCGGGGATCGAGCGGATCAATGTCGCCACCTACCAGTCGGTGTCCGGAGCCGGCCGGCGCGCCCTCGAAGAGCTGGCGCGGCAGACCGCCGACCGGCTCAATCTGCGGGAGATCGAGACGGGCGTCTTCCGGCAACCCATCGCCTTCAACGTGCTGCCCGAGATCGACGCATTGCAGGACAACGGGTACACCCGCGAGGAGATGAAGCTGCACTGGGAGACGGGCAAGATCCTGCGGGACGACACCGTGCAGGTGAATGCCACCGCGGTTCGCGTGCCGGTGTTCTTCGGACACTCCGAGGCCGTTCACCTGGAGACCCGTGAGGCGATCGGCATCGAGGAAGCGCGCGCACTGCTGCAGGCGGCGCCCGGGGTCGTTTGCGTGGAGGACGAGGGGCAAGGGTACGCGACTGCGGTCACCCATGCAGCCGGCCATGATCCTGTTTACGTGAGCCGGTTGCGCCGGGACCATACGCACCCGCGCGGTATCGATCTGTGGATCGTGGCCGATAATGTGCGCAAGGGCGCAGCGTTGAATGCGGTGCAGATTCTCGAACGCATTTCCGGGAATCCACTTGCCGCTAGAATCCGCGCGTGAGCATCAGTAAACTCTCACCACCGGGAGCGAATAACCCTGGCACACAGCCCGCCCTCGCGACCCATAGCCGTCACTGAAAGAGATTGTCCATGCGCTTCATCATTCGCTGCTTGTTCGCCATGACCCTGGTGCCGCTCAGCCACGCGGCGCTGGCGCTGGGCCTGGGGGACGCCGAGGTCAATTCGTTCCTCAATCAACCGCTGGATGTCCGCATTCGCTTGATCAGTGATTCGGCAGCGGAGCTGGAGCCGGTGACCGCTGCGCTGGCGTCGGCAGATGACTTCGCTGTCGTGGGGCTCAGCCGCGCGGCGATTTCGGTGCCGCTCACCTTCGAAGTAAACCGGGAACTGGCGGACCCGCACCTGCGTATCACCAGCGGCCTGCCAGTGCGTGACCCCGTCGTGCAACTGGTCATCGAGGTCAACTTCTCGGCCGGCCGCATGTTGCGCCAGTACACGCTGTTCCTGGATCCCCCAACCGTTCCCGCCCAGGCCCCCGCGGTCAGTGCGCCGATCGCTCCCCCGAGCGCTCCGGCACCGGCGCGGGCGCAGCCGCCCGCAGTTGTGCCGGACGCAGAACCGCTGGCTCCGGCGCGGGTTGTCGAGCCGGTGGGCGGCGAGATGGAGTATGGTCCGGTCCAGTCGGGGGAGACACTGTGGGACATCGCGATTGATCATGTGCGGGGCACGGACGTCACCGTGAACCAGGCGATGAACGCCATCTTCAGGGAGAACCCGCAGGCGTTCATTCGTGACAACATGAACCTGCTCAAGCGCGGCGCGATTCTGCGCGTGCCCGGTTTCGAGGACATGCGCGATTTCGATCGCCGGGAAGCGATGCTGGAAGCCATACGCCAGCGCGAGGAGTTCCGGTCCGATCGCGCCCCGCAACCCGCCGAGGTCGAGGTCCCCGAGGTGGCGGATACCGAGCCCGAGGAACTCCCTGAGCCGGTGGCCGAAGTGGCGCCGGTTGAGCCTGTCGTGGAACCGGCACCCGAGCCCGAGGTCGAGGCCGGGCGCCTCGAACTGGTGCCGCCGGCCGAATTGGCCCGTGAGGAAGATGCGGAGGCCCAGGGGCCGCCGGGCGAGGAAGCGCGTCCCGGTGAATTCTCGCAACGCCTGGCGCGGGTGGAGGAAGCCCTGGAAAACGCCCGCCAGGAAAACGTCTACCTGGCCGAGCGTATCCGGGAGTTGGAAGACGAGTTGGCGGTACGCAGGGAAGCAACGGCCGTCGCCGATGCAGGCATGGCAGAGATGGAAGAGCGCTTGCGTGCCGAGCGCCTCGCTGAGGCGGAAGCGGAGGAGCCCGAGCCGGCGCAGCCGCGCGTGCGTCCGGATATCCCGTGGTACGCCGGCTTGAAGTTCTGGATCGCCATGGGGTTGCTCCTCGTCGTCGGGTTGATGGTATGGGCTGTGCGTCGCCGTCGCGCGGCCGAGGGGTTTGAGACGGAAGCGTCGGCCGTGGAGGACAGTACGCCCGGGCCGGGGGCCACGGAGGCCGTTGCGCCCAAACCGATGGCGCCGGTTCCTGTCGAGGCGCCGCCGCGCGCCGAGAAGCCCGCGGCGGTCGGAGACCGGGAGCAGCACAGGTCCCTGCCGCTTAAAGTCGAGGAAGCCGTCGAGCTCGACAAGGATGATCCCAATACCATGCTCGATCTTGCGCGCGCCTATTTGGCGATGGGCGACAAGTCCGCCGCGCGCGCGATCCTGGAGGACGTGCTGCGGCACGGAAACCCGACGCAAGTGGCCGAAGCGCGCAACATGCTCGGAGAGGTCTGAATGCGCCCAGCCCCCCAAGGGGGCGTAGTTTGCAAAGCAGCACCTGCCCGCTGACAATCCGGCTTCTGATTCGGCAGGTTTCTTCTCACGACATGCGATTCGCACTCGGCATTGAATACGATGGCCGCGGGTTTCTGGGTTGGCAAAGCCAGCGGCAGTCGCCCACGGTACAGGACTGCGTGGAACAGGCCCTGAGTCGGGTCGCGGATCACCCGGTCCGGGTAGTGTGCGCTGGCCGGACCGACACCGGCGTACATGCCGAATGCCAGGTGGCCCATTTCGACAGCGATGCGCCGCGTTCCGAGCGCTCCTGGGTTTTGGGCGCCAACCAGCACCTGCCGGAGGCAGCCAGCGTGCTGTGGGTACGGAAGGTCGATGCCGAATTCCATGCGCGGTTCAGTGCCTACGAGCGCCGTTACCGGTTCCGGATTCTCAACCGCTGGGCCCGTCCGGCATTGGAAGCGGGCAGGATATGCTGGTGCCGGAAGCCTCTGGACGCCGGGCGCATGCATGATGCGGCACAGGCCCTGCGGGGCGAACACGATTTCAGCGCGTTCCGGGCAGCGGGGTGTAGCGCTCGTCATGCGGTGCGCGAGGTCACGGACATCCATGTCAGCCGACAGGACGACGTGGTCGAGATGCAGATTGCAGCCAATGGTTTCCTGTACCGCATGGTGCGTAATATCGCCGGTTCGCTGATTGAAGTCGGCGCCGGCGAGCGACCGGTGGACTGGATGGAGGAGCTGTTGAGCGGGCGCGACCGAACCCGGGCCGGTGTCGCGGCCGGGCCGGAAGGGCTCTATTTCATGGCGGCGCGCTATCCGGACCGGTTCGAGCTGCCGTCGAACGATGACGCCTTCCCACATGAGGCGGGGGCCTGAGTTTGAAGGTGCGGGTCAAGATTTGCGGAATGTGCCGGGCGCGGGACGTCGATGCCGCGATCGCCGCCGGTGCCGATGCTCTCGGCTTCGTGTTTGCGGCGAGTTCCCGTCAGCTCGGTGCATCGCGGGCGCGCGAATTGCTCGCGCGGGTTCCCGACAGCGTGACACGCGTCGGCGTGTTCCTGGATCCAACGGTGGCCGAAGTGCAGGCGGTGCTCGCAGGCTCGCGGCTCGACCTGCTGCAATTCCATGGCCGAGAGGAGGATGCCTGGTGCGCGCAGTTCGGCTTGCCTTTCGTGAAGGCCGTTTCCATGGGGGCCGCCGATCCTGGCCGCGTGGCGCGGCAGTACACCCGGGCTTCGGGCATACTGTTCGACAGCCACCCGCCGGGCGGTGCGGGCGGCACCGGCGATCGTTTTGATTGGTCTCTGCTGCCGGTCTGTGCGAAACCGGTCTGGCTCGCGGGCGGTTTGCACCCGGGCAATGTGGCTGCCGCCGTGCGGATGGCTCGCCCGTGGGCGGTTGACGTGGCCAGCGGGGTCGAGGATCGCCCCGGGGTCAAGAATCGGACATTGATGGAGGCATTTGTGCAGGCGGCCCGGGCCGCNNCGGCCCGGGCCGCTGCCAGGGAGATGTGATGGCTGAGCGATCGTTGATTGAACATTGGCCTGATGAGCAGGGCCATTTCGGGCCGTACGGCGGCATGTACGTCTCGGAGACGCTGATGCATGCGCTGGAGGAACTCAGCACCGCCTATGCACGCTGGCGCTCCGACCCCGAGTTCATGGCGCGCCTCGATGCGGACCTCGCGAGCTACGTCGGGCGTCCCTCGCCGGTTTACTTCGCCGAGCGACTGACCGAGAAGGCCGGCGGCGCCAGGATTCTGCTCAAGCGCGAGGACCTGAATCATACCGGGGCCCACAAGATCAACAACACGGTCGGCCAGGGCCTGCTGGCGCAGCACATGGGTAAAACCCGTGTCATCGCGGAAACCGGCGCGGGCCAGCATGGCGTGGCGACGGCGACCGTCGCCGCGCGCCTCGATCAGCGGTGTGTCGTTTACATGGGGGAGACAGACATTCACCGCCAGGCGATCAACGTCTTCCGGATGCAGTTGCTCGGGGCCGAAGTGCGCAGCGTGACCGCCGGCTCCAAGACCCTCAAGGATGCCCTCAACGAGGCGATGCGGGATTGGGTGACCAACGTGGATGACACGTTCTACGTCATCGGCACGGTGGCTGGACCGCATCCCTACCCGATGTTGGTGCGGGATTTCAACGCGGTGGTCGGTCGTGAAGCGCGGCGCCAGGTACTGGAAGGGTGGGGCAGGCTGCCCGATGCATTGGTTGCATGCGTGGGGGGCGGCTCCAATGCCATCGGCCTGTTTCACCCGTTCCTGGATGATGCAGCCGTGCGCATGTTCGGCGTGGAGGCGGCCGGGCGTGGTCTGGAAACGGGGGAGCATGCGGCATCGTTATGCGCGGGTCGCCCGGGCGTGCTGCACGGTTGTCGTTCGTACCTCATCGATGATGATGCAGGGCAGATTCGCCACACGCACTCGGTGTCCGCCGGGCTGGACTATCCGGGCGTGGGCCCGGAACATGCCTGGCTGAAGGATTCCGGGCGTGCCCGCTACGTCAGTGTCACCGATACAGAGGCGCTGGCGGCGACCCATCAACTGGCCCGGCTGGAGGGCATCCTGCCGGCCCTGGAGAGCAGTCACGCGGTGGCTTATGGTATGCGGTTGGCGGCGGACATGGCGCCGGACCAGATCGTGCTGATCAATCTTTCCGGTCGTGGCGACAAGGATGTCCAGACCCTGGCAGCGCTCGAGGGCCTCAGCTTGTGAGCCATCGCATCGATCATGTCTTTGCGACCGCGGCTGAGCGCGGTCGGCGCATACTGATACCCTTCATTACCGCCGGTGATCCCGACCCCGCATGGACGGTGCCGATCATGCATGCGCTGGTAGCGGGTGGCGCCGATCTGATCGAGTTGGGGGTGCCGTTCTCGGATCCCATGGCCGACGGGCCGGTGATTCAGGCCTCCAGCGAGCGGGCCATCGCCCGGGGCGTCGATCTGGCAGGGGTGCTGGAGATGGTGCGGGCTTTTCGCGCGGACGACGTGGACACGCCCGTGGTGCTCATGGGTTACATGAACCCGGTCGAGCGGTTCGGAGTGGATGCGCTGGCTGGGGCATTTCGCAGCGCCGGAGTCGATGGCTTGCTGATGGTCGATTGTCCCCCGGAGGAACTGGTTGCGTTACAGCCCGCGCTGGATGCGGCCGGCGCCTACGCGGTATTGCTGGTCGCGCCCACCACCACCGAGCACCGGCTGCAGCAGATCGCGCGCGCGGCGCGCGGTTTCATCTACTATGTTTCGTTCAAGGGCATTACCGGTGCCGGCAGGCTGGATACCGCCGCGTTGCAGGAGCCGCTGGCGCGCATACGGAGGCACAGCCAGTTGCCGGTCGCGGTCGGTTTCGGGATCAAGGATCCTGCGGCTGCGGCCGCGGTGGCGCAGCATGCCGATGCCGTGGTCATCGGCAGCGCTCTGGTGGAGAATCTCGTCGGCAGTGACGCGGCCGAAGAGGCATGCGGGCGGGCGCGGGAATTTGTTGCGTCGATGCGTGAGTCGTTGGACAATATGGCTGGGTCGGAATAATCAATATAATTTAATATCATATAGTTATTGAGATAATATGAGCTGGTTTCACAAACTGATGCCGTCCCGAATTCGCACCGAGGGTGGCAGCAAGCGCACGGTGCCGGAAGGCCTGTGGACCAAGTGCAAGTCCTGTGATGCGGTCCTGTACCGGCCGGAGCTCGAGCGCAACCTGCTGGTATGCCCCAAGTGCAGCGATCACATGCCGCTGACCGCGCGCCGGCGTCTGGAGCTGCTTCTCGACCCCGGCCCCAAGCGGGAGATCGCCGCCGAGCTGGAGCCGGAAGACCCGTTGCGGTTCAAGGACGTGAAACGGTACCGTGATCGGCTTGCGGCCGCGCAGAAGCAGACCGGTGAGAATGACGCCCTGGTCGCCATGGTCGGTGGACTGAAAGGCCAGGAGGTGGTGTGCTGCGCTTTCGAATTCGGATTTCTCGGAGGTTCCATGGGTTCGGTGGTGGGCGAGAAGTTTGCCCGGGCCGCGCTGGAGAGCCTGCGCCTGCGGGCACCCCTGATCAGTTTTGCCGCCACCGGCGGGGCACGCATGCAGGAGGGCCTGCTGTCGCTGATGCAAATGGCCAAGACCAGCGCGGTGCTCGGGCGATTGGCGGAGACCGGCGTTCCGTTTATCTCGGTGCTCACCCACCCGACCACTGGCGGCGTGTCGGCGAGTCTCGGGATGCTGGGCGATGTCAACATTGCCGAGCCGGGCGCCTTGATCGGGTTTGCAGGCCCCCGGGTGATCGAGCAGACCGTCAGGGAAAAGCTGCCGGAGGGATTTCAGCGCAGCGAGTTTCTGTTGCAGAAGGGCGCGATCGACATGATCGTAGATCGTCGGAACTTGCGCGATGAGATTGCGACGCTGCTCTCGCTGCTGACGGGTGGCGCCCAGCCCAAGGCCGTCAGCGGCGAACTCGTGGAGTCCTGACCGCTGTTCAGGGCCCACGCGGCGCAACGGTAAGCCAGTCCATGCCAGGATCGCTCCGGCAATGGCTCGATACACTCGAGAGTCGGCATCCGGTAGCGATTGATCTCGGTCTCGAGCGATGCGGACGGGTGTACCGCAACCTGGGTGCGCCCCTGCCGGCCACCACCGTGTTCACGGTGGCGGGCACCAACGGCAAAGGTTCCGTGGTGGCGTTTCTGGGACGCCTGCTCGGCGCTGCCGGAATGCGCTGGGGCACCTATACTTCGCCCCACATCCTGCGCTTCAACGAGCGCATCAGCCTGGGGGGCAGCGCCGTCTCGGACCGGCGCCTGGTGGCCGCCTTGGAGGAGGTCGAAGGCGCACGACAGGGTGAATCCCTGACCTACTTTGAATTCACCACGCTGGCGGCGCTGCGGGTACTGCAAACGGCGGAACTCGACGCTGCGGTGCTCGAGGTGGGCCTCGGCGGTCGACTGGACGCGGTCAACCTCGTGTCTGCGGATTACGCCATCCTCACGCGGATCGGGCTGGACCACCAGGAGCACCTTGGCCCGGACCGGGAAAGCATTGGCTTCGAGAAAGCCGGTATTCTGCGCGCTGGTCGTCCGGTGGTGTGTGGGGACCGCGACCCGCCGGCCAGTGTGCTTCGGCAATCGGAGGAACTGGGCGCGCCGCTGTACCGCCTGGGGGGCGAGTTCGAGGTGGCACGGGAGGCCGAGGGCCTGCGGTTTGTGTTGGGTCGGCAGTCCCTGCATCTGCCCCTGCCCGGGCTGGCCGGTTCCCACCAGTATGAAAATCTGGCCACGGCAATGGCGGCGCTGCTGGTGGCGTTCCCCGAGCTCGACGCGCGGGCCGAATCGCTGGGGCCCGCAATTCGTGCCACGTCCTTGCCGGGGCGTCTGCAGCGCAGCGAGCTCGACCGCCGCGTGGTCCTCGATGTGGGACATAATCCCCTGGCAGCGCTGGCGATCGCCGAATACCTCAGCAGCGAGGGCAGCGGTCGCCGATTCTGCGTCCTGGGCATGCTGGCTGACAAGGACGCGGAGGGCGTCGCGGCGACATTGGCCCCGCTCATCGACAGCTGGTACTGCGCTTCGCTGCCGGGCGCCCGGGGGCAGTCGGGCAGCGAGTTGGCAGCTCGGGTCAGACGTGCACATCCTGAAGCCAGGGTGCAGTCGGCGGATTCGGTGGCGACCGCGCTGGCGACGGCGCGCAAGGCGGCTAAAGCCGCGGACACGATCATGGTGTGCGGCTCCTTTGCAACCGTCGCGGCCGCGCTCGATGCCTTGCGCTCGGTAAAACCGCAATAATCGCAGGTTACTGATAGAATCGTAGCGCGCCGCACGGACCCTTCCATGGATCAGGCACTGAAACAAAGACTGGTCGGCGCCAGCGTTCTGATCGCGCTGGCGGTGATTGTATTGCCCATGTTGCTGAGCGGCGCGCCCGAGCAGGCCCGTGAAACCCGCCGCATCGAGGTGCCCTCGCGACCGGCGGACGTCTCGGTGGAGACCCGGCGCTTCCCGATCGGGGAGGGCGAAGAGCCCGGGCCGCCGTCCCTGGCGGCCGAGGGTGAGGACGCTGCCGGCGCGGAGGGCGGAGCAGCAGGCATGGAGACCCGTGCCGCGGTCGGCGAGCCGCTGGTCGCGGACTCCGGGATGGGCGAGGAGCCCAAGCGAGCACCCGCGCCCGCGCAGCTCGAAGAGTCGCCGGTCGCGGTAGCTCCCCGATATCTGGTGCAGGTGGCCAGTTTCAGCAGCTCGGGCAATGCCAGCCGCCTGGCCAGCCGGCTGAGTGAGGACGGCATGGCGGTGCTCCGGGATCGGGTGGAGACCAACGCGGGCACGCTTCATCGGGTGCGGGTGGGACCGTTCGAAACCCTGGAGTCCGCGCAGGCCGCGATCGCCCGGCTGGAAGCGGGCATGCCGGACCTGAATCCGCGCGTGCTCGATCTGCGGCCCGAGGAGGGCGGGGCGATGATCAATCCGTCGGACCCGCTGGTGCGATGGGTGGTGCAGGTCGGTAGCTTTGCCGAGGAACCCAATGCCCAGAGGCTGGTGAGCCGCTTGCGTGAGGGCGGGTACAGCGCCTTCGCGGAGGCCGTGACCGATACCACGGGGACGGTGTACAAGGTGCGGGTGGGACCCGAGATCGAGCGCGAGTCCGCGTTGCGGATCGCCGAGGCCTTGCGGCGGGACATGGCGCTCGACGGACTGGTCATGAGCGCGGATTGATGCACCGCTCGCATGGGTTGGCCTGATTACATTATCCTTTCGGTCATCGCCCTGTCCGTCCTGGTCGGGCTCATACGCGGTTTCATCCGTGAGGCCTTCGCGCTGGTCGTCTGGACCGCCGCCTTCGTCATCGCGTTCAAGTTCTCGGCGCCGACCGCGGACCTCATGGCGGAAACCATCGAGCTGCCTTCCGCACGGACCGCGCTGGCCTTCGGTGGCCTGTTCCTGGCCGTGTTGCTGGTGGGCGGGCTGATTACCTTTCTGGTCGGCCAACTGGTGGATCGCACGGGCTTGAGCGGGACCGATCGCCTTCTCGGCGCGGTGTTCGGTGCGGGCAGGGGCCTGGTGTTGGTCGTTCTGGTACTGCTGGTGGCGGGCTTTACACCGATACCCCGGGATCAGTGGTGGCGCGAGGCGCCCCTGGTCCAGTCGCTGCTGCCATTGGTGTCGTGGTCGTCCCGGTTCCTGCCGGACTCGGTGCTCGATTACCTGGACCTGTATGGGGAGGAGCCCACTGCGGAGGCAGCTGCGGGGCCGGAAGTTCTCTGAGCGGGCGGGCATGCTAGAATCGCCTCGCAGTATCCTGACCGTAGCCTGAGGCCCCGGGCCATGTGTGGAATCATCGGAATGGTCGGTTCCCAGCCGGTCGCGCCCGAAATCTACGAAGCGCTGACAGTTCTGCAGCACCGTGGTCAGGACGCCGCGGGCATTGCCACGCTGGATGGGCATCGCCTGCATCTCGCCAAGGCCAACGGGCTGGTGCGCGACGTATTCACGGCCGAGCACGTGGCCCGCCTGCGGGGTTCAGCCGGCATCGGCCATGTGCGCTACCCGACGGCCGGGTGCGAAGACTCGGCGGAAGCCCAGCCGTTTTACGTCAACTCACCGCATGGCATTGCGCTGGGACACAACGGCAACCTGAACAATACCGAGGAACTCAAGGCAGAGCTCATCGCAAGCGATCGGCGGCACCTGAACACCGATTCCGATTCCGAAGTACTGCTCAACATACTTGCCCATGAATTGCACTCGCAGGACGGCGGCGAGATGTCCGCACAGGGTATCTTCCGGGCCGTGGACGGTGTGCATCAACGCTGCCGCGGCGCCTATGCCGTGATCGCGCTGATCGTCGACCAGGGCATTCTGGGCTTCCGTGACCCCCACGGTATCCGGCCGGTGGTGCTCGGCCGCCGCGAGGGCAAGCGGGGGACGGAGTATGCCATCGCCTCGGAGAGCGTGGCGCTGGACACGCTGGGCTTCGAGTTGATGCGGGACCTCCGTCCCGGCGAGGCCGTGCTGATCGATTTCGAAGGGCGCCTGCACGAGCATCAGAGCCGGAGCGCGCAAGCGCTTTCGCCCTGTATCTTCGAGTTTGTGTATTTTGCCCGCCCCGATTCGATGATCGACGACATCTCGGTGTACAAGGCGCGCCTGCGCATGGGGCAGGCGTTGTCGCGCAAGATCCTCTCGGAGTGGCCGGACCACGACATCGACGTGGTGATTCCCGTGCCCGATACCAGCCGCACCGCAGCGCTGCCGCTGGCCTATGACCTGGGCGTCAAGTACCGGGAGGGCTTCATCAAGAACCGTTACATCGGTCGCACCTTCATCATGCCTGGCCAGGATCAGCGAGCGGCCTCCGTGCGGCACAAGCTCAATGCGATCGAGCTCGAGTTTCGCCGCAAGAATGTGCTGTTGGTGGACGACTCCATCGTGCGGGGCACCACCTCCCGTCAGATCATCCAGATGGCCCGGGAGGCCGGAGCGCGCAAGGTCTATTTCGCGTCCGCCGCGCCGCCCGTGCGGTATCCCAATATTTACGGTATCGATATGCCGGCACCGGCCGAGTTGGTGGCCAGTGGCAAAGACGAATCCGCCATCGAGCGGGAACTCGGCGCCGACCGGCTGATCTATCAGCGCCTCGACGACCTCGTGGAAGCCTGTCGTGAGGGCAATTCCCGGATCACGCGCTTCGACACCTCGTGTTTCTCTGGCGAATACGTCACCGGGGTCGAACCCGGCTATCTCGAGAAGGTTCAGCAACTGCGCTCGGACCGGGCGAAATCCGAGCGCCGCTCCCAGTCGAGCGCCCCCCGCCTGGCCAGCTGAGCGTCCGCGCGGAACGCGCATTGACGCTGGTAGGCCAGCGTGTTACTAAGTTTCTAAGCATAGTTGCGAAATACACTGAATTGACAGCAGAAAAGTACAGAGAACCCATGTCCAAGGTGGACACCGCCTGGTTGCGCATGGAGCAGCCCACCAACCTGATGATGATCACCGGGGTGGTGTTGTTTCGCGAGCCGCTGGACTATCTCCGGTTGCTCGCAACCATCGAGCAGCGATTCCTCGCCTTTCGCCGGTTTCGCCAGAAAACGATCGATGGTGCGGCCGGCGCGCACTGGGTGCTGGACGAGGATTTCGACATCCGCCATCACGTGCGTCGCATTGCCCTGCCGGGTGCGGCCGACCGGCAAGAACTGCAAGCCCTGACTGCGGAGCTGGCCAGTACCCCGCTGGATACATC
>WVWV01000037.1:80173-81165 GCA_011773845.1 Lysobacterales bacterium | reverse complement strand
AAGTTGCGGCCGATGTCGGACGTCTTGTTGTCCGTGATGCGCAGGCCGGCCTCGACCTCGAACATGCCGATGTACCCCTTGGTTCCCACCAACAGGTCGTCCAGGCGTGTCTCAATTGTGGTGTCACGGTTGCCGAGCGCGTCGAAGCGATGCCACCAGTTCAACGGGCGCGGCGGACCGAATGCCGGATCATACAGCGGGCTGTCCGGGTTGGTCGGGTTGTTGGGGCTGTTTACCGAAACCGGCCCCAGGCCCCCGAAGATCGGGTCGCTGGTGTCGGGCACCGGCGCATAGCGACCGAACGACTCGGTCTTGGTCACGGCGATGTCGGAGTACACGCTCCAGTCGTTGTTGATCTCGTGCTCGGCGTATACGAAGGCCGAGGCATTCTTGATCGATGCCTCGTCCGCGGACACCAGCGCGAAGTTGTAGGCGCAGCGCGTGCCGCTACCGTCCAGGGCATTACCGTTGCTGACGGGATAGAAGCCGCCCGGCGCATTGCCGGTGCTGTCCAAACAGCCACCCGGGACGCTGGCCCAGGTAAAGAACGCACCGCCGTCCTCGGCAAAGCTGTTGCCGTAGACTGACGCACCCGGACGGTACCATGGGAAGTCGCGCGCGAAGATGATGTCGCGGTCGTTCCACGAAGCGCCGGCGATAATGCTCGAGGAATCGCTGGCAGCGCCGAACAGAATCGAGCCTTCCTCGCGGTCACCACCCTTGGGGTCGACCTCGGAGACACCATACATGAACTCGGCGCCCTCATAGTTCTCACGGGTGATGATGTTGATCACGCCGCCCAGCGCGTCTGACCCGTAAACGGCCGAGGCACCATCGGTCAGGATCTCGATGCGCTCGATGGCCGCGATGGGGATGGTGTTCAAGTCGGGGGCGACAGCGAACGCCGGGGCTTTCGGCAAGCGCCGTCCGTTCAACAGCACCAGCGTACGGCTGGAACCCAGGCCGCGCAGTGAAACCTGCGCCTGCCCCTG
>WVWV01000037.1:78253-80087 GCA_011773845.1 Lysobacterales bacterium | reverse complement strand
CGATTTGCTCGCGATCGATCACAGTCACCGGCAGGGAGCCCTCGACGTCGACGCGCTTGATGCGGGTACCCGTTACCTGGACCCGATCGAGCTCGACGCCTTCTTCCTCCTCCTCCGCCTCGTCCTGGGCCAGGACGGCGAGGGGGGTGGCGGCCATGCCCACTGCAATGACACTGCTCAAGCCGAATTTGACGGCGTTGAATAGTGGATTACGGTCAGTTTTCATTGGTCAGATCTCCCAAATGCACTTGGATCAGTTGGTTATTCGATTGCCAAGGTCTCCGCCGCGGCTTCATCATCGGGGCTGTGCACGTACCCGGCCGTCGGGGCTCCCCCAACTTCGCACCGCATAGTAGCACTAAGTTCAACAAAATGAAAAGACTTTGTTAATAGAGTGTTAAATGAGCGGAAAAGCTTGGGACGCATGGATTCCCGGGCGGTCAGTGAATCCGGAGGCGGCCATGAACGCGGCCGGCGGGTGCCGGCCGCAGCGGGGTAAAGTACGAGATTCTCCGTATAAACAGGGCGTTACTTCTGGCCTATCTGCACGTCACCGCTGAAACTTTCGATGCGGATTCGTGCGCCACCCTCGCCCACGCGGTTCCGCAGGCGGTTGCCGGGGCCGGAAGCAGCGGCCTCCGCGGCGCCGAATGCGCTCTGGATGTCGCCGCTGAAGGTTTGCGCCTGGAACTCGCCCTGCTGGCTCGCGGGCAAGGTGATCCTGACGTCCCCGCTCATGGACTCGACCGTGATGCGACCGCCCTCGGCGGCGGCCAGCGACAACTCCAGCGTTCCCGAGACACTCTCGAACCGGCCCTCCTCGACGTCGCCTGCGAGCAGGGTGGCGTCGCCGGAAACGGTCGAGATGCTCACCTCCCCGCCGACACCCCGTAACTCGATATCGCCTGACACCGATTCGGCCGCGCTGCGGGCAGCCGACCCGACGAAACGGATATCGCCGCTGACCGTGGACAGCTCCACGCGCGCGCTGTCGGCGCCGACCACCAGGTCGCCGCTGACCGACTCCACGCTCACGTGCTCGCCACGGCTGCCGGACACTTCGATGTCGGCACTGACACCCTCGGCCACGATGCTCGCGCGCACCGGGACGACCAGCGTCAGCCGGGCCTCGTCCCAGTCCTTGCGCGCTTCCGGCTGGACCACCTCGATGGTGACCCGGGCGCCGGATTCCGAGATCTCCAGCTCCTGGTGCTTGCCCAGCTCCGCCTCGAGGCGGAACTCGGCCTGGTCCCAGGTCGAAATGGCGACGGCGCCGGACACGTTGCTGACCGCGATGGTGCCGTCAGCAGCCATGGGACGCTGTTCTTCCACCGCGGTGGCCGCCAGGGCCCAAACCGGCGCCATGGCCAACCATGCGCCCATCATCCTGCCCGTGAGATGCTTCATGTTCTCCTCCTGCTGAACTGATCCAGCGTGGCCAGCTGCCGCATGAATTCAAGCTGCTGGGCCCTGAGATCCAGTAGTTTCTGATTGAGAAAAGGATTGCCGGGGTGCTCGGCCAGGGCTGCCAGCAAGGCCGACTCCGCCTGCTGCAGATCCAGCCACCCCGCTTCGATATTGAACCGTTCCTGCTCGGTCAACAGCTCCCGTGCCGCACCGAGGGGTATGAACTCGCGGAACGCCGCGTAATATTCCCGCTCGCTGGCCTCCAGCGCCGCCAGCATGGCCACGCTGCGAGCCTCCGCCGGCACGGCGAGGCCATCGTCGGGGCCGATGAAACGCCCGAACAGGAGCCCGAACGCAAACGCGATCGCCACCGAGGCGGCGGCCGCGAGGCCCGGCCATGCCGACCGAACCGCTGTCCGGTGCCGCC
>WVWV01000037.1:76270-78176 GCA_011773845.1 Lysobacterales bacterium | reverse complement strand
GGCCTCCCGCACCAGCCGCCTGGCGCGATGCAGTTGTGCTTTCGAGGAGCCGACGGCCATGCCGGTCAGCTCCGCAATCTCGGGGTGCCGGTAGCCCTCGATGTCGTACAGCACCAGCACCGTGCGGGCCCGCTCCGGGAGCCCCGCGATGGCCCGCTCGAGGTCGGCCTGCAGCGCACGCGTGACGTCGCGGGCACCGACCGCCGTGCGCTCCACGTGCTCGTCCATGGCCGTCTCGTGGCGCACGCGCCGTACCCGGATGCGGCGGTCGCTGAGCGCGACATTCACCGCCAGGCGGTGCAGCCAGGTTCCGAAGCGGCTGTCGCCGCGGAACTGCGCCAGCTTGCGCCAGGCCCTGACGAAGGCCTCCTGCAGGAGGTCCTCGGCCAGCGCCGCATCACCGCCGCCCAGTCGCCAGCAGAGCGCGTAGACGCGGTCGCGATGCGCGCGATACAGCCGCTCGAAGGCCGCCGCATCACCCTGGCGGGACCGCTCGACCCAAATGGCCTCGTTGTCCTCTGCGCCAGGCCGTTCGGGCTCCCGCGATGACACCGCCTGCATTCCTCCCATATTCCATTTGACGTGCGCGACCCGCCCGGGGTTTAAACCGGGCGCGCCGCACTAATGAAAGCGGGGATATTGTGTTGCAGCAGGCGCCGCCTTGCCAAGCGGCAGGCCGGCGCTGCCCGAACCGCGGCCGGGCGTACCGGCCGTTGGGGTGTCAGGCCGAGAGCGCCTCGGAAACCCGCTTGAGCTGTGCTTGCAGAGCCTCCGGCAAGCGCTCCCGGTAGCCGTCGAGATAGCGACCGATCTCGCCCACTTCCTGGCGCCAGCCGGCCTGATCGACCCGCAACAGCTCTTCCAGCACCCCGGCCGGGAGGTCGAGCCCTTGCAGGTTGAGGTCCGCGGCCCGGGGCAGCCTGCCGATCGGGGAATCCACGGCCTCGACCTCGCCCTTGCAACGCGCGATGATCCAGTCCAGAACCCGCATGTTCTCGCCGAAGCCGGGCCACATGAAGCGCCCCGCTCCGTCCTTGCGGAACCAGTTCACGTGGAAAATGGCCGGCGGCCGGGTAAGGGTCTTGCCGATTTCGAGCCAGTGCCCAAAGTAGTCGGCAAAGTTGTAGCCACAAAAGGGTTTCATGGCCATCGGGTCGCGCCGTACCACGCCCACCGCGCCGGCCGCCGCCGCGGTGGTCTCGGAGGCCATCGCCGAGCCCACCAGCACGCCATGCGCCCACGACTCGGCCTCGAACACCAGCGGCACCAGCCGCTCACGACGCCCGCCGAAGACGATGGCCGACAATGGCACGCCACGCGGGGCCTCGGCCCGCTCGGAGTAGGACGGGCACTGCCTGACGGCCACCGTGAAACGCGAATTGGGATGCGCCGCGGGACCGTTGGCCGCGTCGTAAGGCCGTCCCTGCCAATCCAGGGCCGGCTGCCCTTCGCCCTTGCCTTCCCACCAGGGCTGCTGATCTTGGGTGACCGCGACATTGGTGAAAATCGCATCGTGATCGAGCATCGCCAGGGCGTTGGGATTGGTCGCCTGCCCGGTGCCCGGCGCGACCCCGAAGAACCCGGCCTCGGGATTGATGGCCCACAGCCGGCCGTCCTCTCCCGGGCGCATCCAGCAGATGTCGTCACCAATGGTCCAGACTTTCCAGCCGTCGTACACCGCGGGCGGGATCAGCATCGCCAGGTTGGTCTTGCCGCAGGCGGAGGGGAAGGCGGCGGCGATGTAGTGCACTTCACCCTGCGGGCTTTCGACCCCCAGGATCAGCATGTGCTCGGCCAGCCAGCCCTCGTCGCGGGCCTGGTAGCTGGCGATGCGCAGCGCGTGGCACTTCTTGCCGAGCAGCGCGTTGCCGCCGTAGCCCGAACCATAACTGCGGATGGTCAGTTC
>WVWV01000037.1:72757-76257 GCA_011773845.1 Lysobacterales bacterium | reverse complement strand
GTCCCTTCGCGCTCGATGCGAGCCAGCGCCTCGTCACCCATGCGGGTCATCAGGCGCATGTTCACTACCACGTAGGGGCTGTCGGTGATCTCGACCCCGCAACGCGCCAGCGGCGAATCGATGGGCCCCATGCAATAGGGAATGACGTACATCGTCCGGCCCTGCATGCAGCCCTCGAACAGGCCGTCCATGCGTTGACGCGCCTCGTCCGGGTCCATCCAGTTATTGTTGGGGCCGGCGTCTTCGGGCTCGCGGGTGCACACGAAGGTCAGGTGCTCGACGCGCGCCACGTCATCGGGATCCGAGCGGTGCAGGTAGCAGCCGGGATGGGTGGTCTCGTTGAGTTGAATCAGCGTGCCATCGGCCAGCATCCCGGCGACCAGATCCTGGTACTCGGCGGGCGTGCCGCTACACCAGTGAACACGGTCCGGGCAGGTCAGCTGGGCGACTTCCTCGACCCAGTCCGCCAGTTGCCGATTGCGGGTCACCGATACATACCTCGTCGGGGTGAGCTGTTCCACGGAAGAAGGGAGGCGCGCAGGATACCGGCTGGGATACCGGAATTCAATGCCGTGGCGGAATGACCGCGCCGCGCGGCCCTCAGGCCGGAACCAGGGTGGCGATCACATGTTCGATGTAGGCCTCGAAGGTTCGGCTATCGAGGTGAGGCGCCTGGTGCTGGCGCTGCAGTTGCAGGAATCCCAGGTAGGCCGTGTACGTCAACCGCGCCCGGTGCGCTGACTGTTCCGGGCTGAAACCGAGTTCGCTGAAGGCCTGAGCGATGTGGTGCATGCGCCGCTGGGCCACGCGCTCCAGCACCGGTTCGACCTGGGGGTGGTCGGCGGCTGCGCACAGTGCGCTGAATACCCGGTGGGTGAGCCGCTCACGGCCCACGCGCCGAAACAGCGAAATCAGCCGCTCACGGGGCTCGTTGATGGCGCCCATCGCCATGTTCAGGTTGCGTGAATCGTGCTCCTCCCACCGCCGCAGGGCCTGGTCCAGAAGGGATTCGCGATTCGCAAAGTGCCAGTAGAAGCTGCCCTTGGTAATCCCCATGCGACGCGCGAGCGGTTCCACCGCGGTGGCGCGCACGCCCTGGTCGGCGATCATTTCCAGGGCCTCCTGTTCCCAGTCTGCGGCCGAGAAAGTCGTCCGCTCCTTCTTCTTTCGAGGCAAGGCTGGCATCGCGTTGGCCGGGTGGCAATCGGTCATCCATTGTGATGAATCCGACGCCGACATGCCAGTGGCGGCGAACGCAGCCGCATGGAAATTGGCGACCCGCTGCCGGCGCGGAAGCAGGGATTGACTTCAATCTGGCACTTTTCCATACTGTGGCGTATGGAATGGTCCCCGCAGGGATAGAAACCCGCTTGGACGGGTCTAAATGAGGAGCGACAAACGCTGATTCAGCGGCGTGCAGGGGGCCAGGCTGAATAAATCCGGAGGTAGCGCTCGATGAACCTGTTACTGTGGTTTTCCCTGTTGTTGGTATCGGCCGGCTGCGCCTTTCTGGGTACCCGCCTGCTGACCTGGACCGCCGCCCTGTTGGTCACCTTCGCGCTGTTCGCAGCCAGTGGCCAAGCCGGCCCGGTGGCGCTCGCCCTGGCCGGAATCGTGCTGGCCGCACTGCTGATACCCCTGAATGTCAAGGCCATCCGCCAGCGGTACATCAGCCGCCCGTTCCTCGTTCAATACCGCCGGATGCTGCCGACGCTCTCCGAAACCGAGCGTGTGGCCATGGAAGCCGGCACCGTGGGCTGGGAGGGCGAGCTGTTCTCGGGTAAACCCGACTGGAACAAGCTGTTGCAGCGTCCCTTCCAGGCCTTGACCGCGGAAGAACAGGCATTCGTGGACGGCCCTACGGAGCAGCTGTGCGACATGCTGCGCCAGTGGGAGATCACCCACGAACTGGCCGACCTGTCCCCCGAAGTCTGGGACTTCATCAAGCGCAACCGTTTCTTCGGCATGATCATTCCCAAGCAATACGGTGGCCTGGGCTTCTCGGCGCTGGCCCATCGCGCCGTTTTGCAGAAGGTGGCCTCGGTCAGCGCGGTGGCCGGCACCACCGTGGCCGTGCCCAATTCGCTGGGACCCGCTGAGCTGCTGCTGCATTACGGCACCGAGGCGCAGAAAGACCATTACCTGCCACGCCTGGCGGCAGGCGAGGAAATCCCCTGTTTCGCACTGACCGGGCCCACCGCGGGCTCGGATGCCACCTCGATCCCCGACTACGGAATCATCTGCAAGGGCACCTACCGGGGCGAGGAGGTGCTGGGCATGCGCCTGAACTTCGACAAGCGCTACATCACCCTGGCCCCGGTCGCGACCGTGATCGGGCTGGCCGTCAGGCTGTACGATCCGGACGGGCTGCTGGGCGGCGAGCGGGATCTCGGCATCAGCCTCGCGCTGATGCCCCGCGAGACGGAGGGCCTGGAAATCGGTGCCCGTCATTTTGCCCTCAACGTGCCGTTCCACAACGGGCCGGTGCGCGGCAAGGACGTCTTCCTGCCGCTGGACGCCCTGATCGGCGGCCGTGAAATGGTCGGCAAGGGCTGGCGGATGCTGGTCGAGGCGCTCTCCGTGGGCCGTGGCATCACGCTGCCATCATCGTCGACCGGTGGCGCCAAAGCCGGCTCGCTGGCCACCGGCGCCTATGCCCGGATTCGCAAGCAGTTCAATCTCCCCATCGGTCGCTTTGAAGGCATCGAGGAAGCGCTGGCGCGCATCGGTGGTCGCACCTATGCCATCTCGGCATTGTCCCGCTTCACCGCCTCGGCCGTGGACCAGGGGGAGAAGCCGGCCGTGCCGTCGGCGATCGCCAAATATCATGCCACCGAAATGGGCCGCGGGCTCATCACGGATGTGATGGACATCCACGGCGGCAAGGGCATCGTCCTGGGCCCGCGTAACTACCTGGGGCGCGCCTGGCAGGGGGCGCCCATCTGGATCACGGTCGAGGGCGCCAACATCCTGACCCGCACCCTGATGATCTTCGGCCAGGGCGCCATCCGCTGCCACCCCTTCGTGCTGGATGAAATGCATGCCGCAGAGGAGGCCTCGGGCCCCGAGGGCCTCGATCGCTTCGACCACCTGCTGTTCGGCCACATCGGCTACAGCGTGCGCAGCGCGGTGCGCAGCTTCCTGCTCGGGTTCAGCAGCGGCAAGCTGGCCCGTGCGCCGGTCCCGCATGATCGCAAGCTGGCCCGCTTCTATCGCAAGCTGTCGCGCTACTCGGCCGCACTGGCGTTCACATCCGACATCGCCATGCTGGTGCTGGGCGGCAAGCTCAAGCAGAAAGAGCGGATCTCCGCGCGCCTTGGCGACGTCCTGAGCCAGCTCTACATCTGCTCCGCCATGTTGCATCGCTACGAGGCACAGGACCGGCCTTCGGCCGACCAACCCATCCTGGCCTGGGCCTTCCACGACGCCGTGTACTCCATGCAGACCGCGCTTAGCGGCGTGGTGGACAACTTTCCGAACCGCTACCTGCGGGCCCTGCT
>WVWV01000037.1:0-72742 GCA_011773845.1 Lysobacterales bacterium | reverse complement strand
CATCGGGTCGCTTCCCTGTTGCTGACGCCGTCCGAAACCCGCGACCGGCTCACCAACGGCATTTACACCTCGGCCCGCGCCGGCCACCCCATCGGGCTGATGGAGCAGGCGTTGCCGGAGATCATCGCCGCAGAACCGCTGGAACGTCGCCTGCTTAAAGCGCAGAAGGCCGGCCAGCTGGACGCCATCACCTGGGAAGGGCAACTGGAGCAGGCACTCGAGCAGTCGATCGTCAGCGATACCGAGGCCGAAACGCTGCGCCAGGTGCGGGCCAAAGTGCTGGACATCATCGCGGTCGACGAGTTCGAATCCCACGCCCTGCGGCTCGGCGAGCGGGGCGAAGTCGCCCTGCGTACCTCCGAAGCGGCCTGAACCCGATCGCCATCCCAGGGAGTGCTGTTATACTGATCGACCCCGGTCCCTGACCGGGGTCAAGCTTTGGGTGCGCACCGCACGGCTGCACGGGCGGCCGGGGTGCGTGAAACGGGAAGTCGGTGAGAAACCGACGCTGCCCCCGCAACGGTAAGCGAGCCGGCGAAAGCCGGGCCTTGGCCCGGACCATTCGCCACCCGTGACGCTTCAAGCCACTGCACCCGCGCGGTGTGGGAAGGCGCGTCACGGGGGATCGTGTTCGCGAGCCCGGAGACCGGCCCAGAGCGCTAGTTCCACCGTGTCGCGGCGGGCGGCCGGGAGCGGCGTACCCCCAGCTCCCCTGATCCGACCCCGCGATACCTGCGAGAGCGCGGGTGCGCGCTGCGGAGGGATAATGCGTATCGGGCCAGTTGTACTGCGGCGCTGGGCGGCGCTGTCCGCCCTGCTGCCGATGTGGGGCTTGGCGTTGGAAGAGCAGCCGGCGGTGCTGGAACCGGAACTGGTGGTGACCGCCTCGCGAAGCGCCCGCGAGCCCGGCGAGGTGATGGCGTTCATCTCCGTGATCACCCTGGAGGACATCCGCCGGTCGCTGGCCGAAGACCTGCTCGAATTGCTGCGCTTGCAGCCGGGCATCGACATCGTGCGCACTGGCGGCCCGGGTGGCCAAACCAGCGTGTTCATGCGCGGCACCAATTCCAATCACGCCCTGGTCTTGATCGACGGCGTGCGGGTGGCCTCCAACAATACGGGCGGCTACGCCTGGGAGCAGCTGCCGATCAACCAGATCGACCGCATCGAGATCATCCGCGGGCCGCGCGCGAGCCTGTACGGCTCGGATGCCATCGGCGGCATCATCCGTATTTTTACCCGCCAGTCCGCGACGCCCGAGCTGCGCCTTACCGCCGGCAGCTTCAGCAGTGGCGAGGTGGAGGCCGCCTGGGGTTACGAGACCGCCCGCTCGGGTCTTTCCATCGGCGGCGGCTATCGCGACGTCGGCGGCTTCTCAGCCCAGAACGACGGCGGGTTCAGCTACCACCCGGACGATGACGGCCTGCGGGCCGCCAACCTGTCGCTGAACGGTGCCCGCGAGTTCGGCGAGGGCACACTGGCTTACCGGGCCTTGGCGACCCGCAACCGCACCGACTTCGACCAGGGCCGCTCGCGCGGCGAGCAGTACATCGCCTCCCTGGCCTGGAGCGCCACGGCCCGACCCGGGTGGAACTACCAACTGCAGGCCGGCTACGTCGACGATTCGCTGGAATCCGACTTCGGCTTCTTCACGACCGGATTCGATTCGCGCCGCCTCGATCTGCAATGGCAGAATCAGCTGGAACTGCGGGCCGGCCAGCTTGGCTTCGGGGTCGACCACGTGGACGATACGGGGCGTGCCCAAGGGAGCTACGCCGGGGATCGGCGCAACACCGGCGCGTACCTGCTGCTGGAACAACCGTACCGGCGCAGCCGACTGCAACTCAGTGGCCGCTTCGACCGCAACAGCGAGTTTGGCATTGAATTCACCTACCAGGCCGCGCTGGCACTCGATGTCGGCGCGCAAGGCAAGCTCATGGGGCTGTACGGCACCGCCTTCCGCGCCCCGAACCTCAACGAGCTGTTGTCACCCGGATTCGACGGCCTGTTCGCCGGCAATCCGGACCTGCAGCCGGAGACCGCCCGCTCGTTGGAGCTGCTCTACCAGCAGCCATTGGGAGGTGGCAGCCGCATCGTCGTATCGGCCTGGCATACCGAGGTCGACGGCCTCATTGCGTTTGCGGGCGAGCGCTTTCGGGCGGTCAACATCGACCGTGCCGAGTTGCGCGGGGTGGAACTGGACCTGCAGGCGGCTCGTGGGCCGTGGCGCTTCAAGGCCAGCGTCACCTGGCAGGAGTCCCGGGACCGGAGCAGCCGACAGGCGCTGCTGCGACGCCCGGAGGAAAAAGCGGCTTTCAGTGTCGATCGCCGGCTGGGCGGTCGCGCCTGGCTGGGAGCCGACTGGTTCGTTTCCGGCCCTCGCGACGACATTGGCGGCCAGCGATTGCCCGGCTACGGCATCTTCTCATTGCGCGGCGGCCTCGATCTCACCCACCGCCTGGCCCTGGAAATCCGCCTCGACAATGCGTTCGACCGCGACTACGAACCGGTGATCGGCTTCAACAGCGCCGGCCGCGCGGGCTTTGTTTCGCTGCGCTGGGAGCCCGGCGGCGAACCCCGCTGAGCACTGCATTGGGTCGCGTGGAGCGGCGTGCGGTGATTGGCTGGGCCGGGCCCGAGGTTCAGAACAGGCCCGTCTCCAGGCGTGCCACGTCCGACATCATCTGGTGATTCCAGGGCGGGTCGAAGGTCAACTCGACGCTGACCGCGCTGACGGTCGGGATCAGGCTGAGCTTGGCGCGCACGTCTTCCACCAGGATATCGCCCATGCCGCAGCCGGGCGCCGTGAGCGTCATGGTGACGTCCACCTTGCGGGTGCCGTCGTCGCAGGCCGTGAGTTCGCAGTTGTAGATCAACCCCAGCTCGACCACGTCGACCGGAATCTCCGGGTCGTAGCAGGTCTTCAACTGCGTCCAGACGAGTTTCTCGACATCCTCGGCCGTGGCATCGGCCGGCAGGCTGGGCGGCTTGACCGGCTCCTTGCCGATGGCGTCCGCGTCGGTGCCGGCCACGCGAAACAGGTTGCCATCCACGAACACGGTGAAGGACCCGCCGAGGGCCTGGGTGATGTAGCCAATGGTGCCGGCCGGCAGGGTCACCGCGTCACCGGACGGAATCATGATCACCTCGCAGTCGCGCTCGAACTGGCAGGGCTGGCTGGTCTGGCTGAACATCGGTCGAATCGCGTTACAAGTCGTATCCCAGATGGGGCTCTGCGGCCAGCTTATCAAGGTGCTGACCGCAGACATTATGCCATTGGCGCGCCGGTGTGGGGCAATTCAGCGGGCCACAAAAAAACCCCGCTTCCGCGGGGTTTTTGCGCAGCCCCGCGGCCTGGTCAGCCCATTTTGGCCTGCAGGTAATTCTCGATCCCGATCTTGTCGATCAGTTCCAACTGGGTCTCCAGCCAGTCGACATGTTCCTCCTCGGAATCGAGGATCGATTCGAACAACTCACGGCTGACGAAGTCGTTGCACGCCTCGCAATGCTCAATGGCCTCGCGCAGCAGGGGGATGGCCTTCATCTCCAGGCTCAGGTCGCACTCCAGCATCTCCCGCGGATGCTCGCCGATCATGATCTTGCCGATGTCCTGCATGTTCGGCAGGCCCTCGAGAAACAGAATCCGCTCCACCAGCGTGTCGGCATGCTTCATCTCGTCCATTGATTCCCCGAACTCGTAGTCGGCGAGTTCCTTCAACCCCATGTCCTTGAACATGCGCGAATGCAGGAAATACTGGTTGATTGCGGTCAATTCGTTACGCAGCACTCCATTGAGGAATTCAATGACCTTGCCGTCGCCTTTCATGGCTTTGTTCCTCCTCTCACAGGGATTCGAGCGGCCGCGGCGGCCGCAGAGCCGAAACATTCTAACGAATGCATCAATTCGATGGTGAAATGAGAATGATTCCGATTTGAGAGGTAATCGGAGTTCGCGACAGGTCAGGCGGCGTCGATCGTACCCACCACGCGCAGGAATGTTCCCCGCGCCCTGAGTTCATCGACCAGGACAGCCTGTGCAGTCTCCAGACAGCATCCACATTTGCTGCTGCAACCGGTGGCGGCCCGCAGTTGCTTCAGGTCACGCGCACCCTCCGCCACCGCCTGGCGGATTTGCGACTCCGTGACTGCCTTGCAGATGCATACGTACATGGACGTTGGTTGATGCAGGTCAATGTGTGCCGAACGATTTTCAGTTTAAATGCAAATGAGAATGATTGTCAATTACGTTAAGGCCCGCTAGAATTGCATATCAAATGAGAACAATTCTCAATAAAGAACACCTGGGAATCGGATCGATGGCGCGCGGCGCGCGGCACCGGTTCGACCGTGCGGCCCTGTGGATGGCCCTCGTCTTGCTGAGCAGCCCCGGATTTGCCGCCGAATGCGGCCCGGATGAGTTTCGCGAGGCCGCGGCCCGCGGCGAGGACACGCCCTGCCGCGAGATGGAAACCGTCACCATCTTCGGCGTCGCGCAGGATCCCCGCAACGTGGCCGGCGGCGCCAGCCGGATTTCGCCCGCGGAGCTCGAATCCTTCGCCACCACCGACGTCATGCGTGCGCTGCAGCGTGTGCCCGGCGCATCCTTCCAACTGGAGGACGGCTTTGGCCTGCGCCCCAATATCAGCATCCGCGGCACCCCAACCGAGCGGTCCAGCCGCATTACCCTGCTGGAGGACAACGTGCTGATCGCGCCGGCCCCGTATGCGGCGCCGGCGGCATACTACTTCCCGACCTTTGGCCGCATCGAGTCGCTGGAAGTCATGAAGGGGCCGGCCGCCATCACCCAGGGGCCCTATACCATCGGCGGCGCGATCAACCTGGTGTCCACTCCCATTCCGGCCCAGCGCGGCGGCCTGCTGCGCGTTGAAGGCGGCTCCGACAGCACCTGGCGCACCCATGCCTGGTATGGCGACTCCGGCGAACGGGTCGGATGGCTGCTGGAGACCCACCAGTGGCGCTCCGACGGGTTCCAGCGGATCGACCATCACCGGGGCGACACCGGCCTGCAGAAGGCCGACTACGTGGCCAGGTTCAGCCTGGGCAGCGACCCCGCGGCTGAGGTGTTCCAGCGTCTGGAAATCAAGGTGCAGAAATCGGATGAGGAGTCCAACCAGACCTACCTGGGCCTGACCGATGCCGATTTCCGGAGTGATGCCCTCCGGCGTTACGGGGTGTCCGCTCTAGACAATATGGACAACGATCACGAACAGCTCATGGCCCGATGGTCGCTGGAACCCGGCCACCGCACGCGCCTTGACGTCACCGCCTACCACAATGAATTCGAGCGCGCCTGGTACAAGACCGAGGGAATCGATTTCGACGGCAGCCTCCATGTCGGGGAATTTCAGCGCACCTCATGGGCGTCAGTCATCGAGGCCGTGAACCTGGGCCGGGGGCTGGGCGGACTCACAGCGCGGCAATTGCAAGCCATCCTCGACGGCGGCGACACCCCGGCCGGTGCGATCCAGGTCCGCAACAATGCACGCAGCTATTTTTCCCGCGGCATCCAGGCGGACCTCAGCCACCAATTGGACACCGGCCGGGCCCGGCACACGCTGCAGTTCGGCATACGTTGGCACGAGGACGAAGAGGACCGGCTGCAGCGCAACGACACGTTCCAGCAGCTCGACGGCGCGCTGGTGATCAGCGCCCTGGGCCGCGAAGGCGACGCCGGCAACCGGATCCAGGCCGCCGAGGCCTGGGCGCTCTATATTCAGGATCGGCTGGAACTGGGCCGCTGGACCCTGACGCCCGGCCTGCGCCTGGAATCGATCCGCCAGTCGCGCATCGACTACGGCGCCGACCCCGATGACCCGGCCGGTCGCGGTCCGGGAGACGTCAAGGGTCGCCGCGAAAACTCCGAAGACGTGCTGATCCCGGGATTGGGCGTGATCTACGACTGGTCCGCCCGAACCCTGCTGATCGCGGGGGTCCACAAGGGCTTCAGCGCGCCCGGCAACAAGGCAGGCATCGACCCGGAGGAGAGCATCAATTACGAGGCCGGGCTGCGCTATTCGGGTGAGCGACTGGACCTGGAAGTCATGGCGTTTTTCAACGACTACGACAACCTCCAGGGCGTGTGCACCGCGTCTTCCGGCAGCGATTGCGAGGTCGGCGATGTATTCAACGGCGATGCCGTCAGAATCCCGGGCCTCGAGGTGCAACTGCAGTATGACTTCTCCCGCTCAGCGGCCTTTCGCCTGCCGTTCACCCTCAGCTACACCTGGATGAACGCGGAGTTCGAGAGCGACATTGCCGACTCCGAGTTTTTCGGCGACGTCTACCGCGGCGACCCGGTGCCCTACATCCCGGACCACCAGGCATTCCTGTCGCTGGGACTCGAACGCGATCGATGGTCCACCTACCTGAGCGCCAGCCACAACAACGGCGTTTGCACCCAGGCCCGCTGCGGAACCTACGAGAAGACCGATTCGTCCACCGTCCTCGACCTGGCCGTGCACTATCGTCTCAACGGCTGGCTGGAACTCTACGGGGTGGTTGAAAACCTGAGCCGCGAGCTGGACATCGTCGCGCGTCAGCCCTACGGCGCCCGCCCAGGCAAGAGCCGAGCCTGGGTCCTGGGCGCGCGGATGGACTTCTGAATCGCTGCCGCCGCGGTGCCCGCGGCGCGCGGCATGCGACTAATGAGTGGGCGCGATGGGCCCCAGAGCCACGTCCGAACTGGCCGCCCAGTAGATCAGGGTTGCCCAGGCCGCCACGTTCTGGCGCAGATCCGCGGGATCGACTGCCGCGAGGGTATCGCTGGCGCTGTGGTGCACGTCAAAGTAGCGGCTGGCGTCCTGTTGCAGGTCGACGACCGGAACGCCAAGCCTGCGCATCTGGCTCAGGTCGGCACCGCCGAAGGCCGGCCGCTCGGCATCCCACGCAATGTCCAACGGCGCCAACAGGTCCGCGAGTTGCTGAACGGCGGGCTGCGCATCGGCCGCGGTCCGTGTCCTAAAACTCCATATCCGCCCCGCACCGAGGTCCGATTCGGCCGCCAGCACGTGGCGACCCCACTCGGAACGGTGTGCGGCGGCGTATGCCTTGCCGCCGTACACCCCCTGCTCCTCGTTGGCAAACAGCACCACCCGTATGCCGTGCCGCGGCCGCTCGGGAAGCTCGGCGACCAGCCGGGCCGCGGCCATGGTAATCGCCACCCCACTGCCGTCGTCGACCGCGCCGGTGCCAAGATCCCAGGAATCGAGATGGGCGCCCACCACGACGAAACCGCCGGTATCGCCGCTGCCATCGAACTCACCGATCACGTTGCGTGACTCGCCCATGCCATCGAAGCCGCAATCCAGGTCGAGAGTGATCACCACCGGCAGCCCGCCGGCCAGCATCTCTTCCACCCGATCGGCATCGGCATTGGACAGCGCCGCCGCGGGCACCGGTTCCCCGGCGCGTTGAGTGGACATCTGCCCGGTATGCGGCGGGCCTTCCGCATCGGTGCCGACCGAACGGATCAACAGCGCCAGGGCCCCTTGCTCGGCCGCCACGAATGGGCCATGACTGCGCTTGTCAACCGCGGCCATGTAACCCAAACCGTCCCGCGTCCGCTGCATGCGCTGTGAAATGAACGCGATCTTGCCTTCCAGGGAATCGGGCGCCGCCGCTTCCAGTGCCGCCAGGTCCGGAAAATGGACCACCTCGCCCCGGATCGGGCCACCGGTCCCGGGGCTGCCCCCCAGCGCGGTCACGGCCAGTGGCTGATTCACGGGCGAGACCAGGGCCGCCGACTCCGACTGCCTGCGCCACAACGGAAAGGAAACATGCTCCAGCCACACCCGGTCGAACTGCAATGCCAGGAACCGCTGGCGGGCCCACTCCACCGCGCGGCGATCGCCCTCGCTGCCCGCCATGCGCGGCCCGATCTCGGTGGCCAGCGACTCCACCAATTCCCACGCCCGGTCGTCCCGCAAAGCCTCCCGCTGCAGGCGGGCAGCCGTGTGCGTCAGTTCCCCGTGCTGCGGCGGGCCGGGTTCGCAGGCGGCGAGCACGCTCGCCACAACGAGCGCAAACGAGGATTTCAGGCAGTATCGCACCACAGGCTTCCGGTGCCGGCGGATCAGCCGGCGCCTTCGGGGCGCATCGCCATCGGTTCGAGCAGGGTGAGCGCGCGGCGATACACCCGGCGCTTGAAGGCAATCACGTTATCGACCGGGTACCAGAAGTCGACCCAACGGTATTCCAGGAATTCGGGGCTGTCATCGACGTCCAGCGAGAACGCGGAGTCATCGGTGAGCATTCGCAACAGGAACCATACCTGCTTCTGGCCAATGCAGAGCGGCTTGTGATGCTGCCGCTGGTAGCGTCGCGGCAAGCGATAGCGCAACCATCCCGGCGTCTGCCCCAGCAGCTCCACGTGCTCGGCCTGGAGCCCCGTCTCCTCGTGCAACTCCCGGTACATGGCCTCGACGGGCGTCTCGTCCGTCCGCATGCCGCCCTGCGGAAACTGCCAGCCATCCTGGCTTGCCCGCTGGGCCCAGAACACCTGTTTGTCCTCCTTCATGATGACGATGGCCACGTTGGGCCTGAACCCGTCCGTGTCGATCATATCGGCAGCTGTGTTGGTCGAGGTGGGGCCATGTGATACTTTGCGCGTGCGACGCGCAGAATGTTAATCAATTCACCCGGATCTTGCCAATCATCCCGACCATGCCCGCTGCACCCCGACGGATCGTGATCCCGTTGCTGGCGCTACTGTCCCTCGCCAGTATCGTGCTGGCCAGCCGGCTCGGCTCCGCCGAGCTCGATACGGCCAGCTGGTGGCAGGCATGGCAGCAGCCCGATTCGCCGGGTGGAGAATTGCTGTGGCGGCTGCGATTGCCGCGCGCGGTGGCCGCCTGGGTCGTGGGCGCGATGTTGGCCATGTCGGGTTGCCTGATGCAGGTGTTGCTCCGCAACCCTCTGGCCGATCCTTACATTCTGGGAGTCTCTGGCGGCGCGGCGTTCGCCGCGCTGCTGGGGATGACGCTGGGCGTGGCCGCGAGCGCAGCGCCCGCGTTGTCGCTGGCCGGGGCGATGCTCTCGATCGTGATCGTATTCGGCCTGGCCCGCGGGCGTGGCCCCTGGAGCGGCACGCGACTGCTGCTGACCGGGGTGGTCACCGCCGCCGGCTGGGCCGCGCTGGTCAGCCTGTTGCTGGCCCTGGGAACCGACAGTACGGTGCGCGGCATGCTGTTCTGGCTGATGGGTGATCTCAGCTATGCGCGCTTGCCAGCCTGGTCGGTGGCACTGCTTGCCCTGCTGTTCATGGTGACCCTCGGTCTGGCCCGGAGCCTCAACGTGCTGTCCATGGGCGAAACCACGGCCCAACTGCTGGGAGAGTCCACCCGGGGATTGCTGTGGCTGGTGTACCTGCTGGCCTCGCTGCTGACCGCGGCCGCCGTCACCATCGCCGGCAGCATCGGTTTCGTCGGCCTGATCGTGCCGCACCTGATGCGCCTGCTCATGGGCTCGGATCATCGCGTTTTGATCCCCGCCGCCACGCTGTTCGGCGGATTGTTCCTGGTGTTGTCCGATACGCTGGCCCGGACGGTCGTCGCGCCGCGCCAGTTGCCGGTCGGTGTGATCACGGCATTGCTGGGCGTGCCCCTGTTCCTGGTGCTGCTGAACCGCGCGCGCCTGCGCGCCGCCTGAATCATGGTCTCGCTGGATTGCCACGCCCTCGAGCTGAGCATTGCCGGCAAGGCCGTGGTCAAGGGGTGTTCGTTGCGGCTCATGCCTGGCCAGTTCTGGGGCATGATGGGCGCCAACGGCATTGGCAAGACCACGCTGATGCGGTGCCTGGCGGGCCTGATCGAGCCCCAGTCCGGTCACGTGGCGCTCGGGGGTACCCCGATTCTGGGCTTGCCGCGCCGTGCGGTGGCCCGACGGCTCGGAATGCTGCAACAGCATTCGGTCTACGTGTTCGGAGCCGGGGTTTTGCAAACCGCCCTGACCGGACGGCACCCTCATCTCGGACGCTGGGAGCAGGAGGGACCGGATGCGCTCGAGCGAGCGCGGCGGGCGCTGAGCGCGGTCGATCTCGACAGCTACGAGGGCCGTGACGTCACGCGTCTCTCGGGTGGTGAGGCCCGCCGCCTCGCATTTGCCTCATTGCTGGTCCAGGACCCCGAGGTCATGCTGCTGGACGAGCCATCCAACCACCTCGACCTGCGCTATCAGGTGAGGATCATGAGCACCATCGGCGACCTGGTCTACGGCGGTGAGCGCCTGGCCATCGCCGCCATGCACGATGTCAACCTGGCCGCATGCTATTGCAGCCACGTATTGATGCTATTCGGCGGCGGTCAGTGGGCGGCCGGACCCGCCGCCGACATGTTGACCAGCACCAACCTGCAGCGCCTCTATCAGTGCCCCGTGGAGGCCATCGACACCCCCTCCGGCCCGCGCTTCCATCCTTCGTTCAGGGACCGTTCCGCCTGAGCCCTGAGCTGTTCGTAACGCCGGCCGAGGCGCCATGCACCCCACCCCCACAGAACCAGCACGGGCAGGTAGAACCATACGATGCCAGCCATGGGCAGACCACTCACCATCAGGCCCTTGAACAGCCAACTGGCCGTGACGTCGCTGCCACGGTACACGACGGTGTCGATGAAGTTCTTGCTCTTGTACTTGGTTTCCCGGTCCACGACCGTGAACAACATCTCCTTGAGCGGGCCCAACAGGCCGTAATTCAGCGCCCGCTGCGCAACCTGCACCGCGGCAAACAGCACCAACCCGAGGGCGCTGCCGAGAATGACGAAGCTGCCGGCCAACAGTATCGGCGGGAGAATGGCCGTGCGTGGCATGCCGAGGTGCGTCACCAGGCGGGCGGTGATGAAGAACTGGAACGTGAAGGCCAGCACCTGGACCACGAAATCGACATAGCTGAAGAACTCGGTGCGCTGCCCGAATCCGGCAATGTTCTGGTCGACCAGCACAGCCAGGCCGTTGTACAGGAACGTGGCGGTCATGTTGTGGGTCAGCATGAGCAGACACACCAGCAGCAGGTAGCGGGAGCGGAACACGTGCAGGGCGCCCTCCAGAATCTTGCCCCCGATGACCTCTGCGGGGCGTCCCGCATGCTCCCGGCGCACCCTGCGCCCCAACAGGACGGCCATCGTGGTGGCAATCAACAGGCAAGCCGTGGCGACCCCCATGACGCCGCGCACGCCCGCCGCGTTCACCAGGCCGGCGGTGGCCAATGGACCCAGGATGGCGCCGAGGCTGCCGCCCGCCATGATGGCGCCAAACAGCCGCTGGGCCTGGCCCGGGCGGAAGATGTCCGCCATGAAGCTCCAGAAAATGGACACCACGAACAGGTTGAACACGCTCAGCCACACATAGAAAGTGCGCTGCACCCAGGGCGATGTCGTGTCCCCGTCGAAGGCCACCATGAACAGCAGCAGGTTGCCGGCAAAGAACAGGTAGATGCCAGGTATGAAGCGGCTGCGGCGATAGCGGGCGACGAGGAAACCGAACACCGGCACGATCAGCAGCATCGCCAGGAACGTGGCCGTGTACAGCCAGTGCAGGATGTCGCTGTTGTTGGCGGCCACCGCACCGCGCAGCGGCCGCAGCATGAAGTAGCCTCCCAACAGGAAGAAGAAGTAGACGAACGCGAGCAGGAACTGGCCCCACTCACCGTGGTGGACGCGAATCAGCCGCTCGAGCCGGTTATCCGCGCCAACGGGCGGCAGCGCTTCGCTCATGCCGCCCCCATTGTGACCATCGCGTATGTGCGCTCCTGCCGGGCCCGGGACGGCCGCAGCCTAGCCGCTGATGATGTTCACGGCCTGGCCCGGGCGCAGCCGCTCGTTGCCGCGCACGACCACCCGGTCGCCGGCCGAAACCGCGCCCCGGACCTCGATCAGTTCTCCCGACCCGATCCCCGTGGTCACGCTGACCTGCCGCGCCTGGTTGTTGGCGTCGATGACGAACAGGGAAATGCCCTCCGGGCGCAGCACGAGGGCGTCGCGGTGCACGACCAGCACCTCCTGCATGGCCGAAGTCGGCACCGAGACCCGCAGGGTCTGGCCGACGGGAAAGAGGCCGGCCTCGAGATCGAGCCGCAACTCGAACTGGTGGGTGTCCTCGTCCCCCACCGCGACGACGGTGCGCACGGCGCCCGTCGCCAGCATGGCACCGGCACGCAGATCGAGCCGCAGCCCCGGCTGCACGAAGCGGTAATATTCCAATGGCGCCCGGGTGATCACCTCCAGGTGTTCCTGGTCTACCAGCCGCACCACGTCACTGCCCTCGGTGACGCGCTCGCCGGGCATCATCAGGCGCTCCACGATAACGCCGTCGAACGGCGCGGTGATGGACGTGCGGGCCAGCAGGTCGCGGTTCTGGGCGAGCCGCGCCTTCGCCACCTGCAAGTCGCCCTTGGCGACTTCCCGGTCCGACCGGGTCTGCTCCAGCTGCGCCACGGCGGCCAGGTTGGATTCCGCCAGGCGGGCGAATCGCCGCTCCTCGCTCTCCAGGAACACCAGCCGCGCCTCGGCGCGCATGACCTCGGCCTCGAGCTCGGACTGCCGCAGCCTGAGGGCAGTATCCTCGATGGTGGCCACGGCCTCACTGCGGGCCACCCGCGTGCCCACCTCGGCCACGCTCAGCAGACGTCCCTCGACCTCGGCGGCCAGGTTGGCATCATTCCGGCTGATCACCGTGCCCGGCACCAGCGTGGTCGAGCTCATCGACTGGATCGCCACGACATCCACCCGCACGTTGGCGGGCGGGCCCTGTTGCGCATGGGTGGCTGTGGTCGCACCGAGGCCGATGGTCATCAAGACCGCCGCGGCGACCCTGCACCAGGTGGTATTCACGTGAGTCCCTCCTGCAGGATGGGGGTGGGTGCCCGGGCTGCCTGGCGGCGTTCTTCGCGCATGCGCAACAGGCTCGGCAGCAGAATCAGGGTGAACAGCGCGCTCACCAACATGCCGCCCACGATCACCGAGGCCATGCCCCGGTACAGTTCCGTGCCCGAACCCGGGATCACCATCAACGGCAGCATGCCGAAAATACTGGTCATGGTGCTCATCAGGATCGGCCGCAGGCGCAAGCGCACCGCGCTTTCGACCGCGTCCCGCCGGTCCATGCCCTCGCGCTCAGCATCGCGCGCGCGGTACACCAGCAGGATCGCGTTGTTGACCACCAGACCCAGCAGGATGACGAAACCGATCATGGTCAGCACGTCCATCTGCTGGCCGCCGGAGGAAGCCAGCACGAGATCCATCAGGCGCAGCGACGCGATGCCCCCCACGGTTGCCATCGGGATGGTCAGGATGACCAGCAGTGAATCCCGGAACGATCGGAACAGGGCCGAGATCAGCAGGTACAGGATAATGATCGCCAGCACGAAGCTGCCGCTCATGCTGGCCAGTGCCTCGTCCAGGGCTTCCGCCGTGCCGCGCAACCGGATGCTGCCGTCACTGGGCAGCAATTCGCGCATGGCCGGCAGGACCCGTTCCTCCACCACGTCGAGCGCCTCCTCGATGGCCATCTCGCGTGGGGGCGTGACCTGCAGGGTCAGGGTTCGCCGGCGGTCGACCCGGCGAATCTGGGAAGGGCCTGCGGTCCGGACCAGCTGGGCCAATTCGCCAATCGCCTGGACTTCGCCACTGGCGGTGGCGACCGGGATGGAGGCCAGTTCCTCGGGCGTATACCACTCCTCGGCACGCAGGACCACGTTATACCGCCGGGTGCCGTCAAAGTATTCGCCCAGGAAGGCCCCATCGCCCATGGCCCGCACCACGGTCGCCATGCGCGCGCGATTCCAGCCCACCTCGGCGATGCGACGGTCATCGGGTATCAGGCGCAGCTCGGGCTCTGCGAGCTCCAGGCCCGGCAGCGGCCGCACGTTGGCGCCCGGCATCGCCTGCATCAGGGCGAAGAAACCCGTCTGGCCCGCGGCGATCAATGAATCGAACGATTCCGCCTGCAGGTCGACATTGATCTGCCGGCCGCCGCGGTGACCGCCGAACACCGCCCGGCGACCTGCGAACCCATAGGTGTCCGGGAATCCGCTCAGGACTTCCCGGTTCAGCGCGTCGATCAGCGCGTCCGCATTTGCGGGATCCACGGCCCGGCCGCCAATGAAGGTGCCAAAACCGGGCGCCGAACCCAGATAGTAATTCCTGAGCTGGAGCGGATGCCCGTCACGCAGGTAGGGGTGGAGCCGGGCGTCGATGACGTCCATCATCTCCCGCTCCGCGGTCTCCACGCCCAGGCCGGGCGGTGCCACCAGGAACCCGTTGATCCAGTTGCGCCTGCCCTCCGGCAGGTAATCGGCCGGTGGCTTGAGCAGCAACACCAGCAACACGGGCGTAATGGTGAGCGCCAGCACGATACTCCAGCGCCGGCGCGGGGTGCCCGTCCACTCCATGATGTGCCGGGTAATCCAGTGCCACCAGCTGCGATGTCGATCCTCGATGGCCTTGCCCTTCACCCAGTTGGCGGCCGCCGAGGGCAGCACCGTGACCGCCACCAGCAGGGAAGCCACCACCGCCGCCGAGATGGTGATGGCCAGGTCGCTGAACAGCTGTCCCGCCTCGTCCTCCAGGAACACCACGGGCATGAAGATCGCCACCGTGGTTGCCGTCGAGGCTACCAGCGCGCCCCAGACCTGCCGCGTGCCGATCTCGGATGCCTCGGCGCCGTCACGACCCGACTCCCGCTGCCGGAAGATGTTTTCCAGCACGATAATCGCTGCATCCAGCACCATGCCGGTCGCGAACGCCAGGCCAGCCAGGGAAATGATGTTCAGGGTGCGCCCGGTGAAATCCAGCACCATGAAGGCAGCGCACAGGCACAGCGGTATCGCCAGGGCCACCATGACGGTGGCCCGGAACTTGCGGAGAAACCACCACAGCACCACCACCGCCAGGCTCATGCCCAGCAGCAGGTTGTTGCGCACCATGGTGATCGAATCGAGCACGTACTCTGACTGGTCATAGACCAGCTCCATGACCAGCCCGGCGCGGGCGAGCTCGTTGGCCTTCAGATCTTCGTGAACCTGCTTGACGTCCTCGAGCACTTGCAGCACGTTGACCCCGGACTCGGGGGTGACCGCGATTCCCATCGATGGCGAGCCGTTCTGGTGCAGGATGGTGCTGGGGTCGACCATGCGCTTTTCGATGCGGGCGATATCGCGGAGCCGCACCGGCCGGCCTTCCCGCCACTGCAGCACCAGGTCGCCCAGCGACTGGATCTCGTATTTGCCGCTGAAGCGAAGCGTATACTGCCGCCGGCCGATCTCGGTGGTGCCGCCCGACACGTCGGCATTGGCGCCCAGCTCCGCGGATACGCCGGTCAGGTCAAGCCCGATGTTCGCGGCCTTGAACGGGTCGAAGGTGATGCGGATTTCGTGTCCCCGCCCGCCGAAACTGCCGACCGAGGACACGCCCGCGACGCGTTCCAGCCGCGTGATGATGTACTCGTCGACGTAATCCTGGTACGACTCAATGGGATTGTCGTTGCCCGGTGCGGTCTTCACCGAGAACCAGCCGATGGAGCGCTCGAACTGGTCACTGCCAACCCGGATGACCGGCTCATCGGCATCCACCGGGTAGCGCGGCACCTGGTTGAGCCGATTCATGACCTCGATGAGCGCGCGCTCCATGTCCGAACCGATGGCGAATTCGAGAATGATGGTGCCGCGCCCGAAACTGGCCGTCGATTCCATGCGCAGCAGGCTCGGCGTGCTGCGCAGCACGCGTTCCTGCAGCTCGATGATTTCGGACTCGATCTCGGCCGGCGCCGAGGCGCGCCAACCGGTGCTGATGGAGATTTGCGGGCGTTGCAGTTCGGGCGCCATCTGGATCGGCAACCGCATGAGGCTCAGCAGTCCGAAGATGGCGACCAGGATGCCGGCCACCACCACCGCGACCGGGTTACCCAGGGCAATGCGCGTCAGGGTCACAGCTCTGCTCCGCGGCTCATCCGTTCACCGCCATGGCCGGCGCCTTCGGGCCGGCGGCGCGCGCGGCCTCGCGCTCCAGGGCCGCAAAATGCCGGCGCAGTTGCGCCACCGCTTCGTCGAACGGACGCAACGACCCGGCGGTGCGCGCCTGCATCACCGCCCCCTCCATCACGGTGAGCACGAAACGGGCCAGGCTGTCGCGGTCGCAGTCCGGGGGCAGGCGCTCCGCCGCCTGCTCCAGCCACAGCCGCAAGCGCCCCGACCAGCGTTCCAGGTTGCGTCCCAGGCGCGCCCGCAGCTGCGGATGCGTGTCGGAAACCTCCAGTGCCAGGTTGCCCACGGGACAGCCCAGTCGACAATCGTGCTCGGCCAGGAAGTCCCGATACCACCCGAGCAGCCGGAACACCCGCCTGAGCGGGTCGGGCTCCGCGGCCTCGATGGGCTTCATGATGCGGGGAACCAGGTTATCCCGGTACCAGTCGAGCACCTCTGCGAGCAGGGCTTCCTTGCCGTCGAAATAATGGTACATGCTGCCCGCGTTGACGCCCGCCTCCTTCAGGATGGCGGCGATGCCGGTAGCCGCATAGCCCTGCTCGTGGAACAGGCGGGCCGCTGCCTCGATGATCTTTTGCCGTGTATCCATGCGCCATGCTTCCGCATTCGAGTGCATTTGAACGAACGTTCAAATCACTATAAGGACATTTTTGCCAGACTCAAGTGCGGCGCGGTCGAAACCGGAGCCGCGCCCGGATGCAACCTCGCTTGACCTGTGTGCTTGTATCGCTGTTCCGTTGGGATATCATGCTAGCGCGCCCTCCTTGGAACCCGTATGGAATACGATTACATCGTGGTCGGCGCCGGATCCGCCGGCTGCGTGCTGGCCGGCCGCCTGAGCGAGCATTCCGCCACGCGGGTGCTGCTGCTGGAGGCGGGCGGCAGCAACTGGCACCCGTTCATCCACATGCCGGCCGGCCTGGCCCGGCTGATCTCGCTGGACCACCTGAACTGGGCCTACCATACCGAGCCCGAGCCACAGCTGGATGGCCGCCGCCTGTATTGGCCCAGGGGACGGGTGTTGGGCGGCTCGAGCTCCATCAATGCCATGTGTTACTGCCGCGGGCACCATCGGGACTACGACACCTGGGCGGAGCAAGGCTGCCCGGGGTGGGCTTTCGACCAGGTCCTGCCCTGGTTCCGATATGCGGAAGACCAGCAACGTGGCGCTTCGGCCTATCACGGCGTTGGCGGACCCCTGAAAGTGCAGGATCTGCGCTACCACAACGCGTTGAGCAAGGTGTTTCTGACCGCCGCGCACCAGGCCGGTTTCGGACTGACCGACGATTTCAACGGTGCCCGGCAGCGCGGTTTCGGCTTCTACCAGGTGACCCAGGACCGCGGGCGCCGCTGCAGTGCGGCGGACGCCTATCTCAAGCCGGCCCGCGGGCGGAGCAATCTGCGCGTTGTCACCCATGCCATGGTGGATCGCATCCGGTTCGACGGCCCGCGGGCGGTCGGGGTCGGCGCCCGGGTGCGGGGCGAGCAGCAGGAATTCCGGGCCGGCGAAGTCATCATCAGCGGCGGCGCCATCAATTCGCCGCAACTCCTGATGCTGTCCGGCATCGGTCCCGCCGACCACCTGCGGGAATTGGAAATCGAGCCGGTCATCGACCTGCCGGGAGTCGGCCAGAACCTGCAGGATCACCTGGACATCTGCACCCTGGTGGAGACACGCCATCCGATCACCTACGATGTCGTGAACGAGTTCCTCACCGGGCTCCGCTACCTGTTCACGCGCGGCGGGCCGGGCAGCTCCAACATCGCCGAGACCGGGGGCTTCATCGTCAGCCGACATGCCCCGGACGACCGGCCGGACATCCAGATGCATTTCGTGCCCGCGCTGCTCGACGACCATGGCCGCAATCGCATGCTCGGCAAACACGGAATGACGATACACGCCTGCAGCCTGCGTCCAACCAGCCGTGGGCGGATCACGCTGCAGTCGGCCGATCCGGCCACGGCCGCGAAGATCGAGGCGCATTACCTCGGCACGGAGTACGACCGGCGCATGATGCTCGAGTGTGCCCTGCTGAGCCGCGAGATTTTCGGTCAGGAGGCGTTCCGCGAAGTGCGCGGCGAGGAAATCTTGCCCGGGCCGGCGGTGCAGTCCAACGCGGACCTGATGGCATTCATCCGGCGCAAGGCGGAGACCATCTATCACCCGGTGGGCACCTGCCGCATGGGCAGTGATCCGCTGGCGGTGGTGGACCCGCAACTGCGGGTGCGCGGCGTGGAGGGCCTGCGGGTGGTGGACGCTTCGGTCATGCCTTCGCTGGTGTCCGGCAACACCAACGCGCCGACCATCATGATCGCGGAAAAATGCGCGGCCGAAATGACCGGCCGGGTCGCTCAAGCGGCAGAATTGGATTGAGAAATCCCGGCAACGGGGGGCACTGGCACATGTATGCCGGCGCACACGGCGCGCATCAGTTCCAGCTCCGCGGCCGCCAGGCGCCGGTCGGCGGACACGGTGCGCACCAGACCCTGAACCAGCTTTTCCTTGGCGGCGGGCTTGAGGGCATCCAGCCGATCCAGGGCCTCGTCGAGCGCCGCGACCCAGTCAGCAATCTCCGGCAGTGCCGTGGCATCACCGGGCAGTGCAACCGCCTGGCCCGCCTCGTAAGCAGCCTGTGCCGCCGCCCGGTCGCGATGGCCGTGCATGGCCACGATGGCAAGCACGGTCCGCATCTCCGCATCGAGGTCCGATAACTCGCGCCTGCCCGCCATCCGGGTCCGGTGCGGGTTGGCCGCCTCCCACAGGTAGCGCGCCACCTGCCGGGCGAGCAGGTACTCGAACACGTCGACTTCTCCATCGATCCGCACCATGACATCAATCGTCCGCAGCAGGTCGCGCAGCAGCCCCGGTGGAAACGGTTTTAGGGCTGGCAGTGCGATTTCCATCAACGGCAAGCGCTGCTCTGCGGCCAGCCGTGGCGCTGCGCCCAGCAGGCCGCGGACCCGGTGCTCGAGGTCCGGCCCCATGATCTCGGCGACGGTCAGTAACTGGCGTTCACGGATCCCCGCATCATCGCTGGCAAGCGTATACAGGAGCGCGGCCGGCGCCCATTCGCGGGACTGCGCAGCGGACCGCACCGGTGCCGGCAACGAGGCCGCGAGGGCCGCGGCCAGCACCAGGCGCTCGGCGCCCGGCCCGCCAATCTCGTCCACCACACCCGCGACGTCGAACACCGCGCCGGCTGCGGCTGCCGCTGGCTGTTCCGCCCGGGCTTCCCGTTCCGCCGCGCGGCGGTCGGTCCGCTGCATCCGGTCCACGACTTCCGCAAGGTCCTCCTCGCGAAAAGCGGGATCGACGCGACGGATGCGCTCCAGCAGCGGCGGGTGGGTGGCCAGTAGCCGGGCTGGCTGGCCAGCCCCGAACAGCATGTGGCCCACCTCCTCGGCCTCGGCGACCAGGAAGGAGGCGTGCGTGTGCACGGCGATCTTCTTCAGCGCGCCGCCGATGGTCTCCGGGTCGCGTGTGAATTGCACCGCGGAAGCGTCGGCCAGAAATTCCCGCTGGCGTGATACCGCGGACTTGATCCAGCGACCGAAAAACAGGCCCACGTACCCGATGACCGTGACGGCCACCGCCATCAGCAGGATGGCTGCCGCGCCGCGGTCGCGGGAACGGCCCGCGAAGCGGGCGTGGCGCAGGACCCGGCGACCGATCAGGGACAGCACGAGGATTCCGTACACGGCACCCATCAAGCGGATATTGAGCCGCATGTCACCATTCAGCACGTGGCTGAACTCATGCGCGATCACGCCCTGCAACTCGCTGCGCGAGAGTTGCTCCAGCGCGCCACGGGTGACCGCAATGGCGGCGTCCGCCGGCGAATAACCCGCCGCGAATGCGTTGATGCCGGGTTCGCGTTCCAGCACGTAGACCTCCGGCACCGGCACGCCGGATGCCAGTGCCATCTCCTCCACCACGTTGTGCAGCCGCCGCCGCAACGGATCGCGGGTGTCCGCCTCGACCGGCGTCCCCCCCAGGTCGCGCGCCACGCGTCCGCCGCCGCTGCGCAGCGCACCTATGCGGATCAGGCTGGCGATCACCACGATCGCCGCCGTCACCACCGCTCCGCCCACCAGGAGATCGCGATTGGCGGCGATTGCGCGCACACTCAGCGGGGATGCACCGGCCTCTGCATCGCTGAACCCCACCACCAGCAGCAAGGCGAGGTCGACCGCGACGACCACCGCCAGCACGGCGAGCAGGAACATCACCAGCAGCCTGCGGGCCTGGCGCCGGGCCCGGTCCTGGTGCTCGAAGAAATTCATGGGATCACGGCGGGCCGCCCCTGGGTCGGCCCGCGCTGTCCGGACTGAGCTTGCTCAACGACCGGTCAGAATGAAACCTGCGGGACTTCCCGCTTGGTCTCGTCCTCGATGTCCAGCAGTTCCGCGGCCCCGAAGTTGAACCACCCGGCGAACAGGTTATTGGGAAACGATTCACGCAGCGTGTTGTAATCCATCACCGAGTCGTTGTAGGCCTGCCGCGCGAACGCCACCTTGTTCTCGGTGGTGGTCAGCTCCTCGGACAGCTGCATCATGTTCTCGTTGGCCTTGAGGTCCGGGTAGGCCTCCGCCAGCGCGAACAAGCGGCCCAACGCGCCCGACAGGCCCTGTTCGGCCTCGGACAATGCCTTCATGGCCGCCGGATCCGACGGGTCGCGAGCGGCCTGCCTGAGGCCTGAGACGGCCGCGCTGCGCGCGTTGATCACCGCCTCCAGGGTGGCACGCTCATGCGCCATGTAGCCCTTGGCGGTCTCGACGAGGTTGGGGATCAGATCATGGCGCCGAGTCAACTGCACGTCGATCTGGGCGAATGCGTTTTTGAACCGGTTGCGCCCGGCCACCAGGCGGTTGTAAATGGAGATGGCAAACGCCACCGCCGCGACCAATAGTGCCAGCAGAAACCATCCCATGACCGCCCTCCTCGGAGGCTTGAACCCACGCCGCCGAGGATATCAAAACCGGCGCGCGGCTCCACGTGCCTCAAGTCATGTTCAGGGTTTGGGTTCGAGGCGCGCCCAGGAATCCCGCAGGGTCACGGTACGGTTCAGGACCGGCTTGCCCGGCTTGCTGTCCAGGACGTCGTGGACGAAATACCCGATGCGTTCGAACTGGTAGCACTCGCCCGGCGCGCCCTCGGCAACCCCGGGCTCCACCACCGCCGTCGAAACCACCCCGAGCGAATCGGGGTTGATGAATTCCAGGAAATCGCGGTCTTTCTCCGCCAGCGGGTTGGGCACCCGGAACAGGCGATCGTAAAGGCGCACCTCGGCGGATACGCCGTGCATCGCGGATACCCAGTGGATGGTGCCCTTGACCCTGCGTGCCGCGCCCGGCTGGCCGCTGCGCGTGTCCGGATCGAAAACGCAGCGCAACTCCGCAATCTCTCCGTCGGCGCCCCGGACCACCCCTTCACAACGGATGATGAAGGCGTTGCGCAGGCGCACCTCGCCCCCGGGCCGCAACCTGAAAAACTTGCGGGGCGGATCTTCCATGAAGTCCGACCGTTCGATCCACAGCTCGCGCGTCAACGGCACCTTCCGCACGCCCAGTTCCGGCCGCTGCGGGTGCACCGCGGCTTCCACCCACTCGGTCTCGCCGGCCGGAAAATTGTCGAGCACGACCTTCAGCGGATCCAGCACCGCCATGGTGCGCGGGGCGCGCTCGTTGAGGTCGTTGCGGATGGCGTTCTCGAGTACGCCCATATCGATGATGCTGTCGCTCTTGGAGATGCCCATCTCGGCCCAGAACGCGCGGATGGCCTCGGGCGTATACCCCCGGCGCCGCAATCCGGCGAGCGTGGGCATGCGCGGATCGTCCCAGCCGTCCACGTGCCCCTCCTCGACCAGCTGCAGCAGGCGCCGCTTGCTCATCACGGTGTAGTTCAGGTTGCCGCGGGCGAATTCGATCTGTTGCGGGTGGCAGGGCGCCGGGATTTGTTCGAGAAACCAGTCGTAGAGTGGACGGTGGTCCTCGAATTCCAGTGTGCACAGCGAGTGGGTAATGCCCTCGAGGGCATCCGAAATGCCGTGCGCCCAGTCGTACATCGGATAGATGTGCCAGGCGTCCCCGGTCCGGTGGTGGGGGACGTTGCGGATCCGGTAAATGACCGGGTCGCGCATGTTCATGTTGGAGGCGGCCATGTCGATCCGGGCCCGCAGGACATGCTCGCCGTCCCCAAACTCGCCCGCTTTCATGCGCTGGAACAGGTCGAGGTTTTCCTCTACCGGCCGGTCGCGGTACGGGCTCTCCCGCCCCGGCTCGGTCAGGGTGCCCCGCGCGGCGCGGATTTCCTCGGCGGTCTGGCTGTCGACATAGGCCGTGCCGGTTCTGACCAGGTGCACGGCGAAGTCGTACAACTGCTGAAAATAGTCGGAGGCGTGCCGCAGCTCATTCCACTCGAAGCCCAGCCAGCGAACATCCGCCATGATCGCCTGCGCATAGTCCTCGCTTTCCTTGAGCGGGTTGGTGTCGTCAAACCGCAGATTCGTGGTGCCACCAAATTCCTGCGCCAGACCAAAGTTCAGACAGATGGACTTGGCATGGCCGATGTGCAGGTGTCCGTTCGGCTCCGGCGGGAAACGCGTGACGACCGTCGCGTGCTTGCCGCTCTCGAGATCGCGGATGACGATGTTACGGATGAAATTGGTAGTCTGGGCCGTCGACTCGTTGCTCACGGCAGTCACTCGCTCGGGTTCAAACTTGGCTTTCCGCGCTCGAAAGCAGTAAATTCTAGCGCATTGTACCGCCCGCCCACCACGCGCGGGCGGCAGCGACAGCCACCACGACAGGGAGCAAACCCATGGCATCCGGCAACAAACTCAGTCTCAGCTCGCGCATCCTGATCGCCATGGTGACCGGTGGCATCTGCGGCTGGCTGCTGAGCCTGGCGGGCAACCCGGAATGGTCCCAGGTCTGGCTGATCGACGGGGTGTTCAAAGTCGTGGGCCAGGTCTTCATCAGCCTGCTCAAGATGCTGGTGGTGCCGCTGGTTTTCGTGTCGCTGGTGTGCGGCTCCAGTTCCCTGTCGGACCCCAAGATGCTGGGTCGCGTCGGCGGCAAGACCGTTGGGCTCTACCTCGTCACCACCGGTATCGCCGTCACCCTGGCGCTGACCGCGGCCATCCTCTTTCAGCCGGGCGTGGGTGCGACCCCCGTGGCGGCGGTCCAGCAGGAAATCGCCGAGGTCACGCCGCTGACTCAGGTGATCATCGACATGATCCCCAGCAACCCGGTGGCCGCCATGGCGGATGCCCGCATGCTGCCGATCATCTTCTTTTCGCTGCTGCTTGGCATCTCCATCACCCTGAGCGGCGCGACCGGCAAGCGCGTGGCGGCGTGGTTCCATGACATGAACGGGGTCATCATGAAACTGGTCACGCTGGTCATGCGGTTCGCACCGTATGGCGTGTTCGCCCTGATCGCCATCCTCGCCGCCACCAGCAACGCCAGCGACTTCCTCGCAGTCGGTCGGTACGTGGTGCTGGTCTTCGGCGTGCTGTTCATACATGCCCTCGTGGTGTATCCCACGCTGTTGGCCCTGCTGTGCCGAATCAGCCCCTGGATGTTTCTGTTCAAGATGCGCGCCGCCATGCTGTTCGCCTTTTCGACGGCCTCCAGCAACGCCACCCTCCCCGTCACTTTGGAGTCGGTGGAGCAACGGGTCGGCGTCAGCAACAAGGTGGCGTCCTTCACCATCCCCCTGGGTGCGACGATCAACATGGACGGCACCGCGATCATGCAGGGCGTCGCCACCGGTTTCATCGCCCAGTTCTATGGCATCGAACTGAGCGTGGCGCAGTACCTCATGGTGGTGCTGATGGTCATCATGGCCTCGATCGGGACCGCCGGTGTACCCAGCGTCGGCCTGGTGCTGCTGGCCGGTGTGCTGGCGCAGGTTGGCCTGCCCGAGGAAGGCATCGCCCTGATTCTGGGGGTCGACCGCCTGCTCGACATGACGCGCACGGTGGTGAACGTGACGGGGGACTCCACGGTCACGACCATCGTGGCCCGCAGCGAAGGCGAGCTGGACCTGGAAGTGTTCCGCGACCTGGAAGCCGGCAGAGAGTTCGAGGGACAGTCGGTCAAGGCCGGCTAGCGTCCCGACCCGTCACGCCCGCCTCGCCAGTTCACCGGGCGGCAGTAAAAAAAACCCCGGCCGGTGGCCGGGGTTGGAAAAGGTGCATCGCCATAGGCAATAGAAGTGTGGGGACTGCCTGTACAGAGGTGCGATGCACCAGGCACAGTCAACTTGCAACGACAGCATAACGATTGCGGGTTAAAAATCTGTAAACCAAACGTTTTTTATTCGTGAGGCCGGACCGCTTCAGGCGGCGTGACGGCCGGCGTATTTCTTCAGGTACACCCGCAGCAGGGAGATGGCTGCGGGCGTCATGCCGGGGATGCGGGAAGCCTGGCCGATGGTCCCGGGTCTGACCCGCTGCAGTTTTTCGCTGAGCTCCGCTGACAGGCCGCTGACCCGCCGGTAATCGAAGGCGTCCGGAATCACGCGAGCCTCGTTGCGGCGGTTGCGTTCGACGTCCTCTGCCTGCCGGTCGAGGTAGCCAGCGTACTTGGTCTGCACCTCCACCTGCGCGGCAACACTGCCGTCCGCCACGCCGGGGCCGATGCCTTCGACCTCCATCAGCCTGGCGTAATTGAGTTCCGGGCGCCGCAACAGGTCCAGAGCGCGGACCTCGCGGCTCAGGGTGATGCCGTGGGTGCCGGCCAGGGCCTGCCCGAGCGCGTTGCCCGGCATCAGCCAGATCGCCGATAGCCGTTCCCGTTCGTTTTCGATCGCCTCCACCCGCTGATTGAACGACGCCCATCGCTCGTCATCGACCAGGCCCAGCTCGCGGCCCACCGGCGTGAGGCGCAGGTCCGCGTTGTCTTCGCGCAGCAGCAGGCGATACTCCGCGCGGCTGGTGAACATGCGGTAAGGCTCCCGGGTGCCCTGCGTGACCAGGTCATCGATCAGTACGCCGAGGTAGGCCTCGTCGCGTCGCGGGGTCCACGATGCCTCGCCCCGAGCCCGACGCGCGGCGTTCAGGCCGGCCACCAGGCCCTGGGCCGCAGCCTCTTCGTAGCCGGTGGTGCCATTGATCTGGCCGGCAAAGAACAGGCCGGCAATGGGCCGGGTCTCCAGACTGGCATGGAGCCCGCGGGGATCGAAGAAATCGTACTCGATCGCGTACCCCGGCCGCGTGATGTGCGCGTGCTCGAAGCCCTCGATCGTATGCACCAGTTCGAGCTGCACCGCATGGGGAAGGCTGGTGGAGATGCCATTCGGATACAGTTCACGCGTCTCGAGCCCCTCGGGCTCGACGAACACCTGATGACTGTCGCGGTCGGCAAAGCGCACCACCTTGTCCTCGATCGAGGGACAGTAGCGTGGCCCGGTGCCCTCGATGAAGCCGGTATACATCGGCGAGCGATGCAGGGAGCGACGGATGATCTCATGGGTCCGCTCATTGGTCTGCGTGATCCAGCAGCACACCTGCCGGGGGTGATCGTCGGGCTGGCCCAGGTAGGAGAACACCGGCAGCGGACGGTCCCCATGTTGTTCCTGGAGGCGGCTGAAATCCACCGTTTTGCCGTCGATCCGTGGCGGCGTGCCGGTCTTCAGGCGCCCCACCTCGAACGGCAGTTCCCGCAGCCTGGCGGCCAACGCCAGCGATGGTGGGTCCCCGGCCCGGCCCCCTGCATACTGCTCCTCACCGACATGGATGCGCCCCCCGAGGAAGGTGCCCGTGGTCAGCACCACACTCGGTGCATGAAACGCCTGCCCCATTGCGGTCCGACAACCCTCGATGCACCCGTTCCTGACGATCAGGTCGTCGACCGGCTGCTGGAACACCGACAGACCGGGCTGCTGCTCCACGGCGTGCCGGATGAAGGCCCGGTACAGGTTGCGGTCGCATTGGGCGCGCGTGGCCCGCACGGCGGGTCCCTTGCGGGCGTTGAGGGTCCGCAACTGGATGCCCGCGGCATCGGCGGCCCGGGCCATCACGCCGCCCAGGGCATCGATTTCGCGCACCAGGTGGCCCTTGCCGATGCCGCCGATGGCCGGGTTGCAGCTCATCTGGCCGACGGTCTCGATGCTGTGCGTGAGCAGCAGGGTCCGGGCACCGCTGCGCGCGGCCGCCAGCGCAGCCTCCGTGCCGGCGTGGCCGCCACCGATCACGATCACATCATATGCGGGTTGGGACGCCATGAAGCTCCGCTTTGCGCAGGTTGGGGGTGCGCATTGTACTGAAATACATAAAGAAATGTAACAGTCAGGATCCTGCCTGGAGTTCGTCGGCCAGCGCCCGGGCACGCGCGAACTCGGTATATTGAGCATCCGCCTCACGCCAGATCGCGAGCGCATAATTGACCGAGGCAAGGGCCAGTCGTGGCAGGCCCGAGGCGGCCTGAAATCGCGCTTTGCTCACCCACAGCGTGGGTTCGGAAGGGTCCAGCCGAAAGCCCTGGTCGAGGACGTCCTCGGCCCGCTCCAGATCACCGCCGGCGACCAGCGAAAACGCCAGCTCCGCATAGAGCCTGGGCAATGCCGATCGCGCGTTAACCACCGACTGCGAGGAGCGATTCAGTCGCTCGATTGCCGCCGCAAGGTGCCGGGCCGCGCCGGGGTCGTCACCGCGCGAACGCCGGGCGAACCCGGTGAGCATGTCGCTCAGATAGAGCAGGTCCTGCAGCTTGAACGTCTCGATGATTTCCGCTCCCCGTCCGATGGCAGCCTCGGCCGCCGCGACATCACCCTGCGTCAGCAGGATCCCGGCCTCGCTGAAGGCCAGGAATTGGTCCATGGGCGGCGCCAGGCTCTGCCGCGCCCGCGCCAGCTCCCGGGTCGCCTGCTCCGTGTCTCCGAGGGCAAGGTACAACTCGATCATGGGCACGTAGGCGGCAATCGCCATCTCGATCGGCCGCTGGAACTGGATCAGCGCTTTCCGCTGGCGCTGCAACTGCTCAATGGCCGCATGCAGGCGCCCCATGCGCATTTCGAATTCGGCCGCCGCGCCGCGAACGAGGCTGCTGGCCTGGGGGGTCGTCGCCTGTGTCTCCGCCTCCGCCAGCAGGCTGCGTGCCCGGTTGAAGTCACCCCGGCGTGCGGCGACGTTGGCCAGCTGCAGCACCGGCGCGACCTCGCCGCCCTCGAGGATGGACGCCTGCCGGTAATGGTCCTCCGCCGCCTGCAGGTCCCCGCTGTCGCGTAGCAGGTCGCCGAGCGCCAGTTCGGCCCCCAGGTTGCCGGGTTTCTCCTCCCGGTAGCGCTTTGCCCACCCGATCGCGGCCTCCAGGTCTCCGATCGCGCGTTCGAGCCCGGCCAGCTCGAGGTAGATGCCCAGGTTGAGCGGATCGCGCTCGAGGGTCGCGAGAAATTCCCGCTTGGCCTCCTCCAGTTGGCCGAAGGACATCAAGTAATTCGCCAGTCGCACGCGCACGCCGGCATCGTCGCGCAAGCGCACCTGGAGCCGCAGAAACTCCAGCAACTTGTCGTTTTCCCCTGCCAGGCGATAGCTGATCTCCTTGAGCCGAGCCCGATCCGATGGCGGCAGGCGGTAATCGAGCGTGCTGGCCGCCTCGATGGATTCACGCGCGGCCGGCAGGTTGCCGGCATCCAGCTGATTGACGCTCTTGAACAGCCAGGCCAGGACGAAATCCGGGTCGGCGGCCAGGGCCCGGTCCAGGCGCACATTGGACTCAGCCAGGTCGTTATCCAGCAGCCGGGCGTTCTTGGCATCGATGAACTGCCGCAGCGCGACTTCGGATTCGCCGTAGGTCTCGCCCAGGGGCAGGTCCGAAAGAATTCGCCCACTCCCCTCCGGGATGTCCAGTGCCTCGCGCACGCCCTGCGAGAGCCGGTCGACGACGGCATACAAATCCCAGCCACGCTCGATGATCTGCGCCGTCCGATCCAGCGTCGCCGTGTCCCAGATGCGGGCCTCGATGACGTATTCGCCGTCGTCCCGCCCGACGTCACCCTCGATGAAGAACTGGCGATTGGCGTCATCGGCAATTTCGCGCATCAGCGACCGGGGAAGGTCCAGGCCATCGTCGTAACCGGCCTGCTGCATGCGCACGTAGAAGCCGTCCCTGAAGTTGACCCAGGGCGAGGTGGCCAGGATGAACGGGCTCTGCTGCAGATCCTGCGTCAGCAACTCCGTCACGGCGTAGCGCTGCCACCCGATTTCCGCCGCGCCACCCGCGCGGGCGAAAAAGAATACCGCCAGGCGCCGGCGGTAGGCTTCACTTGCAATGTAATGCGTTTCGGCTTCACCCAGTTCATTGCTGAGCGTGACCGCCGTGGCAGCGGCACCGAGGTCCTTGCCCCCGGCAATCGTCACCACCAGCCCCAGGGAGGCGATGATGTTGATGGGAACCCCCACCTTTTCGGCGCGGGTGGCCCGGTCCTTGCCGGGCCGGCCGTGGGTCCATGAAACCAGGACCACCGCTGGAATGAGCGAGTACAAGCCCCAGAACACGATGTCGGTGAGATAGGGAGAGAGCAGGTAGCGCTCGACCAGGCGATCCAGGATCTCGATCAGGACCCAGCACCCCGCCGCGTACACGCCGACCGCCGGTAGCACCCGGCGCTGCCTGATTTCATGTACGAAGCGGTCCATGGCGACCCAAATTCCACCCGCGGAATAGCGCCACTCTAGCGCAAGGCGACGTGGACTCTACAGTGCCGATAGTCTTGGCCCGCCACCCAGCGGCGGCAGTCGGGAGGGCGCCTCAGCGCCGGCGGCGTCCCTCGCTACCGGCAGCCGTGGCACGGCCTGGCCGAGATGCGCGCGTGGCCGCTCCCGAAGCGGGTCGGTGTCCATCGTCCCGCTGGGCCCCGGGGCGCAAAGTGCTCGCCCGGGGCTGGGCTACGGTAGTGGTCCGAACCGCCTGGGCTTGGCGTCCATGGGGCTGGGGCACGATCGGCTGCGGACGCTGCGGGGCGGGCCCTTTACCCCGGGCGGGCGCCCTGATGGTCATGACCGGGCGGCCGGGCACGTCGATGGTACGGATAACCGGGTCGGGCCGTGGCGATCGCATGGCTCCGGCGGAGCCGGTCTCGGGGCGGCCGCGCGCCGGCTCGCGCCCGGCGTCGGAGCGCCGATGCTGCCGGCCTGGATCCCGGTAGGACGGGCTGCGGTAAACCGAGCCATCGCTCTCCCGCCCGTTATGATCCGCCGCCGACACGCCCGGTGTTTCAGTGTCATGGGGCCGGCTGGGCCCCGGCTTGGTCGTCCACTGGCGGCGAATCACCACCGCCCGGTCTGCGCCGGTCGCGGATGGCGCAACCGTCACGAAGCGGCTGCTGCCAGCTGCACCCGGACCACGCCTTGCGGTAAGGTCAGGGTCGTACCCCGCGGCGGGCGGTTCCGATGAGCCGGGGTAGTCTTGGCGATGCCGCCCGTGCGCGCGTTCATGATCGGCATTGCCGTGCCCCGCGGAAGGAGGGTGGTGGGGGCGGCGATGCTGACCGTGCGGGTGCGGGCGGAAATACCGGTAGTGCGGGTGGCTATGACCGTAATACGGGTACCGATAGTAAGGATGACCATAGAACGGGTACCGGTAATAGGGCGGATACCACCCGGCGTACCGGTACGGCCGGTACCAGGGATCGTAGAAATAACCATGCCACCCGTAATACGGGCTGCCGAAGTTCAACCCCAGCGAAAAACCGCTGCCGTGGTAGCCCGACCTGAAATAGAAGTGATCCAGCGACCACCAGGGATAATGTGCGGCGTGGGCGTAATTCGCCGGGGCGAGCGGATAACCCGGGTCGGCAGAAACGTAATACACGCTCCCGGAAGGCCCGGTGGAGGGATCGTAATAGGTGGCGCAGCCAGCCAACAAGACCAGCAGGGGTATGAGCACTGTCTTCCTCATGACGCCTCCATCCCCTCAACGGGTCGGCCCCGGGATCGGGTCGCCTTGTGGGAAAAGCCTACCACGGCCCGCATGAACCCCGCCTGAATGCCATCCCGCAAACCGACAATCCCTCGCCCTATACTCCCTTTGGCATCGGGCGTTCGCGTTGGTTCAGGGCAAACGCGTCGCTCCGAATCATCCGCGCGGCTGGGTTACAATGATCCGCCCATTGCGCCAGGCGTCCGACATGGCCAGATCCGTACATGACCTCCAGGGCTTCACCATCGTGCTGGACAAGGTATGTTTCGTCACGCAGGTGTTCGAAGCGGAAAACGGCGAGGGCTGGCAATTCAACGTGCGCTTTGCGGCCGATTTACGGCTGAGCCCGCGTTTTGCAACCCGCCACGAGGCCGAATTGCAACGCGAGTTGCTGGTGGACGCGCTGGACCAGCGCTGAGGGCGGTTGGTCGGCGTCAGCGTCCCGGCTGAACGAATTCGGTGACGGCGGTACCGGCCGGGGTGATCAGCACCCGAACGCTGGCTGGTTGCCGCGGATCGAGCCGGTCTGCGCCCTCGATCTCGAATGCGCCAGTGCTCTCCCGGCGCCCATCCTGCTGCCAGGAAATCTCGATCTCGTGCCCCTGGTATGAGCGCTGCGGAAAACCCGCGCGACAATGGCCATGAATCGGGATATTGGCGCAGGACACGAATTCACCGGTGGCCGGGACGCGCAGGGTGACTTCCGAGACCTGGCTGTAAGACACATTGCGAATCACGAGGCTTTCGAGCCGGATGGCCCCGGGCCCGGCGCCCGGCTCAGGCGCCGGAAGCGGGCCGGCACAGCCCGCGGCCATGAACCCTGCGCACAGGGTCAGGGCCCGCCACGTGCTCACCCCGCGCCCACCAGTCGGGCCAGCACATCCCGCGCATACGCTTCGGCCGACACGGCCTCGCTGGCACGCGGCCCAGCCACATTCAGGACCTCGATACGATGTTCCCGGACGAAATACACCAGTTGCTCGCCGGCGTCCCGCGGATGCAAGCGGCTCGCGTCGATTTCGAGCAAGGGCTTGCCGTGCGCCCGCGCACAACGAATGGTCAATGCCGTGCCGCCGCCCGCGGCGCCGAATCGCAGCACGACCGTGCCGTCGCTGTCGATGACATTCTGGCGCGTGCGCTGATCAAAGTCCGCACCCGCCAGCTCCCGCACGGGGTAGCACTCGGGAATGGCGCCATCCTCCGCCTGACGGCCCTCCGGGCACCAGCCCCCGCATTCGAGGCCGCTGGCGAGCGCCGCGTCCAGGGCTCCCCGGTCAACGCCGGTCTGGCCACCGGATACGATCTTGCGCAGCATCGGCGCCGGTTACTGCAACGCGTTGGACACGATTTCGGACACGTCCGGCGACAAGCCCTCGACAGCCGCGATGCGTTCGAGTTGTGCCTTCATCAGGCGTTTGCGCCCCTCGTCGTATCGTTTCCACCGGTTGAAGGCCGTCACCATGCGGGCCGCCATCTGGGGATTGATCGCATCCAGGTCCAGCACCCGCTGCGCGAGGAACCGATACCCCGCGCCATTGGGCGCATGGAACCCGGTGGGGTTGAGCATCGCAAATACGCCCACCAGGGCGCGCACCTTGTTGGGGTTGCGAATGCTGAACTCGGGATGTTCCATGAGGTCCTCGACACGCTCGATGGTCTCATGCCCGGGGGTCATGGCCTGCATGGCAAACCACTTGTCCATGACCAGCGCATCGCCCCGCCAGCGGCGCTCGAACGCTTCCAGCGCGGGGCCGGCCGCGGCAGAGCCCGTGAACACCAGGGCGCGCAGCGCCGCGAGGGTGTTCGTCATGTTGTCGCTGGCCTCCAGTTGCAGGCTTGCGAGCGCCGTGCCCTCGGCGGTTTCCGCGAGGTAGGCGAGACACAGGTTCCTGAGGCTGCGCTCTGCGATCGACCGGGGCGAATTGTCATAGTTCCGATTGTCACCGAGTTGCGCGTAGCGCTGCCGAAACGCCTCGCCCAGGGCCTCCGCGAGCCCGGCCTTGATGAAGCGCCGCGCGACATGAATCCCGTCCACATCCACCACGTCCATCTGCTCGGCGAGGTAGTCTTCGGCCGGGAGAGCCATGGCTTCGGCCAACAATGCGGGGTCGGTCTCCCGGTCCTCCAGTAGCCGACCAAACGCCGCCACCAGGCCTGGCGCGAGATGCATCGACCGGCCATTCGCGCGCTGGCGCACCTGGGCCAGGATGCAGTCCTGGGCGAATCGCTGGGACGCCTCCCAACGAGCGAATGCATCGGTATCGTGCGCCATCAGGGTTGCCAGTTGCTGCGGCGCATATTCGTACTCGACCTTGACCGGGGCCGAGAAATCGCGCAACAGCGAAGGCACGGGCTCGGCATCGAGCCCGATGAAGGTGAACTCCTGCTCCGCTTCGGTAAGCAGCAGCATGCGCGTGTCCGCACCTGGTGCGCGCTCGCCTTCCAGCTGCAATGCCAGCGCCTGGCCCTGCGGGTCCAGCAGGCCGACCGCGAAGGGGATCAGCAACGGCTGTTTGTCCGGCTGATCGTGGGTGGGCGGCGTTTCTTGCCGCAACCGCAGGACATAGCGACCGGCGGCCGCCTCGAATTCCGTCGCCACGCTGACCACCGGGGTGCCGGATTGCGCGTACCAGCGGGCGAACTGCCCGAGTTCGGCATCGTTGGCATCGGCCATGGCGGCCAGGAAGTCATCGCAGGTCACGGCCTGGCCGTCATGGCGTTCGAAATACAGTTGCATGCCCTTTTGGAAGCCGTCCTCGCCAAGCAGCGTGTGGTAAAGGCGAATGACCGCGGCCCCCTTCTGGTACACCGTGGCCGTGTAAAAGTTGTTGACCTCGATGTAGTGGTCGGGACGGATCGGGTGGGCCATGGGACCCGCGTCCTCGGGAAACTGGCGCTCGCGCAGATCACGCACGTCCTGGATCCGCTTGACCGCACGGGACTGCATGTCGGAGGAAAACTCCTCATCACGGAAGACGGTCAGGCCCTCCTTGAGGGTCAGCTGGAACCAGTCACGACAGGTCACGCGGTTGCCCGTCCAGTTATGGAAATACTCGTGTCCGATGACGCCCTCGATGGCCTGGTAGTCGGCATCGGTGGCGGTATCCGGCCGGGCCAGAACATACTTCGAATTGAAAATGTTGAGTGACTTGTTCTCCATGGCCCCCATGTTGAAATCGTTGGTGGCCACGATGTTGTAGATGTCCAGATCATACTCGAGAGCGAACCGTTCCTCGTCCCAGCACATGGCCTTCTTCAGCGACTCCATCGCGTGCTCGCAGCGATCGATGTTTTCGTGCTCGACATAAATGCGCAGGGTGACCTCCCGCCCGCTGCGGGTGGTAAAGCGGTCCTCGACGTGGGCGAGATCTCCGGCGACCAGTGCAAACAGGTAACTCGGCTTGGGGAATGGGTCCTCCCAGCGCACCCAGTGACGCCCGCCCGCGCGCACGCCGCCGTCGACGCGGTTGCCGTTACAGAGCAGCACCGGGTGCGAGTCGCGATCCGCCTCGATGGTGACGGAATACCGCGTCATCACATCGGGGCGGTCGGGAAACCAGGTGATCTTGCGAAACCCCTCCGCTTCACACTGTGTGAGCAGGAATTCCCCCGATCGGTAAAGACCTTCGAGCGCGGTGTTCTCGGATGGCCTGATGCGGACTTCCGCGCTCAGCTCGAATCGTTCCGGCACCCCCGTGATCACCATGCGCTCACCCTCGATCCGGTAGCGTTCCGCCGGCACCGCCTGCCCATCGACGGCGAGCGTCACGAGCTCCAGGTCGCGACCATCGAGCTCGATGGCATCGGCCGCGTCAGCGCCCGCCCGGCGGCTCACCTGCAGGCGGCTCCGCACCTGCGTGTGCTGCTCGTGAATGGAAAAATCCAGGTCCAGGTGATCGATGCTCCAGGGGTACGCAAGGTAATCCGCGCGTTGAATCGCCTTGCCGGGTGCGCCTTTTTTCATTGCAGATTCCTTGCCGGGATCGCGCTGGTCAATCGGGAAGCGGGGCCCGTATTATAGGGCCATGCACCCGAGCGCTGAACCGCGAATCCCGGAATTCCCCGATGTGGAGGCCGCCGCCGAGCGCATCCGCTTCGCGGTGCGCCAGACCCCGGTGGTGCACAGCGCCACGCTGGACCAGGCGCTGGGCTGCACGCTGGTAGCGAAATGCGAGAATCTCCAGGTTACGGGCTCTTTCAAGTTTCGCGGCGCGACCCACGCGGTTGCCCGTCTCAGGTCCGCCGGGCGGGACGCGGACGTCGCGACCCACTCTTCGGGAAACCACGGCGCCGCCCTCGCCCTGGCGGCACGCAACGATGGCCGGCAGGCGTTCGTGGTCATGCCGGACAATGCGGTGCCCGACAAGGTCGATGCCGTGCGGCGGCATGGCGGCCAGGTCATCTTCTGCGCCCCCGGCCAGGCGGCGCGGGAGGCCGGGCTCGAGGCCCTGGTGGCGGACGGCAGGATTCCGGTACCGCCCTACGACCACCCCGATATCATTTGCGGTCAGGGTACCGCGGCACTCGAACTGCTGACCCAGACACCGGACCTCGACATCCTCATGGCTCCGGTGGGCGGCGGCGGCCTGATCAGCGGCTCGGCCATCGTGGCCCGGCATTTGCGCCCGGACCTCACGATACTGGCGGCCGAGCCTGCGGGCGCGGCGGACACCGCCGCCAGTTTTCAGCGCGGCGAGCGCGTCACGCATTGGCAGGCCGACACGATTGCCGACGGACTCCGGGCCCTGGTCGGCGCGTTGCCGTTCCGCATCATCAGGCAACGGCTCGATGATGTGCTGCCCGTGTCCGAGGCCGCCATCCTGGAGGGCATGGACCTGGTCCAGGCGCATCTGCAGATGACCATCGAGCCCTCCTCGGCCACGGTGATCGCCGCCATTCTGGAACACGCCGAGCGTTTTGCCGGACGCCGGATCGGCGTAATTTTCAGTGGCGGCAACGTCGATACGCGCCGGTTCCCGCCCGAGTCCGTGTAAGTTTGTGCCGGAGGGCGCGCGCAATGGCCCGGCGACCAACGATGGTTCGGGCGCGCATCGAAAACAGTTGAATCTTCGCGTCGCGCCCAGATAATGGCCAGTGCCAACGTGGTCAGAGAACGCATCACCATGTCGCAGCGTCAAACGCTTTACCTGCTTCGTCATGCCAAGGCCGTGCCGTGGCTGCCGGGTATCGATGATTTCAGTCGCAGCCTGAGCCAGCGGGGGCGCTCCCACATGGCGGCCTTGTCGGGCTGGGTGCAACGGGAACTGGCGCCACCGGGTGCCGTGCTGTGTTCGCCATCGGCGCGGACGCGGGAAACATTGGCGCCGCTGCTGGACACCTGGCCCATTTCCGACCCCGCGGTCGTCTACTTGCCGCAGATTTACGAGGCGTCGACCGCCATGCTGTTCGAACTCGCCAGCGATGCCTTCCAGGCCGCCGACATCGTCCTGATGGTGGGCCACAACCCGGGGTTCGAGCTCCTCGCCCTGGACGTCATGCGCTCTTCCGATGCCGGGCCCATCCACAAGATGCCGACCGGCACCCTGGCGGTGATCGACTTTGAACGCGGATGGTCGCTGGACGCCGGGCAGGGCGGCCTGCGCCACTGGATTCGGCGTCGCGACCTACACCGCGACTGACTGCACGAACAGCTCTGCCAGCCTGGCCAGTCCGGCTTCATCCTCGGCACTGAAGCGCCCCGGCTGCGGGCTGTCGACATCGAGCACCCCCAGCAGTTCGTCGCCGAGGACCAGTGGCACCACCAGCTCGGAACGGGACTCGGGATCGCACACGATGTGCCCCTCGAATGCATGCACATCGGCCACCCGCTGCGTGACACGCCGGGCAGCCGCCGTGCCGCACACACCTTCACCCACCGGGATGCTGACGCAGGCGGGCTTGCCCTGGAACGGACCGAGCACCAGGACGTCGCCCTCCAGGAAATAGAAACCCGCCCAGTTCACGCTCGGCAGTGCCTGGTAGATCAGCGCACTCAGGTTGGCCGCCTTCGACACCGCATTGCCCGCGCCTGAAAGCAGTGCCTGCGCCTGCGCGGCGAGCGAGTCGTAATCAAGTTCACTCATGGGGCCTCCCGGACGAATACCAGCAGGAAGTTGTTGGCGGGCATTGCGAGCTCCTCGTCGAGTCTCATCTGGTGGCATTCTGCCAGCCTTGCAAGCTGTTCGACATCCCGCAGGCCCATGCGCGGGTCCCTGGCACGCAGATCCGCATCGAAGGCCGCATTGCTGGGCGCCGTGAACCCGCCGCCACGGTTGAACGGGCCATACAGGCAGAATACGCCACCCGCGATGAGGCAACCGCCGATACCTCCGAACATGGCGCACACCTCGGGCCAACCCATGATGTGCGCGGTGTTGGCCGAGAAGGCCGCTTCGAACAACTGCTCCGGCCATGGACCGACCGCCACATCGAGCGGCACCGGCGATTGAATCTGATGGCAGCCCTCCGCCTCGAGACGGGCCCGCAAGCCTTCCAGCTCGGCCTCCAGGTCCGTGGGCTGCCAGGTCATGTGCGGAAAGCGTGGCGCCATGTACACGGCGTGCTGGCCGGTGCCGGAGCCGATCTCGAGCAACGCTCCGGTGCCCGGCAGTATGTTCAGCAACTGCGCGAGAATCGGCACCTTGTTGCGCTCGCAGGCGGGCGCGAACGGCAACTGCGGCCTCATGCGTTCAACTCCTGTCTGATGCGGCGGAAGCGCCCCTCGAAGAGCGCCTCCTGTTCGTTACGCCCGCGCTCGACGACGCATTCCCCGGCGACATGGACCGAGCGAATCATGTCGCTCCCGCCAGCAAACACATAGGTTTCGAGCGCCTCGTCGCCGGTTTGGCCAGCGATCAGCGGGTGGGATGCATCCAGCTCCACCAGGTCGGCACGGCAACCGGGTGCCAGCTGACCGACGGCTTGTCCCAACGCCGCCGCGCCGGAGCGTGCCGCATGCAGGTAAAGCGACGTCCCAACGTCATCCAGCACGTGTCGACGTTGCCGCCGCAAACGCTCCGTGAATTCCAGCAACCGCAACTCTTCGCAGGCCGAGATGCGCAGGTTGCTATCGGAGCCGATTCCCAGCCAGCCACCGGCATCCAGCCAGTCCCGGGCTTCGAAGCAGCCATCGCCCAGGTCTGCCTCCGTGGTCGGGCACAGGCCGGCGATGGCTCCGGTGGCGGCTGCCGTCCGCACCTCGATGGAAGTCATGTGGGTGGCATGCACCAGGCACCAGTTCCGGTTGATCTCGAAATTCTGCAGCAACCACTCCAACGGCCGGGCACCGTAGTGCGCCAGGCAGTCCTGCACCTCCGCCTGTTGTTCGGCGACATGGATATGGATCGGCAGGCTCACGCCGGCCAGCGCCGACAGCAGACGCTGCAACTCATCGCGCGGCACCGCCCGGAGGGAATGCGGCGCCACGCCAACGGCGGCCAGCGCCTGGCCACCGGTGTGTCGGCGGCAGGTATCCACCAACGCCAGGTACTGCTCGAGCGTCAGGGCGAAACGCTGCTGAGGCGCCTGGAGGGCCTGTCCGAAACCGCCGGCCCGGTACAGCACCGGCAACAATGTCAACGGCATGCGCGCTGCATCCGCTGCCGCCAGGACCCGCAGGCTCATCTCCGCGGGATCACGGTAGGGCTTGCCGCCAGGCCCGTTGTGCAGGTAATGGAATTCCGCGCACGAGGTATAACCACCCTTCAGCATCGCGACGTACACATGGGCCAGGCAGTGCTCCAGCTGCTCGGGAGTGATGCGCTCCGCCAGCCGATACATCGCCTGGCGCCAACCCCAGAAATCATCGCCACCCGGACGGACCGGGCGGGTCAAGCCGGCCATCAGGCGCTGAAACCCGTGACTGTGCAGGTTGGGCATGCCGGGAATGACGGGTCCGTCGAGCACTTCCGAGGCGTTTTGCGGCGTACCCCTGGAAACCGATCGGATCATCCCGGCGGCGTCCAGATGCAAGCACACGTCCGCCGACCAGCCCTCGGGCAGCAGGGCTTGCGCACACTGGATGAACCGCTCAGTCATGTCCCGGAACCCAGCTCAGCAGGGCCGCGAGCAGGCGACGCAGTACTTCCCGGAGGGCCTCGGCTGCATCTTCATCGAATCGCTGGCCGGGTTCGTCCATGTAGGTTCGCTGGGCGAGTTCCAGCTGCAGGGCATGAATGCCGTGCGCGGGACGTCCATAATGTCGCGTGATGAACCCGCCCTTGAAGCGGCCATCCCGCACACTCGAGTATTTCCGCGCCGCGCGCAGTGCTCCCATGGCAGCCGCGATCAGTTCTCCGGCGGCGCTGGCACCCTGGTGCGTACCCAGGTTCAGCGCCGGCAGGCGGCCCGCAAACAGGGCAGGCACCTCGCTGGCAATCGAGTGCGCGTCGAGCAGCACCGCGTGCCCGTGAAGATCACGCACCCGCGCCAACTCGGCAGCCAGGGCGGCGTGATAGGGATGCCAGTACTCCGCCACCCGTTGACGCACCTCCCCGGCATCCGGCTCACGGCCCGGCGCATAGATCGGCTCACCCGCAAACGTCCTCAGCGGCACCAGTCCGCTCCCACCGCCGGGGTATAAAGGACGGTCGTCCGGCGGACGGTTGAGATCGATGATGAAACGGGAGTCATGGGCAACGAGCAGACCCATGCCGGTGTCGCACAGCGGCCGGTACAGGGTATCCACCCACCAGTCCGTATCCGGCAACCGTCGGGCTGTTTCAGTCATTCGGGAGCGCATCCCTTCCGGCACGAAGGTCCCCGCGTGCGGAACGCTGATCAGCAGCGGCCCGCGGCCGGGCGCGAGGCTGAACCGGTCCTCGAAATCGGTTGCGGAGCGTGGCTCGGACATGCTGCCACTTTATACCGCCCCGGCGCTGGAATCACGGACGCGTCGCCCCGAAAAAAAATGCCCGGGCACGGCCCGGGCATCGAACGATACTGCTGAAAAGCGATCAGTTGACCAGCGGGCGATCCTCAACGATGGTGGGTGTCACAAAGATCAGCAGCTCGCGTTTCTTGGCCTCGTTAAGGTTACGCTTGAACAATCTACCCACGCCGGGAATGCTGCTGAGATACGGTACGCGGTCCTCGGCACGCTTGCGCTCATCCTGGAAGATGCCGCCCAGCACCACCGTCTCGCCGTTATTGACCAGCACACTGGTCTGGAGCTCACGGGTATCGATGGATGGCACCGAGCCGCCGCGCCCGGTCTGGAAGATCTCGCCCACGGTGTCCTGCTTGACCGTCAGTTCGAGCTGGATCCGGTTGTCCGGGGTGATGAGCGGGGTGACCCGCAGCTCCAGCACCGCCTCCTTGAACTGCACCGCCGCCGCGCCGGAGGAGGTGGATTCCTCGTAGGGAATCTCCACGCCTTGCTGGATGAAGGCCTCGGACTGGTTCGCGGTAACGACCCGCGGGGTCGAGATGACCTCACCCTCGCCCTCCGCCTCCAACGCCGACAGCTCGAGGTCGATGAGCCAGTCACCGGTCAGGAAGGACAAGCCGATGCTGCCCGCGCTACTGGAAGGGGCCGCCAGATTGACGTTATAACGCTGCGGAATGCCGGGGATGTCGAGCAGCCCATCATCTCTTGGGTTGGTGGCCGGGTTGAGCAGGTCGGCCCCCTCGCCATCACCCGTGATGGCGAGGATGTTGCTGCCGATGTGCGCGGTGGTTACACCGAAGCGCACCCCGAGTTCATGGCTGAAATCACTGCTCGCCACCACGATGCGGGACTCGATCTGTACCTGCCGAACCGGCCGATCGAGCTCAAGCACCAGCTGCTGAATCTCGGCGATACGATCCGCGGTATCCGTCACCAGGAGCGTGTTGGTGCGCTCGTCGATCGTCACCGAGCCACGGTCCGAGAGCAGCCCCGTGTCCCCGACATCGGTAGCCGACGACTCCTCGATCAGCGCCTTCAGGCTGCTCGCGGATGCGTAACTCACGCTGATCAGGGCGGTCTGCAGCGGCTCCAGTTCCCTGCGGTCCTGCATGGCCTGCAAGAGCTCCTGCTCCCGGGTCGCGATATCGCCCGTGGGCGCGATCCAGATCACATTGCCGTTCTGGCGCTTGTCGAGGTTGCGGGAATCCAGCACGATATCCAAAGCCTGGTCCCACGGCACGTTCGTCAAGCGCAAGGTCAGGTTGCCGGCCACGTTGTCCGCGACCACGATGTTGAGGTCCGCCACGTCGGCGATCAACTGCAACACCGACCGTACCGGGATGTCCTGGAAATTGAAGGTGACGCGAGCACCGCTGTACTCCTTGTCCTCGTAGAACTGGACCTGGTAGGAGTCGTCGGCGACCGACGGTTGGAATGCCAAGACCTCGACGATGAGGTCTCGCCCGGACTGGTACGCCAGGTGTTCGAACAGACCCGCCACGGACAGTTTGAACTGCGCCATCTCACCCCGACGCCCCGCATCAATCATCTGCACCGGCGTGGCGAAGTCCACGACGTCGAACTGCTGACTCAGGTGCTCGGGCAGGGAAGTATTGAAGATGTCGACCTGCAAGCTGCCGGTGGACGCGCTGACGGCGACATTGGCGCCCTCGCGGTCCAGCGTGATGATCATGCGGCCCTGGCCGTCCTCGCCACGCCTGAAATCAACATTTTCCACCGCAAAATCGCCGCTGTAGCTGGCCGTGGACGGGGCGGCGGCCGTGGCGGCAGCCGCAACGGTGAGTACGACCTGGCCAGACTCCGCGCTGAACTCGTAGGCCGCGGGCCGATCCAGATCCACCAGGACTCGCGTCCGGTTGCCTGCCGCCAGTGTGGTAAGACTCTGCACGGAACCCATCCCGATGGTGATCGGGGCCGCGTCGACACCGCTGCCGGTGTCCGCCATGTCGAGCACGATTCGCGCCGGATTGTCCGTGTCGAAGGCGCTCACAGCGGGCGTATCGCCCAGCGTGGCCAGGGTGATGATCACGTTGCCATTGCTGCTCATGCGATAGTCGACGCCCGTGACCTCGGTGTCTGCCAGCACGCCCTGCCAGGGCGTCAGGGCCAGCACCAACGCTCCCGCCATACCGATGACTTTCCTGTATTTCATAATCCGTCCCCCTGCGCCGGCAGGTTTTGAATTGGTCTCGCTCACCCTGTCAATATTCATCCTTCAACCCCGCGCCCGTTGCCTGGCCGCGCCACAACGCTTAGCTCTCGTCCAGTGCGATGGTGGCCTCACGGACCAACCAGCCGCCCATGCCGTCGCCAATCAACTCGCTCAAGTCCACCCCGGTCTCACGAATGCGCGTCACCCGGCCGTGGTTCTTGCCCAGGTAGTTGTTCACGGCGACCCGATGGATCACGCCGTCCGGGTCGCGAATCAAACCCCAGTAATCATCACCCTTGGCGAAGGTCCCCACCATGTCGAGCGTGTCCAGTTCGTAACGTTCGAGGTACTCCCGGGAGCGGTTGGGATCCGGTCGCGGCCCGCTGCGCTGGGTGCCGACCACTTCGCTGTCACTGCCCTCGGTGGTCGAAGCCCGGAACGGATCGCGCCCCAACTGGCCATCGTAGGCATAGGGCTCATAGGTCCTGACGGGCGGGATGGGCGGTATCGGCTTGGCTGGCCTCGCCTGGACGTCCCTGATGTAACTGTCCAGGTCGCTCATGTCCCCACCGCAGGCCACCAGCAGCCCGATGCTCAGCACCGCCACCCACGGCCTCAGCCAGGCACGTTGTGTCGGTCGCCGCCCGCTCACGGCGCGGCCTCGGCGGCAATCTGCGCCGCCTCCTCTTCGTCGATGTAGCGATAGGTCTTGACCTGCCCTTCCAGGATCAGCATGCCTTCGGCGACACTGCCGCGATTGGTTCGCTCGGCGCGGCGCAGGGAGATGTCATGCATGGTCAGGATCACCACCCGGGGCAATGCGGCCACGGCGCCGACGAATTCCCCGAACTGGTGGTATTCACCCAGCATGCGGATGCTGATCGGCCGTTCCGCGTAGAAATCGCGCGGTTCCTCGGCCAAGGGTTCAAACAGCTGCACGTCGATGCCGGCGGCCAACGCGGTCTGCGAGATGTCCACCAGCAGCTTGTCCATTTCGGTCTTGCTGGGCAATTGGCGGAACATGGTTTGCAGCATGTCCTGCATCTCGGCCAATTGCTCCTCGTAGGCTTCCAGGTTGGCGGCTTTCTGCTGCTTGTTTTCAAAATCGGTGCGCAGCGACAGTTCCTGCAGTTTCACCCGGTCAAGCTCCGCCCACTTGTCCTTGATGACCATGTAGTAGCCGATCGCGCCCAAGGCCACCAGCAGCAGGGCCAGGAGGGTGTAGCGAACCGTCGCGGGGGCGCTGCCGAGATCGGAAAAATCGGTGTCGCGGAAATCGTTCAGGATCATGGCGCCCCTCCCTGCGATTCCTCGAATTCGTCCAATCCCATTTCATCCTCGGACTTGACCGCCGGCCTCAATGTCACGCGAATGTTGAATTCGTACGGCTCCACATCGCTCTGCGGCACCGCGGCCGTGCGCACCACGTTCAGGTCCGGTTGCAGGAACAGGTCATCCTTCTCGAGACTCTGAAGGTACGCGGACACGCGGGCGTTGGACTGGCTGTAGCCCGCCAGCGTCACGTTCTGGCCTTGCTGCCGGACGGTGCTGAGGGTGACTCCCACCGGTATGGACTTGGCCAGCTTGTCCATCAACTCGACCGTGAGCGACCGGCTCGCCTGTAATTGCTCGATCACGCGCTTGCGTGACAGCAGCCTGGCCCGCGTCTGCTCCAATTGTTCGATGCGCCGGATCCGCACTTCCAGCTGGGCGATTTCGTTCTTGATGCGCTGGTTGCGAGCCTCCTGGTAACTGATACGGCTATCGAAAACCAGGCCGGTAATGAACACCAGGATCACACCGAGCACCACGGTGACCATCGTCGCCACCAGAAACCGCCGTTGGCGCTCCCTGCGCAGCTCCTCGCGCCATGGCAGGAGGTTGATTCTTGCCATCAGTCGAACCCTCGCAAGGCAAGGCCCACGGCGACCATCAGGTTCGGCGCGTTGCGCTTGAGCACGGACGACGCCACCGAGGGCGCGATTTCAAGTCCGGAGACCGGATCCGCAACGCGGGTCGTAACGCCCAACTCGCGCTGAACCATCTCCGCCAATCGCGGCAAGGCAGCGGTGCCGCCCGAGAGGTAGATGCAACTGACCGGCGAGTATTCGTTGGAGGTCGCAAAGAACTGCAGGGCACGGCTGAACTGGTGCACGATATTGAGCTCGAAGGGCTCCAGAACCTCCTCCTGCCAGCCGTCCGGCGCCTCCTCGCCACGCTCGTAAAAACTCGCTTGCTCCCGGGAGAGCTCGAAGCGGCGCATGGTCTCTTCCAACAGCTGGTTGCCCCCAAAAGGATGCTCGCGCGTGTAGATCACCCGCTCTCCCTTGATCACCAGCAGGGTCGTCAGATCGTAGCCGATGTCGAAAATGCCCACCGCCTCGTTCTTGCTCAGTCCATCGCGCTCACGCATCAACTCGAACGCGTTGGCGATGGCGAATGCTTCCACGTCGACCACCCCAGCCGTGAGTCCCGCGGCATCCAGCGCATCCTGGCGATTCTCGACGTTCTCACTCTTGCTCGCCGCCAGCAGGATATCCACCATGTCGGGATTGCGAGGCGAGCGCCCCAGGACCTCGAAATCGAGGCTCACATCCTCCAGCGGATAGGGTATGTACTGGTTGGCTTCGATCTGCACCTGGCTCTCGACGTCCGACTCGGCCAGGTTGGAAGGCAGGCTGATGGTTTTGGTGAATACCGCGGAGCCGGATACGGCAATCGCGCAGGTCTTGCCGCGGGCTCCGGATTGTCGCACCGCCCGATCGATGGCGCTGGAGACCGCCTCGATGTCCTGCAGGGACTTCTCGACGACTACGCCCTGGCTAACGGGCTCGAGGGCAAAATGTTCGATTCGGTAACCGGCTGCCGTCTGCGAGAGCTGGAGCACCCGCACGCTGGACGAGCCGATGTCCAGACCGAGAACTGGTTTCTGCTTTTTCTTGAACAAGCTCAATGTCCGTAATCCCTCACGACGCCAGCGGCTTGTGAATGATCTTCATCCGCCGTTTTTGTATCAGAAAGCCGCGCCGCGCTCAACGACTGGACCCTTCTCGCCCGGCGCCGGGCCACGAATTCACCCACATTCGCCTCACCTCACCCCGACCTTCGGGCGGAAACTACCCGCCCCCCGGGTGGTCCACAACCGTACGCGAGCATTTCTTCTCTACCCGAGGCAATGTATCGTATGCGCTTGCCATCGAGGCCTTGTATGCGCTTATTTTTCGGCGAGATTATCACCCAACCGGGTCATAGCATAGCAGGTTAAGCGTTTGAAAAAACTTCTCCGTTCATTACTGCGTGCGACCCTGGCTACCCTGCTGTTGGGTATCGTTTCCATATCAATAGCTTACGTGTTGCTGGCCGGAGATCTTCCGGAGGTCGACACGATCCGGGACGTCCGCTTGCAGGTGCCGTTGCGGGTGTACAGCCAGGACGGCCTGCTGATCAGTGTCTTTGGCGAGAAACGCCGCATTCCGATCGCCATCGAGGACATGCCGGAGGCATTGAAAAATGCCTTCATCGCCGGCGAGGATGCGCGATTCTACGAACATCCGGGCGTGGATTACCAGGGCATCTCACGGGCCGTCTGGACACTGGCCACCACCGGGGAGAAATCCGTCGGCGGCAGCACCATCACCCAGATGCTGGCCCGAAATTATTACCTGAGCTTCGAGAAGACGTTCACCCGCAAGTTCAAGGAAATCTTCCTGGCCCTGCGCATCGAACGCCAACTGGGCAAGGATGAAATCCTCGAGCTGTTTCTCAACAAGATCATGCTCGGCCACCGGGCGTATGGCGTGGGCGCCGCCGCCGATGTTTACTATGGCAAATCTCTGGACGAGTTGACGCTCGCCCAGTGCGCGATGATCGCTGCTCTGCCCAAGGCGCCCTCCCGCATCAACCCGATCACCGCGCCGAAACGCGCCGTCGAGCGTCGCGACTACGTGCTGGGGCGCATGCTCGACCAGGGTTACATCAGCCCCGATCAGTACCAGGCTGCGATCAGTGAGCGCGACATCGCCGCTTACCACGGGGCCACCACCGAGCTGTCCGCACCCTACCTGGCCGAGATGGTCAGGCGTGAAGCGCTGCAGCGGCTGGGCGAGGATGCCTATACGGGCGGCTATGTAATCCAAACCACCCTGAATTCACGCATGCAGGCCGCCGCCAACGTCGCGGTGCGCGAGGGCCTCGAGGACTATGATCGCCGTCACGGCTACCGCGGCGCCGAGGCCCAGGTGGATCTGCCGGCCACCCCGAGCCCGGAGACCTGGCAGGAACTCCTGGCACCTTTCAGGCCCGTTGCGGGACTGATTCCGGGGCTGGTGACCGAGGCGGACGCCGAGTTGGCGGTGGTGTTCCTGAGCGATGGCCAGACGATTGCGCTGATGCGCGAGGACGTGGAATGGGCTCGACCTTTCGTCACCCGCGATCGCCTCGGTCGACAGCCGGAGGCCGTCGACCAGGTGCTCACACCCGGCGATGTCATCCGCGTCCGCCTGCAGGACGATGGCGGCTGGCGGCTGGGGCAATTGCCCGAAGCGGAAGCGTCCCTCGTCTCGCTGGACCCGTCGGATGGCGCCATCCGTGCGCTGGTCGGTGGCTACGACTTCAACCGGAGCAAGTTCAACAGGGTCGTTCAAAGCCGCCGGCAACCCGGGTCATCGTTCAAGCCCTTCCTGTATTCGGCAGCGCTGGAAAACGGATTCACCACGGCCAGCCTGATCAATGACGCGCCCATCGTATTCGAGGATGACGAGCTGGAGCGCACGTGGAAACCCGAGAATTTCAGCCAGAAATTTTTTGGGCCAACCCGTCTTCGGGAGGCCATGGTGCACTCCCGAAACCTGGTCTCCATCCGGTTGTTGCGCGATATCGGCGTCGCGGCGGCGCGCGAACACATCAGCGCATTCGGGTTCGACGCCGATGAATTGCCCGCCAACCTGTCGCTTGCGCTCGGCAGCGCCAACCTGTCCGCCCTCAGCATCGCACGCGGCTACGCGACCTTCGCGAATGGGGGCTTCCTGGTCGCGCCTTACTTTATCGAGTCCATCGAGAACAGCGAGGGCGCCCCGGTCTATCGTGCCGATCCGGCCCGGGTCTGCCAGGACTGCGCGGCCCCCGCCGCCAGCCTGGGGCGCGACCAAGCCGGAGGTGATCCCGACCGGCCCGCGTTCCGGCCGATGCGCATCGACGAGCAGGGCGCGCAACTGGAAGTGGTGCTGCCTGGCCAGGGAGGGTCCGACGCCGACCCGGCGCTGGCCGGGCCGGCCCAGCGGGTGATCTCGGAACAGAATGCCTACCTGGTCCGCTCCATGATGACAGATGTGATCGGGCGCGGCACCGGCACGCGGGCGAAGGCACTGGGCCGCAGTGACCTGGCCGGCAAGACCGGCACCACCAACGACCAGCGCGACGCCTGGTTCTCGGGTTACAACGATGAGCTGGTCACCACGGTCTGGGTGGGCTTCGACAACCATGAACCGCTGGGACGCGACGAGGTTGGCGGGCGGGCCGCGCTGCCCATCTGGATCAGCTTCATGGGCCAGGCGCTGGAAGGGATCCCCGACCGCCCGCGGACCATGCCGCCGGGCCTGTCGCAAGCCCGCATCGACCCCGAAACCGGGCTGCTGGCCGCGCTCGATAACCCCAACGCGATCGTGGAGCTGTTCCAGGCAGGGCGCCTGCCGCCCATGGAAGACAGCACCCCGGGAGAGGCCGCGAATGCCGCGCAGGAAGAAGACCCATACGAGTTGTACTGAGCCGCCACCCGTTCGGGGGACGAACGGCGGTCGTTCCGTGCGCCGCATGCTCGCCGCCGAAGCGGCGCGGATCATGGCGACCGAAGGCCAGCGGAATTTTCGCCTGGCCAAGCAGAAGGCCGCCCAACGGATCGGTGTCAGCTCGCGTCAGGCGTTGCCGAGCAACCGGGAAGTCGAGGAGGCCCTGCGCGCCTACCAGGATTTCTTCGGCGGCCACCAGCACACCCACCACCTGTCTGCACTGCGGGCAGCCGCGGTCGATGCCATGCGTGGCCTGGCCGGGTTCCAGCCCCGCCTGGTTGGCCCCGTGCTCGATGGCACGGCCGACCGCTACTCCAGGATCTCGCTGCATGTCTTCAGCGACACGCCCGAGGCGATCAGCATTTACCTGCTGGACCGCGGCATTCCGTTCCGCCAGGAGCAACGCCGCATCCGTTGGCACGACAGGACGTTCCGCAACCTTCCCCTGCTGGTGCTGGAGCGGGACGATGCCACCATCGAACTGGCGGTGTTCGGGGTCTTGGACCTGCGCCAGGCGCCGCCCTGCCCGGTCGACGGACGTCCGCAGAGGCGCGCCCCGCTGGCCGAGGTGGAAGCCCTGCTGGCCGGCTACTGAGCCGGGGCCGCGCGGGTTCAGCGTTGGCCGATGTCTATGTAATCCCGCTCGGCGGGCCCTGAATACACCTGTCGAGGCCGGCCGATACGCGTCGGGTGATCCGCCTGCTCCAGCCATTGGGAGACCCAGCCCACGGTACGGGCAATGGCGAACATGACCGTGAACATGCTCTTGGGAATGCCCATCGCCTTGTAGATGATGCCGGAGTAGAAGTCGACGTTCGGATACAGGCGCTTGTCGACAAAATAGTCGTCCTCGAGCGCGATGCGTTCCAGTTCCATGGCCAGATCCATGAGCGGATCCCGCGCGCCGAGCTCCGCCAGGACCTCGTGGGCAGCGGTGCGGATGATGGAAGCGCGCGGATCGTAATTCTTGTAGACCCGGTGGCCAAATCCCATGAGCCGGAAGGGGTCGTCCTTGTCCTTGGCGCGGTCGATATAGGTCGGTACCTGGCTCACGTCGCCAATGGCTTCCAGCATGTTCAGCACCGCCTCGTTCGCCCCGCCATGCGCCGGGCCCCACAGTGCCGAGATACCGGCCGCAACGCAGGCATATGGATTGGCACCGGTCGAGCCCACCAGGCGCACCGTGGAGGTGCTGGCATTCTGCTCGTGGTCGGCGTGCAGAATGAACAGCAGGTCGAACGCGCGTGCCGCGACCGGGTTTACCTCGTAGACCTCGGCCGGCACCGAGAACATCATGTGCAGGAAGCGCTCGGTATAATTCAGCGCGTTGGGCGGGTAGGCGGTCGGCCAGCCCATGTGATGCCGATAACAGGCCGCGGCGATGGTCGGCATCTTGGCGATCATGCGTTTGGCGGCCAACATGCGCTGGGCCGGGTCGCTCATGTCCAGGCGGTCGTGGTAGAACGCAGCCAGGGAGCCCACCACGCCCGCCATCATGGCCATGGGATGAGCGTCGTAATGGAAGCCGGAGATGAAGGTGTTGAGTTTCTCGGGCACCATGGTGTGGTAGGTGATGTCGTCGAGAAATTCGTCGTACTGACTGCGCGATGGCAGCTCCCCATGCAACAGCAGGTACGCCACTTCCGGGAAGGTGCTCTTCTCGGCCAGCTGCTCGATCGGAAAACCCCGGTAGCGCAGGATGCCGCGGTTTCCGTCGATGAAGGTGATGCTGCTGGTGCAACTCGCGGTGGCCGCATAGCCGGGGTCATAGGTGAAATAACCCAGTTTTGACGGTACCGCCTTGATATCGATGGTCGGCTCTCCCTCGGAGCCGCGAATCACCGGTAATTCCACCGAACGGTCGGTGTTCGGGTCGGTCAGGATGAGGGGCTTGTCAGACACGTGAAACTCCTTGTGACGGGTTGCGGTGACCGCCAGGGCGGCCGGGCGCGCACGGTCGGCTCAAATGCGTCCGGGATATGGAAAAAAGTATGGCACGGTGACTTGCCCCGTGCCAGTACGTCACATGACTGAGGTCAAAAAAACCCGGCACGGCGGCGCCGGCCGGGTTGCTTGCAGGTGAGTCCGCGGGAAATTACTTGTTGTAGCGGCGCTTGAAGCGATCCACGCGCCCACCGGAATCCACGACCTTGTGCTTGCCGGTGTAGAACGGATGCGATGCCGAGGAGATTTCCACCTTGATCAGCGGATACTCCTTGCCATCTTCCCACTTGATGGTTTCCTTGCTGTCCATCGTCGAACGCGTCAGGATCATGAAGTCCGAGGACACGTCCTGGAAGACCACCTCGCGATATTCCGGATGAATGTCAGTTTTCATGGCTGTCCCCTTGCGATCCAGGGTGCAGAGAGCCGGGAAGTCTAACGGCGCGGGACGGGCTTTGCAAGCGGGTGGCAGGCGTCTCGTCAGGGGAGGAACATGGCCTGGGCATCGTTCAGGAATCGCCGCCCGAACGCGGTGGTCCTGAAGCCCCCGCGCCTGACCTCCAGCAAGCCATCCTGCCTGGCGCGCTGCACGCGGTGCGCGACGTTCTCCCAGCCCAGGCCGGTGCGTGCTGCAAAATCCCCCGGGGTGAAGCACTCGCGCAGGCGCAGGCGATTCAGGAAGTATTCGAACACCCGCTCGGCACCATCCAGTTCGCGCTGCTCCGCACGCCAGCGCCCCTGCAGATAGGCACGTGGATGGCGCTGGCAGGAGTAGCGGTAGATGCGGCCCCGGGAAGCGTGGGTGACTTTGCCGTGGGCACCAGCGCCGATCCCGAGGTAGTCGCCGTAGCGCCAGTAATTGAGATTGTGACGACAACGCAGGCCCGCCCGCGACCAGGCAGAGATTTCATAGTTGTCATAGCCGTGGTCGGCCAACAGTTGCCCGGCATCGCGGTGCATCGCCTCCAGCGCCTCCTCGCCTGGCAGCCGGGGCGGCCGCGCCGCAAACAGGGTGTTGGGTTCGATGGTGAGCTGGTACCAGGAAATGTGAGCCGGCTGCGCGGCCACGGCCTGCTCGAGATCCCGCAGGGCCCCGTGCGGCGTCTGCCCTGGCAAGCCATACATCAGGTCAAGGTTGAAATTGCCAAGGCCCGCGCGGCGCAACGACTCGATCGCGGGTTCGACCTCCGCCCGGCCATGAATGCGCCCGATGGCGCGCAGGCAGCGATCGGAAAAACTCTGCACGCCCAGCGACACGCGATTGACGCCCGCATCCCGGTAGGCGGCAAAGGCATCGTGCTCCACTGTACCCGGGTTGGCTTCCAGCGTGACCTCCACATCCGCCACCGTGGCCAACCGCATCTCGATCGCCCGCAGCAACCGTTCGAGGTAGCGCGCGGGAAACAGGCTGGGAGTCCCGCCGCCGAAATAGATGCTGGTGAGCGGCCGGCCCGCGACCTGCTCCCGCTGCTGGTCGAGATCGCCTATCAGCGCCCGGCTATAGGCTTCGAAGGGAATCGACTCCGGCGCCGCGTGGGAGTTGAAGTCGCAATAGGGGCACTTGCGAATGCACCATGGCAGGTGCACGTACAGACCGAGTGGCGGAGCCTCAAGCGCCAGCGCCCTGCCACTCCCGACCAGCGGCGAGCATGGACCGCAGCTGGCGCGCCGCCTGCCCGCGATGGCTCAACCGGTTCTTGGCCTCCGCATCGAGCTCAGCCGACGTGCAACCCTCACCCGGCACCCGGAACAGCGGGTCGTAACCGAACCCACCTCGGCCCCGCGGGGCGTCCGTGATCTCCCCCCACCAGTGGGCACAGGCGATGATCGGAACGGGGTCGTCGTGCGTGCGCAGGAATACCATGGCGCAATAGAAAAACGCCTGGCGTTCCGCTCCCGACAGGGCCGCCATACTCTCCAGCAGCTTGCGGTTGTTGTCCGCGTCCGAGGCATCCAGGCCCGCATACCGCGCCGAACGGATACCGGGCACGCCACCCAGGGCGGGCACGACCAGGCCGGAATCGTCGGCGATCGCCGCGCAACCGGTCAGCCGGGCCGCGTGGCGTGCCTTCAGCAGCGCATTTTCGACAAAGGTCTGGGCGTTCTCCTCCGCTGCCGGTACCGCCCAGTCCGATTGGGGCTTGATGCAAAACCCGAGCGGCCGGAGCAGGGCGCCCAGTTCCCGCAGCTTGCCGGCGTTGCCGCTCGCCACCACCAGGGTTTCGAAGCCCGTCCCGGGCATCAGCGGGCCAGCGCGTCCCGCTGCACGGCCATGAGGTCGCGGATACCGGCGGCCGCAAGCTCGAGCATGCCGTCGAGTTCTTCGCGCCGGAAGGCGTGCCCCTCGGCCGTGCCCTGGATCTCGATGAAGCCGCCGCCGTCATTCATCACCACGTTCATGTCGGTGTCGGCATCCGAGTCTTCGACATAGTCGAGATCCAGCACGGGCGTGTCGCCGTAAATGCCGACGGACACCGCCGCCACCTGACCGTGAATCGGATCGACCGCGATTTCCCCCCGCTCCATGAGCCAGCGGCAGGCATCCACCAGCGCCACATACGCGCCGGTGATGCACGCCGTGCGCGTGCCGCCGTCCGCCTGCAACACGTCGCAGTCCAGGGTAATGGTGCGCTCGGCGAGCGCGCTGCGATCCACCACGGCCCTCAGCGAGCGGCCGATCAGGCGCTGTATTTCGAGGGTGCGCCCGCCCTGACGGCCCTGGCTCGCCTCCCGCCGCATGCGCTCCGCGGTCGAGCGGGGCAGCATGCCGTATTCGGCCGTCACCCATCCATTGCCGCTGCCACGCAGAAAAAATGGCACGCGATCCTCGACCGAGGCGGTGCACAGAATCCGAGTCTGCCCGCAGGCGATCAGCACCGAACCCTCGGCGTAGCGCGTGTAATCCCGTTCGATGGTGACCGGCCGCAATTCGCCGGGTGCTCTGCCACTGGGTCTCATAGGAATCCTGCCTGCGTGCTGGGTTGGTTCGCTGGACCTGCCATACCCGCTATTTTAGTCGGGCCGGCAAGCCGGTAACATTGTGCCACTGCCCACCGGACGGAAACAGCCATGATTCGGAGCATGACAGGCTTTGCCAGGCTGGAGCGCCAGTTCGAGTTTGGCCGGCTCAGCTGGGAAATGCGCTCGGTGAATCACCGTTTCCTCGAGTGCAGCCTGCGCCTGCCAGAGGAATTTCGGACCCTGGACCCCGCCATCCGCGAACTCCTCGGCCGACACCTCGCGCGCGGCAAGATCGATGCCACCCTGCGCTTCCAGCCCGCCGGAGGCGCCGCGGCAGGCCGGCTCGAGCTGAACCGCGACCTGGCCGGCAAACTGGTGGAGTTGTACCGGGAGTTCGCCGGGCTGGCGGCGGTGGAACCCGAACCCCCGGTGCCGGCCCTGATGCGTTGGCCGGGCGTGATCGAGGAACAACTGCCGGATGCGGCCCCGATGCAGGAAGCCGCGCTGGCTTTGCTGGCCGAGGCCACTGCCGAGTTGCAGGCGGCCCGCGGCCGCGAGGGCGAGAAGATGGCTGCCGCCCTGCGGGAGCGCCTGCAAGGGGTGCAAGAGTGGACTGCACGTATCCGCGAATGGCTGCCCGAGATTCGGGCTGGCCTGCGCGACCGGTTGCTGGGCCGAATCGGGGAGCTGCAGCAACCCCTGGATCCCGGCCGACTCGAACAAGAAGTCGCTTTCCTGGCCCAGAAGATAGACATCGACGAAGAACTCGATCGCCTGCTCGCGCATGTCTCGGAGGCCCGCCGGGTGCTGGAAGTCGACGAACCCGTGGGACGCCGGCTGGATTTCCTGATGCAGGAATTCAACCGCGAGTCGAATACCCTCAGCTCCAAGTCCATCGACCAGCGGACGACCCAGGCCGCGGTCGAACTGAAGGTCCTGATCGAGCAGATGCGCGAGCAGATCCAGAATGTCGAATAGCAGCGGTAACCTGCTGATCGTGGCGGCGCCCTCCGGCGGCGGCAAGACCAGCCTCATCGATGCGTTGCTGGCGGAGGATGAGCGCCTCAGACTGTCGGTGTCGCACACCACCCGCCGGCCGCGGCCGGACGAGATCGACGGCCGGCATTATCATTTCATCAGCGCGGAGCGCTTCGAGGCGATGGTCGAGGCGGGCGAATTCCTGGAACATGCCGAGGTGTTCGGTTGCCGCTACGGCACCTCCCGGGCGGCGGTCGAGGAACACCTCACGCGCGGAGTGGACGTGATCCTGGAGATCGACTGGCAAGGCGCGCGGCAGATTCGTGCCGCCTTCGGACGGTGCCGGTCCGTGTTCATCCTGCCGCCATCGCTGGAAATCCTGTGCCAGCGCCTGGAGCGGCGCGCCACGGATACCGAGGCGGTGATCCAGCGGCGCATGCGGGACGCGCAGTCCGAAATCTCCCACTGGGACGAGTTCGATTACCTGCTCGTGAATGATGATTTCGATACCGCCCTGGCCGATCTCCGGGCCATTCTCCGCAGCCTGCGGTTGAGCAGGAATTACCAGCAAGAACGGCACCGCGGGCTGCTGGCGGAGCTGCTCGGAACCGGCTAAAATTGCTGGTTTGGCCTAGTTCAAAACAGGACGGCACGACATGGCGCGAATCACCGTAGAAGACTGCCTGGAGAACATCGAAAACCGCTTTGAGTTGGTGCTCACCGCTACCAAGCGGGCCCGCCAGATCGGCCACGGCGCAGACCCGCTGGTACCGGAGGAAAATGACAAGCCCACCGTGATCGCGCTGCGGGAAGTCGCCGAGGGGCTGATCGATGCGGAAAGCGTGGATGTGTTGCAGGCAAAGATTGAGGCTGCGGAGGTCTTCGATATCGAGCTGGAGGAAGACCTAGAGCCCTGACGGACTCCATATGCTCGCGACTCCGAGTCTACCGGAGCCGGTCCTCGAGCTGCGGGACCTGCTCAACACCTACCTCGAGCCGGACCGGGTCGCCGTCATCCTCCGCGCCTTCGACCTCGGCGCCAGGGCCCACGATGGCCAGACCCGCAGGACGGGCGAGCCCTACATACTGCACCCCGTAGCGGTCGCCCGCATCATGGCGACCATGCGCATGGACTACCAGAGCGTGGCCGCCGCAGTCCTGCACGACACCATCGAAGACACGCCCCTGACGCTGGAAGAAATCCAGAATCATTTCGGTGACGAGATTGCCGACCTGGTGGATGGCGTCACCAAGCTGGACCAGATGAAGTTTCGCACCCGGGTGGAGGCCGACGCGGAAAGTTTTCGAAAACTCATGCTGGCCATGTCGCGCGACCTGCGGGTCATCTTCATCAAGCTCGCCGACCGCCTGCACAACATGCGCACGCTGGGCTCCATGAGCGACCAATCGCGACGCCGGATCGCGCGGGAGACACTGGAAATCTACGCTCCGATCGCCGACCGGCTGGGCATGCACAGCCTCAAGTCCGAACTGGAGGAACTGGGTTTCGAAAACCTGTTTCCATGGCGCTACCGCACCATCGACCAGCACATCCAAACGGTGACCGGGAACCGGCGTGAAGTCATCGAGACCATCCGCAAGGCGCTCAAGAACAAGATGAACGATGCCGGCGTGCCGTGCCGCATCATCGGCCGCGAAAAAACGCCGTACAGCATCTACAGCAAGATGCTGACCAAGGACCTGTCCTTTTCCGAAGTGACCGACGTATACGGGTTCCGTATCATCACGCATTCCGCGCCGGACTGTTACAAGGCGCTGGGTGCCGCGCATGCGCTGTACCAGCCCCGCCCCGGTCGCTTCAAGGACTACATCGCACTGCCCAAGGCCAATGGCTACCAGTCGCTGCATACCGTGCTCAACAGTCCCTACGATCTGCCCGTCGAGATCCAGATCCGCACCGAGGAGATGGACGTCATGGCCGAGAAGGGGGCAGCCGCCCACTGGCAATACAAGAGTGGTGAGAGCAATACCGGCTCGGCCCAGGTCCGGGCTCGCGAGTGGTTGATGCAGTTGGTGGAAGTCCAGCGTCACACGGGCGACTCGCTGGAATTCCTGGAGGACGTCAAGTCGGACCTGTTTCCGAACGAGATTTTCGTGTTCACGCCCAAGGGCAAGATCATCGACCTGCGACGCAATTCAACGGCCCTGGACTTCGCCTACGCGATCCACACCGACGTGGGTAACCACACCCGCTCGGTGCTGGTCGACAAGGTCGAGGCCCCGCTGTCCATTCGCCTCGAGAACGGTCAGACCGTCGAGATCCTGACCGATCCGGATGCCCACCCGCAACCGGACTGGCTGGATATCGTGGCCACCGCCAAGGCGCGCACCTCGATCCGCCACTACCTCAAGAGCCTGGAGCGCGAGGACACCGTCGCACTGGGCCTGCGCATGCTGGAGAAGGCCCTGAACGCTCGCGGCACCAGCGTGGAGGCCATCGCACCCGAACAACTGGACCGGTTCCTCGCCGACAACCACTACGCCCGCCAGGAAGATCTGCTCAAGGACCTCGCTCACGGCAACATGCTCTCCAACGTGGTGGCGGCCAAGCTGGCCCCGGAGTCGGGCCTGCAACCGGGTCAGGACGCCTCCTCGGAGGCGCTGACCATCGCGGGCTCGGAAGGCAGCGTGGTGGGTTTCGGCGCCTGCTGCCACCCCGTGCCCGGCGACCGCATCATGGGTTACGTCTCGGCCGGCAAGGGCGTCGTGGTGCATCGCGTCAACTGCCGCAACACGCGCGAATTGCGCAAGCATCCCGACCGTTGCCTGGACGTGGCCTGGGCGCCGATCATCAAGGGCCTGTTTCCGGTTGCGTTGCGCGTGATCAGCGAGAATCTCCCGGGCGTGCTGGCGAACATCTCCACCAGCATCAGCGAGGCCGGCAGCAACATCGAGCGCGTGGAACAGCCGGAAGCGAATCCGGAAACGGCCACCCTGTTGTTCACCCTCAGCGTCCAGGACCGCGACCACATGGCGCGGGTGATGCGGCGGCTGCGCCGCAATCGCAACGTGCTCCGCGTGAGTCGCATCAGCGCCTGAAGGCGCCGCCACGGATTTCCACCGCACAGGTCATGTCATGAGCAAACAGCGCGTCCAGTCCGAATCCGCCCCCGCCGCCATCGGCACCTATTCGCAAGCCATACGCCACGGTGCACTGGTTTTCGTCTCGGGCCAGATACCTCTGGATCCGGCGACCATGGAACCGGACGCGGGCGATTTCGAAGACCAGGTTCGGCGCGTGATCGAGAACCTCGCAGCGGTGTGCACCGCCGCAGGCGGCGGATTGAACGACATCTTGAAACTGACGGTGTACCTGACCGACATGGATGAGTTTGCCTGTGTCAACCGGGTGATGGCCGAATACTTCAATGAGCCCTATCCGGCGCGCGCGGCGGTGGGCGTCGCTTCACTGCCCCGCGGCGCGGCGGTCGAGATGGAAGCCGTCCTGGGACTCTGAAGAGCGGCTCGGCGGCCACCCGACATGCCTGCCGATAAACCATTGACCGACCTCCAGGGCGTTGGCCCGCGCGTGGCGCAGCGGCTCGGCGGCCTGGGTATCCACGCCATTGGGGACCTGCTGTTTCACTTGCCGCTGCGCTACGAGGACCGGACCCGCCTCTACCCGATCGGTGGCCTGCGACCCGGTGAGCGCGCCCTGGTCGAGGGGGTGGTCGAACACGCCGCGCTGGTGCGGGCACGACGCGCCATGTTGGTGGTGGTGCTGTCGGATGGCACGGGGCGGATCACGCTGCGATTCTTTCATTTCCGGGCCCATCAGCGGCAACAGTTCTCGCGCGGCACCCGGGTGCGATGTTTCGGCGAAGTACGCGCCGGCTACCAGGGGCTGGAGATGGTGCACCCCAGTTATGCGCGCCTGGCACCGGGTCGCGACGTGCCGCTGGCCGACCGCCTCACGCCGGTCTACCCGTCCACCGAGGGCATTGGCCAGGCCACCTGGATCCGCCTCACGGACCAGGCCCTCGCAGCGCTTCGCGACGGTCAGCTCGACCTGGAGGAATTGCTGCCCGGGGCGATGATGCGCAACCTCAGGCTGCCGACCCTGGCCGAAGCACTGGATTACATCCACCGGCCGCCACCCGCGGCCGACGTGGCCGCGCTGACCTCCCGCGAGCATCCCGCCCAGCAGCGTCTGGCCATGGAGGAACTGCTGGCTCACAACGTCAGCATGCAGCGCCTTCATCGGCAGCAACGCGAGCGCTCGGCGCAGCCGATATCAGCGGCCGGACAGCTCGAGCGGGCTTTTGTCGACGCACTTCCCTTCGAGTTGACCGCGGCTCAGCGCAGGGTGAGCGAGGAAATTTTCCGGGACCTGTCCGCCAGCCGCCCCATGCTGCGCCTGCTGCACGGCGATGTCGGCTCCGGCAAGACCGTGGTGGCCGCCCTGGCGGCACTGCGGGTCGCCGGGAGCGACCTGCAGGTCGCCATCGTGGCGCCAACCGAACTGCTCGCCGAGCAGCACTTGCGGGTGTTCACCGACTGGCTGGCGCCGCTGGGCATCGACCCGGTGTGGCTGACCAGCAAGGTGACCGGCAAGCCCCGCCAGGCGGCCCTGGATGCCATCGGCGGCCCAGCCCAGGTCGTCATCGGCACCCATGCGCTGATGCAGGAGGGCGTCCGGTTCCGTCAACTGGGCCTGGTCATCGTCGACGAGCAGCACCGGTTTGGCGTCCACCAGCGCATGTCGCTGCTCGAAAAAAGCCAGGCCGGCCAACAACAGGCGCATCAACTGATCATGACCGCAACACCGATCCCGCGCACGCTGGCCATGACCGCCTATGCGGGTCTCGAGGTCTCGGTCATCGACGAGCTGCCACAGGGCCGACTGCCGGTCACGACGGCAGCCATTTCCAACCAGCGGCGGCCGGAGGTGGTGCAGCGGGTGGCAGCCGCCTGCGGGGAGGGCGCGCAGGCTTATTGGGTCTGTACGCTGGTAGAGGAATCGGACGCGATCCAGGCGCAAGCCGCCGAGGCGGTGGCCGAGGAGCTGCGCAAGCAGTTGCGCGACATCAGTATCGGCCTGGTGCACGGGCGCATGAAGGCCGCTGATAAACATGAGGTCATGGCGCGGTTCGAGGCCGGTGCCCTGCAACTGCTGGTTGCCACGACCGTCATCGAAGTCGGTGTGGACGTCCCCAACGCATCGCTGATGATCATCGAGAACGCCGAGCGTCTCGGCCTCGCTCAGCTGCATCAGTTACGCGGGCGGGTCGGCCGTGGCGCCCGCCAGTCATCCTGCGTGCTGCTCTATACCCCGCCGTTGGGTGACCTGGCGCGGCAACGTCTGGACATCCTCCGCCAGACCAACGACGGCTTCAGGATCGCCGAGAAGGACCTCGAACTGCGCGGCCCGGGCGAGGTCCTGGGCACCCGGCAGACCGGCGCGCTGCAATTCCGGGTCGCCGACCTGGCGCGCGACGCGCATTTGCTGCGGCGCATACCCCCGGTCGCCGAAAGCCTGCTGAAACACCATCCGCAACAGGTGGACAAGCTGGTGCGGCGCTGGGTGGGCGACGCTTCACGCTACATGGGGGTATGAATCCGCCGCTGGGGCGGTGAACCCGCATCCGGAGGAAATCCAGCGCTCCCGGCCGCCTCAGGCCCGCGCAACGCCCAGTGCTGCAACCGCGGCGCGCGCCTCGGCCAGATCGTCCAGGATCCGTTGCCGAATCTCGATGTAAGCGGGCTCGTCCCGCAGCGGATTTAGGACGCCGACCGCCTGCAGCAGCCACGCCGCCCGGAAACCCCGGTCGTATGCTTCCTGAAGGGCGCTCAGCGCCTGTTCGGTCTCGCCCCTGAGCGCGTGGAGGGCGCTTTCCGCGTAATAGATTTCGGGCGCATCGATGCCGTTGATGCGCCCGCGACGCAGAATGCGTTCGGCCTCTGACAGGTAGCGCCCGGCGCCCTCGGGGTCATCCAGCTGTTGGCTTAGCAATGCCGCCAGCGCCAGGCTGCCGAAACGAATCGAATCCGGCGCTGCCGGGGCATTGGTATCGATGGTACGCGTTAGCCGGTCCCGCGCCGCTTCGTTCTCGCCGCGCAACAGGTGGATCAGGGCCGTCTGGAAATGGTAGTAGCGCTGGAACTGCGGCGGCAGGCTCTGGGGACTGTCACCGTACAACTCCCTGAGCAGCTGTTCGGCTTCCTCGAGCCGGCCCTGGCGCAGCAGCAGCCCAAAGTACTGCAACCGCAATTCCAGGTTGTCACCGGCAATTTCCAGCCCCTCGAGCAGCAACTGCTCCGCCGGCTCGGTTTCACCGAGCGCCATCCAGACCTCGGCCAGGGTGCCGATCATCCGCGGGCTCTCCGGCTCCAGGTCATGGGCGCGGGCCGCGTATTCCCAGGCCACCACGAGTTCGCCCTGGCCGGTGGACAGCAAGGCCAGGGTCTGCAGCAGGATGGTCGAGTCGGGCCGCACGTTGATCAGGTCCCGGAGCATGCCCTGCGCTGCCCCAGGGTCTCCGCGGGCCGCCAGGTTGCCCGCGTAATTGACCACCAGCAACTCGTTGAGGGGATCGACCCGCATGGCCTCCTGCAATACCTGGCCCTGCTCCGGAACCCGGCCCTGCTGCCCCAGCAGGTTGCTCAACCAGAGCTTCGCCGGGATGTAGTCTTCATTCAGCCGGATTGCCTGGCGGAGCGAGGATTCGGCCGCGTCCATCTGGCCAATCTGCATCCGGGCGAGACCGAGTGCGGCAAACGCCTCGGCGGATTGGGGATCGATGGCCAGCGCTTTCTCGATCATGGGCTGTGCGCGCTCGACGGCCTGCATCTGGTCGATGTTGCCGTAGTTGGCCAACAGCAGCAGGGAGTCGGCGATGGCGGCATAGGCGGGAGCAAAACGCGGATCATGCTCCAGCGCCCGCGCAAACAATTCGATGGCGCGCTGAATTTCCTGCGGGGACCGGCGCCACCAGTGCAGCCGCCCGGTTCGAAACGCCTCGAACGCGGCCAGGTTCCGGGCGCGGGTGGTCGGCCGCTGCTCCAGGCCGGCAAATGAGTCGACCAGGGCGGTGGCGATGGCACTGGCGATTTCGTCCTGGATGGCGAACACGTCATCGAGTTCCCGATCGAACGATTGCGACCAGATGTGGTAACCGTCCTCCACATTGATCAACTGGGCGGTGAGCCGAATGCGGGTGCCGAAAGATCGCACGCTGCCTTCCAGCACGGTGCTCACGTTCAGCAGGCGGCCAATTTCCCGGATGTCCTGCTGGGGATCCCGGAACACGAAGGACGACGTGCGTGCGGCCACGCGCAAGCCGTCGACCTGGGCCAGCAGATTCAGGATTTCCTCGGCGATCCCGTCCGAGAAATGCGCCTGGTTGCCCTGCTCCGAGAGGTCCGCGAACGGCAACACCGCGATCGAATTCTCCGGTGCGGAAAACCCCCGTGCCGTGCCTTGCGGTTCGCCCGGCGTCTCGATGACACCGGCGTAATAATTGAACATGGCAAAGCCGAGGCCGGCGGTGGCCAGCAACATGAACGCGAACAGGGCGAAGCTCTGGGCACGGCTCAGCAGGCCCACCGAGCGGGTCCGCTGGATTCCCTGCCCCGTGATCTGGAACTGCCAGGCCAGCAGGAAGGCCAGTGGAAAGCCGATGATGAGGCCAATGACGACCAGGGTGGGCACCCATTCGGGCAGGCGCAGGGGCTCGACGGCCGCGTCCATGAGTTGCAGCACGACGAATACGGCCACCGCGTAGCCACCCACCGTGCGCAGCACCTTGCGCCGGGTCAGTTCCGCCAGCACGGCCGAGACGAATGAATGGTTTTCGCGCATGCTCCCGTTGTTCCCTAACGCCCGGTGGCCGGCCGCCGCTTGAGCGTGATCAGCGCCGAGATATCGCAGTCGCCATCGCCACCCGCAACCAGTGATTCGCAGTCCCGAAGCGCGAGCGCGACGGTCTCCAGAGAGATATCCAATTCCCGTGCCAGGGACTGCACGATCTCCAGGTCCTTTCTCAGCAATGCCAGCTTGAATCCTTCAGCGAAGCGATTCTGCAGCATCGATGGCCCCCGATGTTGCAGGAACCAGCTGTCGGCCGCCCCGGCACCCAGTACCGATAATAGACGCTGTTGATCCAGATTTAGTTTCTCGGCCAGCGCAAGTCCCTCGCATACCGCCTCTGCGATACCGCCCACCATGACCTGGTTGACCGCCTTGGCCGCCTGACCTGCGCCCCCCGCGCCCATGTGCGTCACGGTGGCGGCGAAACTGTCCAGCAATGGCCGGATGCGCGAAATATCGGCGGATTTGCCCCCCACCATGACGGACAGGCGTCCCTTGACCGCGCCCTCCACGCCGCCGGACACGGGCGCATCGACGAATCCCACGTCCCGCTCATTCAGCTCGGCGGCCAGTTCCCTGGCTGTCAGAGGGCTGACGGTGGAGGTGTCGACCACGACCATTCCGGGCCGGAGTCCCGGCAACAAGGCGCGCACCACCGCGCGCAGGTCGGCGTCGGCGGAAACGCAGATCAACACCACGTCGCACAGACCGGCGAGCGCAGCCGGATCGCTGGCGGCCACGACGGACAGCTCGCGGGCCAGCGCCTCGCCCCGGTTCGCGGTGCGGTTCCAGACCCCGCGCAAATGGCCCTGCGCTGCGAGGTGTCGCGCCATCGGGGCGCCCATCGCACCCAGGCCTATCATGCCGGCGCGGAGCCCGCTCATCTCTGGAGGGTCCGACAACAATGGCGGGCAGTCACCGGGGCTTCACAGCGCTTCGTCGCCCTCTTCCCCGGTGCGGATGCGAACGGCATGCTCCAGGTGCTGGACGAAAATCTTGCCATCACCGATGCGCCCGGAAACCGCCGACTCGGCAATGGCCTCCACCACCGCCTCCATCCGTTCGTCGGGCACCGCGATCTCCAATTTGAGCTTGGGCAGGAAATCCACCACGTACTCTGCACCCCGGTACAGTTCAGTGTGCCCTTTCTGCCGCCCGAAGCCACGCACCTCGGTCACCGTCAGACCCTGGACACCGGCCTCGGCAAGGGCATCGCGGACGTCATCCAGCTTGAAAGGCTTGATGATCGCGGTAATCAATTTCACAATAATCGGCTCCGGCACGGATGGCCGGTTGACTTTAAATCCAGCCCACGACACTCGCAAGTGGGGGCGCATAATGCCGGGAGGCAGACCATGCTGGACCTGGGAAAAATCGACGAACTGGTGAAGAAACTGACGGAAGCGCTGCCTCCGGGGGCAGCCCAGCTGCAAGAGGACCTCGAAGTCCAGTTCAGGGCGATATTGAAGAAGGCCTTCGAGCGCATGGAACTCGTCACCCGCGAAGAATTCGACATCCAGAAAGCGGTGCTCGAGCGCGCGCAGGTCAAGCTGGCGGCCCTGGAGCGTCAATTGCAGGAGCTGGAGTCGCGCTGATCCGGCGGCGCCCACGCAGCCCCGGTCGCACCGGGCCCGTCGTGCCCCCCCCAGGGAGGCTTGCGGCGCCGACCGGTGCCGGACCGCGCCACGGGGAGCCCGCAGCGCATGGGCCGCCATTCAAGGTCTGAACAGGCCGGTGGGAATGAATTTCGGGACGGTTTGCTGATAGGCCGCGTAGGCGGGATACTTGCTTGCGCTGATCTCTTCGCTGAACGCCGAACTGCCCTGGAACAGGAGCACGAGCAGCACGCAACCGCTGATGCTCCAGTTGAGCCATTGACCCGAGGCGGCGATGCTGAACAGGTAGAATGCGATCCACAGGCCTTGCTCGGCAAAATAGTTCGGATGCCGGGAGTAGGCCCACAGGCCGGTATCCAGGAAGCCCTTGGCGAAATCACCGGTTAGCGGCTGCCCGGCGTCGATCAGGGCCCGCTTGGCCGCCTGGAAACGCCACTGCTGGTTGTCCGCCACGGTCTCCAGACCGATCAGCGCCAGCATCAGGGCGGCCGCCAGGTAATCCAGCGCGCCCAGCGGGGTGTCCACGAATTGCAGGGCGACGAGGGTCGGCAGGGTCATCAGCAGGATCAGTACGTTCTGGTATCCGGCGATGAACAACAGGTTGAACAGGGTCCACCGCCACCGGCGCCGGAACTCCGGCCGGCGCCTCAGCACGCCCCAGCGATAATCCTCCTTGCCATGCCAGAACCGCAACCGGTAGGCGCCGTGCCGGGAAAAATTATAGGTCAGGCGGATGCCCCAGACGGTGACCAGCACCGCCATCAGCACCAGCCGGGGGGCATAACCAGCATGGCCGGCGACCACCCAGGCGTAGGCGATCGGCAGCAGGCTCCAGAGCTTGTCGACCTGGCTGACATTGCCGGACAGTTCACCGAGTGTGAAACATGCCAGCCAGACCACCAGCAGCATGACGAGCAAGGCATGCAGCGCCGCCAGCTCGTTCGAACCCAGCGGCGTGCCGAAAAAATAGCTCGCCACGGGCACCACCAGCAGGGTCATAACCAGCAGCAGCGCGGTGTGGATGATGTTCATGCTTGACGGGCCCGTGGGGTGCCAGCCTTCAGCTTAAACCACTTCGCGGGGCGTTGTGTCAGCCCGGGCGCCCCCCAATGCCCCGGAGGGGCAGGCGGCCCTGTGGTTTATACTTCCGCTGCACCGGCGCACACCAGGCCGGACAGGCAGCGGCAAGGGCCGAAGATGACTGAAACCGGCAAACTCAGGCTCACCGAGAAGGTGGGGTACGGCGCGGGCGACATGGCGTCGAACTTCTTCTTCCAGACATTCAACATTTTCCTGCTGTATTACTACACGGACGTGTTCGGCATCTCAGCCGCAGCGGTGGGCACCATGTTCTTCGTCTCCCGGCTCTGGGACGCGGTGAACGATCCCCTCATGGGCGCGGTCGCCGATCGCACCAACACCCGGCTGGGCAAATTTCGTCCGTACCTGTTGTGGATGGCGGTTCCGTACGGCGTTCTCGGGTTCGCCATGTTCGCCAATCCGGACCTGGGGGCCTCCGGCAAGCTGGTGTACGCGTGGGTCACCTACACGCTGATGATGATGTGCTACACGGCCATCAACGTCCCCTATTCGGCCTTGATGGGGGTGATGACCCCGTCTTCGAAGGAACGCACCGTGCTGGCGAGCTTTCGCTTCATCGGCGCCTTTGGCGGCGGACTGCTGATCTCGATGCTGGTCCGACCGCTGGTCCAGTACCTGGGCGCGGAGGATGAGGCGCTGGGCTTTCGCCTGACCATGGCGCTGTTCGCCGTGCTGTCCATCTTGATGTTCTGGTTCACGTTCGCCACCACCCGGGAGCGCGTCACCGCAGGGCCAGACGACCAGGCGAGCCTGAAGAACGACCTGCGCATCCTGATCACCAGCCGGCCCTGGCTGGTACTGTGTTTCGGTGCGATCTTCACCCTGGCCCAGGTCGCCATCAGGAGCGCCGTTACGATCCATTACTTCAAGTACTACGTCGGCGACGACGGCGCGCCGTTTCTCTGGTTCTTCGACCGCACGACCGTGTTCATGACCTCCGGCGCGCTGGCCCTGGTCGCGGGGGTCGCCTGCACCAAGCTGTTCAGCGACCGCTTCGAGAAGAAACACGCATTGATCGGCCTGTCCATCCTCGGCGCCATCGGGTCCGCCCTGTTTTATTTCATTCCTCCCGATCAATTCTGGACCATGCTGGTCGTCAACGTGGTGGGCGCATTCATAGCGGGCCCGACCGCACCGCTGGTGTGGGCGATGTATGCCGACGTGGCGGATTACGGCGAGTGGAAGCATGGCCGCCGCACCACCGGCCTGGTGTTCTCCGCCTCCATGTTTGCGCAGAAATTCGGCCTGACGCTCGGGGCAGGGCTCTCCGGATGGCTGCTGGCCGCGTTCGGATTCGAGGCCAACGTGGCCCAGTCCGAAACCTCGCTGCTCGGCATTCGCCTGATGTTCACCCTGCTGCCGGCCACCGTCGCGGTTTTGAACGTGGTGGTGTTGAGTTTCTACAACCTCAGCGACAGCAAGGTCCTGGAGATCGAACGCGAATTGACCACGCGCAAGGCCGCGGCGTCTGCGCAACCGGCCTAGTCGATAGCTCGCCAGCGAGCACTCCAGGGGTGTCGCCGGCAATGCCGCCCCGGCCGCAGCACTGACTGAAGCGCTCCCGGCGGACGGGTTTTTCATCCAAACACGGACGCCGGCCCTCGAATGCGCACGTAAGCTCGTGGACCGTGGCAGCCGTCCTGGTTCCCGAGGAGTGAAAGGTGGGTTTGGCGCTGGTCTACAGCCGCGCCTGTGCGGGTGTGGAAGCACCCTGCATCGGCGTGGAAGTGCATCTGAGCGGCGGCCTGCCCTCGTTGTCCATGGTGGGCCTGCCAGAGACCGCGGTGCGGGAGTCGAGGGACCGGGTCAGGGCGGCGCTGCTGAACGCCGGATTCGAATTCCCCGCTGCCCGCATCACCATCTCGTTGGCACCGGCCGAGTTGCCCAAGGAAGGGGGCGGTTTCGACCTGCCGATCGCCCTGGGCATCCTGGCCGCCTCCGGGCAGGTCAGCAGCGATCGTCTGGCCGATTGCGAATTTCTGGGCGAACTTTCCCTGAACGGCGAACTGCGTGCCGTGCGCGGGGTACTGCCGGCCGCGCTGCGAGCCGCCGAGGCCCGGCGCACCCTGGTGGTGCCGTCGGCCAACGAGGCTGAGGCAGCGCTGGCAAACCGGGGTGAGCGGCGTTGCGCCGCGTCCCTGCTGCAGGTGGTCGGCTGGCTGCAGCGGTGCGCGCAACTGCCCCCGCCCCGCGAGGCTCGCTGCGGGCCGGCACCCGCGGCTCCCGACCTCGCCGACGTGGTCGGACAGGCGCGGGCCTGCCGTGCCCTGGAAATCGCCGCGGCCGGCGGCCACAACCTGCTGATGGTCGGTCCGCCCGGCACCGGGAAGACCATGCTGGCGACTCGCTTGCCGGGCATCCTGCCGAACCTGACTGAAACCGAGGCCCTGGAAGTGGCGTCGCTCGCTTCCATCAGTCGCGGCGGCTTCCGCCCGGAGCGCTGGCGGCAGCGACCCTTCCGCGCGCCGCATCATACCTGCAGTGCCGTAGCGCTGGTGGGCGGCGGCTCGCAGCCGCGGCCCNNAGTGCTGCGTGAACCGATGGAAACCGGACGCATCGTCATTTCACGGGCCGCCCGGCAAGCGGAATTTCCGGCCCGCTTCCAGTTCGTTGCCGCCATGAATCCCTGCCCCTGTGGGCTGGCGGGCGATCAGGACGGGCGCTGCCGCTGCACCGCCGAACAGGTGACCCGTTATCGAAACCGGATCTCCGGCCCACTGCTGGACCGCATCGACATCCAGGTCGAGGTGCCGCGCCCGGACTTCACCATGCTCGACTTGCAACACCCGGCCGGCGAGCCCTCAGCCGAGGTTCGCCGGCGCGTGGCGGAGGCCCGTGCCACGCAACTGCAGCGGAGCGGGTCACCCAATGCCCGTCTCTCCGCGCCGCAGGTCCGCGAGCTCTGCCAGCTCGGAGCGAAACAGCGCTCCCTCCTGGACGAGGCTGCGCGTTACCTGCGACTCTCGCCACGGGCCTGCCACCGCATCGTGAAGGTCGGCCGCACCATCGCAGACCTGGACGGCACCAGGGCGATCGGCAGCGGCCACCTGGCCGAGGCGATCGGTTACCGACGCTGCCTGAGCGAGACCGGAGAAGCTTTTGCGCCGGCTGGCCCGCCCACCCGGCACGCGACCGCAGGCCGCGACCGATTGCGCTAGGCTCGCGAACCGCTGCCGCACCCCGCACCCACGCCATGCTCCGGGGAACGCGGATCGAGGGCGCCATCTGGCGCGATTTCGCCAGCAAGGCGGGCAGCGGTCCGATCAGCGTTGCGGGTGCCCGCCAAGATGGTAAGCTGTGTCCCCGCATTGCCGGCACCGGCCCGGGGTCGCCCGTTCTGCCCGCTGGCCACCGGCCGTCCAATCGCGGTGTCGGCCTGCACCATGGAACGCCTGGACGTGCTGAATGGAAATGAACTCGAATCCCCGCTGCAACAATGCCCCCATTCGGATTGGCACCAGCGATTTGCATTCCCTTTGAGCGCATCGGTTGAGAAAAAGATCAAGGCTCTGATCGTCGATGACGAGGCCCCGGCTCGGCGCAGCCTCAAGCATCGCCTGGGGCGCAGCGGCTGCGTCGACGTGATTGCCGAGGCCCGCGATGGCCGCGAGGCGGTCGGCAAGATCCGTGCCCTTGCCCCGGATGCGGTGTTCCTCGACATCCAGATGCCCGGCATGAGCGGCTTCGATGTGATCCGGGAATTGCGGAACGAGGTCTTGCCGTCGATCATTTTTGTCACCGCCCTTGACGAGCCTGCAGTGCGCGCCTTCGAGGCCAATGCCATCGATTACCTGCTCAAGCCCGTGAAGGATGACCGTCTGGAGCGGGCCCTGGCAAAGCTGCGCGTGCAGCAGAGCCAGCGGAAGCGCCAGGCCCAGCGCAACAAGCTGCTCAAGGTGCTGAGTGATCTGACGGGTGGGCCGCTGGAGCGCCTGTCCGAGGCTGAGGAACAGGGAGCCGAATCCATACAGCGCAAGGAGCCAGCCAGGCTGGCCATCCGCGACGGTGGCCACACCACCTGGGTCAAGCAGGAAGACATCGATTGGATCGATGCGGCCGGTGATTACATGTGCGTCCACGCCGGGGGGATGACCCACATCATGCGCATGACCATGAAACGCCTGGAAGCAGAGCTCGACCCGGATCACCTGCACCGGATTCACCGCTCCACCATCATTAACGTCAAGCGTGTGAAGAACATGCGATCTCACATCAACGGCGAGTATTTCCTGACCCTTGACTCCGGTCACACCGTCAAACTGTCGCGCTCCTACAGGCACAAGCTCCGACACCTGCTGCCCTGAGGTCACCCGGACCTCAACGGGCGCGCAGTCGTCCGCCCTCCAATCAGCCCCGGCCATGACTTTGTTCACGTTCGCCCGAGCCCGGCAAGCGCTAGCATGTCAGGTGCTGCACGACGCCATGTAACCCTTGAAGGTGGCGCGGCGTCTAACAGAGCGAATGAAATGATCAGAATGAGCCGGGCGGGGCTTTCGTTTTCTCCCTGAGCATCGTCTGACCGATGCCCCGATTCCGGCTTATCGCGCCCCGGTGGGCTCCCCCTCTGCCCGCCGGGGCGCACTCCGTTTTGCCCATGGCACGCAGGTCTGCAAGCACCTCAGTCGCTGCGATCGAGCCAGCATTCGACTCCCTGCGCGTTCAACCGAACGTCCGATTCCAGCACTTCCAGCAAGGCCGCGTCTGTCATCGTCACGCCGTGAGCACGCACGGCCCCGATCAGCCAGTCGCGATGATCATTGCGGATCGCCTGCTCCCGTCCGTCCGCGCCCCGGTGGCGCTCCGCGATCTCCACCAGCGCGTCCAGCGCCCCGAGCAGGCGCTGGCCCAGCGCGGCGATGTTCGTCACGCGACCGAAATGGGTCAGGTAAGCGCACTCGGGCTGCCTTTCCAGCAGGCGCCCAATGGAAGCCCGATGCGCGTGCGGGTCGAACTCGATGGGGGTGGTGGTCGGAAATATGAATGGACCCTGCTCGGTGTCGAGATCGCGGTAGGAGAGACCGAACGTATCGCCCGTGAACCAGCCCCGAGTGACCTCGTCCCATACGCAGAAATGATGCCGCGCGTGCCCAGGGGTGTCGATGAAGGTGAGTTTGCGCTCGCCCAGGTTAACGCTTTCACCGTCCTGCATCGACCGGGCCCGCTCAGCGGCGACCGCGATCAAAGTGCCGTATGTCGCGTCATAGACCTCGTCCCCGTAAACGCCCCGCACGCTGGCCTCCAACCGCGAGGGATCGATCATGTGCCCGGCGCCGCGCGGATGGACGAGCAGGGTGGCCTCCGGCAACGCCTGCATGAGGCGCCCCGCACCGCCAGCATGATCGAGGTGAACGTGCGTGACGATCACGTAGCGCACCTGCTCGGGAAGCCACCCTCTCCAGCGCAGCACTTCCATCAGGCGAGGCACGCTGGCATTGGTGCCCGTTTCGATGAATGCCGCTTCCGAGCCTGCCTCCAGCAGATAGCTGCTGGCTTTGCGGTCCCGCATGAAGCCCGTATCGATGGCCAGCACGCCACCCGGGTATTCCATCGCGTTGACCGGCGGGTTTGTCATTGCAACTCCATCGGATACCATTGTCGACTGCCGGCAACATAGCACACTCCGCCGATGCGCCAAACCGGCAGCATCGGCCCAGCTTGCCGGCGCCAAACCAGGCATCTTGAGGGTATTGGCCAGATCACGGAAAATCGAATTCGGGCGACCGGCACACCGCGAATGCGCCGGCTCGAGCCGCGGCGAGCCCCGGCGAGACCCCCCGGCGCTGGGGCGGGACGCCCCCAGCGAGGCAAACAGGAGGCAACCCTATCATGAGAGCAGCCACGCGCAATTTCATCGGATTGCTGGCACTGCTGACCACCCTGGCGGCCTGGGCGGCCGGCGGCAACGTCGAGCAGGCCGCGAAGGGCTGGGAAATGATTACGGCCGGTGCATTGCTGGTCGACGTCCGCTCTTCGGAGGAGTATGCCGAGGGCCACATCGAAGGTGCAGTCAACATTGCGCACACGGAAACGGCCGCCCTCGCCGAGTTGATCGGCCCAGGCCACGACCGGCCGGTGGTCCTGTACTGTGGCAGCGGACGACGTGCGGGCCTGGCCCAGGCCGCGCTCGAAGCCCTGGGCTACAGCGGCGTCTTCAATGCCACCGGCTACGAGGCGCTGCAAGCGACCCAGCCCTGAACCGACCGGGCGCGCGCTCGCGTGAGATTTCGCCCGCCCTGCGCGGGTCCTCTGTGTAACGCCCGAAATGGTCCCGGCACCGGCGACTCTTGGTGCACGGTTCGTTAAACTCAGGATGACACCATGCGAACGTTTGTAAGCACCCTCTTCCTGCTGGCAGCTTTCACTTCACCGTTGTCGCTGCCGGCAGGGGAACCGGTGCCCGGAGGCATCTGGGACCGGGAGTCAGCTCTGCAAATCATCGAGCTTGCGGACACTGGCGAGCGGCGCGCCGAGCTCCGTGGCGCCGTCCTGGCGGGTGACGAAACCGCGGTGCTGGCTTTGCTGGAATCGACCGCCAGCGACCCGCTGTGGCCGGCCCCGGTCCGCGAGAGCGTGCTGTTCCAATTCGCCCAGGAATTGAAGCATCTGCCAGCGAGCACCGTACCGCCTGCGGTAACCGCTTTCCTGCGCAGCTACCGCCCGCAGGTGCGGGTTGCGCACGAGGACCACTCCACCGCGGCCGTGCCGCTGTTCAACATCCCGGCGGCGGCGTGGGGCGCTGAGCACCTGTGGTTACGCGAGGAGTCCGCCTACACCGGGGCACGCCTGCTGGCCCGTGATCCGCAGGCCCTGGTCGAACGCTACCGGGCCGAGCGGCGAGGGCCGGCCCGCAGCGGGCTGATCGATGCGCTGGACCAGGCCGGAGCGCATGCTCTGGAAGAGGTGGCTTTGGGCGCGTTGGCGGTCATCGAGCAGCAACCCGATCTGTTCCGATTGGCGGCCTCGGCGGCCCTGCGCGCGAATGACGCGCCACTGTTGCGCGAAAGCCTGCGCCATGGCGACGGGCCCGCCCTGGCGCGGCTGCTGCGCGAAACCTCGGGCATCCTGCCGCGAGCCGACACGCACGCTCTGCTGGTCGACCTGCTGGAGCACCTCCCACCGGCGGCGGCGGCCGTGGCCCTGGCGGAACTGGCCCCGCTGCTGGCGGACCACACCGCCAGCCAGGAATTGCTGGTGGCGCTGCTGGCCGAGCCGATGCTCGGCTCGAGCGCGGCGCTGGCGCTGGCCACGACGGCTTCTCACGTCATGCTGGCCCGCTTGCGGGACCTCGCCGCCGGCGACCCTGCATCGCTGACGGCCCGTCGGGCCGCGCTGGCCTTGCAACTTCATCGGCTCCAGCCCCCCCGGGAAGTCGACCCATGATTCGCACGCGGTTGCTCATGCTGGGCGGGCTGTTGGCGCTCGCGACATCGGTCCCGGCGCAGCAGGCGCGGATGACGCAATGGGTGGAGCGCAACCCGACCGGGGCCAATGACCGCATCGCGCTCGGCTACGCGGTCCCCATCCCCGTAGATACGCCACTGCCGTTCGACGGCTTTCGCAGCTACGCGGGCCTGCACGCCCGCCACCAGGATCTCCAGGCCACCACCCCCTGGGTGCATGGCGAGGTCGTGGGCACCACGCTCGCCGGCCGTGACATCTGGGCCTATCGCCTCGGCGATGCGGATCTGGAGACCGTCGATGGCCTGCCCGAGCCGGCCATGCTGACCAACGGCGGCATCCATGCCCGCGAGTGGCAGTCGCCGGAGGTGGTCACGGGAATTCTCGAACTGCTCGCCACCCACCCCGAGGACGATCACTTCTACGACTACCTGCGCGAGAACCTCAATGTGATCGTGATCCCCACGCTCAATATCGACGGCTTCCTGCAGACGCAGCGGTATCCGGCCCGCAATTACCTGAACACCGACCCCTCCAATCCCGACACCTCCCCACGCGATGGTCGCATGCGGCGCAAGAACATGCGCAACGCCGACGAGGATCTGCTGACCACCCTCGACCACCTCGAGGGCGTGGATCTGAACCGCAACAACGCCCCATTCTGGAACACCAACCCCGAACGCTCGTCGTCCGATTCCCGGTCACTGGTCCATCATGGCGCCAGCCCGGCCTCCGAACCGGAAACCCGGGCGCTGGACGCGGCGGCCGGGTTGGGGCCCGTGGAAGAACTGCGGCTCTACACGGATGTGCATTCGTTCTCGCAGGTGCATTTCTGGGCCCGCAATGCCAACAACCGCCTGACCGGGCAAACCGAGGCGGTACTGAGCCTGTTCAGCAACCATCACCGATCCTTTGTCGGCAAGAACTACCTATTCAGCAACCGCGCCTCGGTGCCGGTCAGCCAGGGCATTGGCTCGACCGATGAATACTTCACCCACACCTACCAGGTGCCCTCCTGGACCCTGGAGGTCGAACCCACCGGCGGTCAGGCGTTTCATGCGCCCAGTCCGGGTTGCGGGGCGGATTACGGCGGCGAAGCGAACAATTGCCATGACGGGTTCATACTGCCGGAGTCGGAAATCACTCGCGTTCGCGAGCAGTTGGCGCAGAGTTTTGCCGCCGTCTACTACCGGCAGGCCGGACCGCCGGCAGTGCTCGAGGCGAAGGTGTTCGACCCGGAGAGCGAGGCGGTGGTCTTCGAGGCTGCCTGGGACCCGACCGACACCCGCCAGCGTGAACGGTACCTCAACCAGCTGCAAGCGCTGCAGCTGGGCAGGGCCTACACCTTGTGGGTGGCCTACAGTAAACCGATGCGCTGGCGGGAAGGCGGCGCCATCGTGCCCTTTCCGGGCCAGCTCGAGAGCTCCCTGTTCGTATCCACCGGCCTGCGCGTTGGCGACAACAACCTGACCGTGGAAACCTCGGATCCCGAGTGGCGCGACCGGGCCGGCCCGGCCCCCGGAGGCTACCTGCGCTATCGCGATGACGCGGTCGTCATCGGCTTCACGCTGCCGCGCGATGAGGTCAACAGCGGCCAGGTTGTGGGCTCCACCGAGGCCCAATGGGCCCACCTCACGGCCGACATGGTGCGCATGCTGCTGGACGGGAACCCTGCAACCGCCGCCTACTGGCGGGCCGGCGCCTGGTCCGGTTATGAAAATTCAGCCGGCGAGGAAGGCGACACGGGAGACGTCGACCGCACGCTGAGCGTGCAACTCACCGACCAGGATCTGCTTCCGCCGTTCCTGGCCGAACCCGGACTGGCTTCTGCCTGGGCCGATCCGTCACGCGACGGCGAGGGCTTCATCATCGAGATGCTGGCCGACCAGCGGGCCGTGCTGTACTGGTTTACCTATGACGATGCAGGCAGCCAGGACTGGTACATCGCCACCGGCCAGGTCACGGGCAACCGCATACTGTTTCCCGAGTTGCTGCGCTTGAACGGCGGCGTTTTCGGCCCGGCGTTCGATCCCGGCAAGGTCACGCGCGAGGTGGTCGGCTCCGCCAGCTTTACCTGGTCGGGTTGCGATGAGGGCAAGCTGGTCTGGCGCGTCGGCCAGCGCCTCGGCCGCCAATCGGTCCTGCGCCTCACGCGC
>WVWV01000076.1:8574-42287 GCA_011773845.1 Lysobacterales bacterium | reverse complement strand
ACCGAGGCGGCAAACAGCAGGCGCGCCTGTTCGGCCTCAGCGCGCGCGCGCTCGGTTTCCAGCTGGCTCGCTTTCACCAGCATGTCGCTACGCTCGCTCGCGAGGGCGTCGAGGGCCTGCTCGAGCTTTTCGCGCTGGGCCATGGTGCGGGCCACCTGGATGCGACGGTCCGCCATGTAGATCAGGTGGAAGCGGTAATTCTCGTTGCCGGTCGCCTGCTCGGCGGTGCGCAAGGCCCGCTCCGCCTCGCCCAAAGCCAGGGGTGCATAGCCGATCAACTCCTCATCGGACTTCAGCTGCTGCAGTTGCTCGCGCACCCGCTCGAGCGCGAGATCCTTTTTCGGTGCGGAGGAGCAGCCGGTGATGAGGAGTACGGCCAGGGCCACGGCCAGGCTTCGGGCAGGGCCGTTCATTCGAATGCCTCCCCGAACTCGCTCTCCAGCTGCTCGCGCATCAGTTCGAGTTCCCGGCGCTGCTCGTTCACCCGGCGCCGGGATTGGGCGGTGCGGGACAGCTCGATGGCCAGTTCCGAATTGATCTCGGATTCTTCGATCAGGTACAGGGCGATATCGTATTTGCCCTGCTCCATGCCGCGCTGCGCCTCGGCCAGTTTCTCACGCGCGAAACGCAGTTCCACCGGCGCCAGCTCTTCCGCCCCGGCACGTTCGGCCGCCGCTATGGCCTGCGCGGCAGAATCGAATGCGGCCGGACCCGGCTTGACCGAAGCGCAACTGGCGGCTACCAGCAATACCGCGCACAACAGCGGGGTGAGTCGATTCATGCAGGCGTTCCCATCCGGTCCCGGCACACGATTATGACCGAAGCTCGCACCGGTGGGAAATGTTCAACCCCGCATTCCAGCGGTGCACGCCCGCTAAGCGGGCACCGCATCCGGCTGGCATTCCGGCGCCGCCGCCGCGAACGCCGGTTGCTCGCGGCAATGCGCTGCGATGGCCCGTATCATCGGGAAACCCGACAGGTCACAGTCAAAACGCTCGGCATTGTAGACCTGCGGCACGAGGCAGCAGTCCGCGAGACCCGGCTGGTCGCCCTGGCAGAACCGGCCGGTTTCCTCGCTGCCGGCAAGCATGGCCTCGAGCGCTGAGAACCCGACCGTCATCCAGTGCTGCATCCAGTCCGACACGGCCGTCTCGCCCGCGCCCAGCTCCGCCTTGAGATAACGTTGCACGCGCAGGTTGTTGATGGGATGGATGTCGCATGCGATCAGCAACGCCAGGGCGCGCACCCGCGCCCCCGCCACCGGATCGGACGGCACCAGCAGGGGTGTGGGGAAGAGCTGGTCCAGGTACGTGCAAATCGCCAGCGACTGGGTGAGCGCCCGACCCCGATGCAGCAGGGTCGGAACCAGCTGCTGCGGGTTGATCGCCCGATACTGCGCGCTCAGGTGCTCACCGTCGCCGTGTACCAGGTTGACCGCCCGCTGCTCGTAATCGAGCCCCTTGAGGTTGAGCGCGATGCGCACGCGGTAGGCCGCCGAACTGCGCCAGTAGTCGAACAGCACCAGCCGTTCGGCCGAATCACGGCTCATAGCGTTCGATGACCTGCTCGATGCGCCCAAAGATGGACTGCCCCTCGGTGTCCAGCATTTCGATGCTGATGGTGTCGCCAAAGCTCATGAACGGCGTCGTTGGCTGACCGCTGGCGATGATTTCCAGAACACGCTTCTCGGCCAGGCAGGAGGCGCCCAGCGACGTATCCTGATTGGCAATGGTGCCGGAGCCCACGATCGTGCCGGCGGCCAGCGGTCGGGTGCTGGCCGCGTGCGCGACGAGTTCCGCAAAGCTGAACTGCATGTCGACCCCGGCGTCGGGCTGCCCGAACAGTTCCCCGTTGAGGCGCGAGACCAGGGGCCGATGCAACACGCAGTCCCGCCATGCCTCCCCCAGCTCGTCCGGCGTCACCAGCACCGGGGACAGCGCGGAGCGCGGTTTGGACCGCAGGAAACCGAAACCCTTTGCCAGTTCGGCCGGGATCAGGTTGCGCAAGCTGACGTCATTGACCAGGCCAACGAGCTGGATGTGCTTCCCTGCCTGCTCGGCAGTGACCGCCATGGGTACGTCATCGGTTACGACGATGACCTCGGCCTCGAAATCAATACCGAACTCCTCGCTCTGCACCCGCACCGGGTCGCGCGGGCCCAGGAAGCCCGCCGAGGTCGCCTGGTACATCAGGGGATCGGTGTAGAACGACTCCGGCACCTCGGCGCCACGCGCGCGGCGCACCCGCTCGACGTGCGGCAGGTAGGCACTGCCGTCGAGGAACTCGAAGGCACGCGGTAGCGGCGCGGCCAGATCGGCCTCCGCCAATGGCCGGCTGTCGGGATGTCGGCCATGGGCAAGGTCGTCGGCCAGGCTGTTCAGCCGCGGCGCGGTGTTCTGCCAGTCGTCGAGCGCGGCCTGCAGCGTGGGCGCAACTTCGGATGCCACCACGAAGTGCCGCAGGGCCCGGTCAACGACGATGAGCGTGCCGTCACGGCCGCCGGCCTTGAGCGATGCCAGTTTCATCCGCGCCTACTCCTGCCAGGAATCCACGTACTGCGGCCACTCGATCGGCTCGGCCCCGGCGCTGACTTCCAGCGCATCGCGCGTGTCGACCATCACGGCCACTTCGTCGGTCCCCGGCGAGGCCTGCTCGAAAGCATTGCGCAAGGCCTTCGGATGCGGGCCGTGGGTAAAGCCGCAGGGGTGCAGGGTGATCATGCCCGGATGGATGTTGTCGCGACTGAAAAACTGGCCCGCGTGATAAAAAATGACTTCGTCGTAGTCGTCGTTGTTGTGGAAAAACGGCACCTTGAGCGCGCCCGGGTCCGTTNNCAGACGATGAAGCGGTTGGCGACGAAGGTGGTGTGCGCCGACGGCGGCAGGTGGTAGCGGTGGCTCATCAGCGGCCGGATATCCCGCCAGTTGATCCGCACCGGCATCAGGTCGCCATGCCAACCGGTGGCATCGAGCGGGTTGAAGGGATAGGTGATCGCCGTGACCGCCCGGTTACGCTTCACCAGCACCTGCCACTCGGTCTCGTCCTGCTGCGCCAGGAAGGCCTCGTCGATGCGCGGGTAATCCAGCATCGCGGGATCGAAAATCGCGTGCGGACCGAGCAGGCCCTTGTCCGGCAGCAGGTAGGATGAATTGGTTGCCTCGATCAGCAACAGGCGCATCGGTTGCGCCGATTCCAGCCGCCACATCGTGCTGCGCGGCAGCATGAGGTAATCGCCTTCCCCGACCTCCAGGCGCCCGTAATCGCAAAACAGCTGACCGGCGCCCTGGTGGATGAACAGCAACTCGTCGCCGTCGGCATTGCGGACCAGCTGGTCCATCGACTCGCGCATCTCCCAGATGCGCAGCCTGACATGTGCGTTGCTCAGCAGTTCGGTGGCATCCCAGGGGTTCGGGCCGAACCCGTCCAGGCGGGTGGTATCGAACGCCCGCGGACGCAGGTCGCCATCGAAGCGCACCCAGGCCGTGGGCGGATGGCGGTGGTGCATGTGCGCCGCTGGCCCGAAGAAACCTTCCTTGCCCAGTTCGCGCTCATACGTTCCTGCAGGCAGGTCGCAGTGCGCCTGCCGTGAAGACTCGCCCTCGACCCGGGGCGTGGTAATCCAGTTCCTGGCCATGGATCGCCCCCTACAGCACGCCGCGGCGCATCTGGTCGAGCTCGATCGACTCGAACAGGGCGGTGAAATTGCCTTCACCAAAACCCTTGTTGCCCTTGCGCTGAATGATTTCGAAGAAGATCGGCCCGATGTTGGTGTGGGTGAAAATCTGCAGCAGCAACTTGGTGTGCGTCTCCTCGTCGGCATCGATCAGGATGCGATTTTTTCGCATGCGATCGAGGTCCTCGCCGTGCTCGGGTATGCGCCGGTCGATGATCTCGTAATAGGTATCGGGGGTGTCGAGGAACTCGATGCCGGCCGCGTGCATGGCTTCCACGGTGCGATAAATGTCTTCCGTGTACAGCGCAATGTGTTGCACGCCCTCGCCGTTGTAGGCCTCGAGGTATTCGTTGATCTGGCTCTTCGGATCTTCGGACTGGTTGATCGGAATGCTGATCGCCCCGGTGGGCGAGGTCATGGCGCGCGATTTGAGCCCGGTGTGTTGCCCCTTGATGTCGAAATAACGCACTTCATAGAAACCGAACAACCGCCGGTAGTAATCGGCCCACTCGTCCATGTTGCCGTAATAGACGTTGTGGGTGAGGTGATCGATCCAGGTCAGGCCGTAGCCCTCCGGGTTGGGATCGGCGCCCTCCAGCAGCATGTACTCGCCGGCCAGCATGCTGCCTTTGCGGCGATCGGTGAGGTATAGAACGGACCCCCCGATGCCGCTGATGCGCGGACAGTCCAGTGCACCACCGGAAATGTCGGCCATCGATTCCGCCCCCCGCGCGATGGTCGCGTCGTAGGCCTCACGCGCGTTGTCGACCCGCAAGGCGAAGCCGGTGCAGCACGGGCCATGAAGTTCCGCGAATCGGTTTGCGAAAGAGTCCGGCTCCTCGTTGATGAGAAAGTTGATGCCACCCTGCCGGTAAAGGGTAATGTGGCGTCGGCGATGCCGGGCCACCGGACTGAACCCCATGCTCCGGAACAACCGGTGCAGGGGCCGGGCATCGGGCGCCGCATATTCGACAAATTCAAAACCATCCACGCCGAGTGGATTTTCACGTGTTTCGTTCATGATGTTCCTCCGGGCCCGCGGTCCTGGCGCGCCGCGATTCCCGTAATCCGAAGCCCGGGAGATAGGCCATTGCAATCAGCCACTATTTATAGTTACATTTGTAACTAATNNTTTGTAACTAATTGCAAGCGCAGGGTCGTGGTCGCCTTGAAGAAACAGCGAAAACCGGCGGACGGTTTCATTCTCGAGTCCTTTTTGCCCTATCGCCTGTCCTTGCTGAGCAACACCGTCAGCCAGGGCATCTCCACCGCGTATCGCCGGGACTACGGGCTGAGCGTGACCGAGTGGCGCATCATCGCGGTGCTCGGCAGGTTTCCCGGCCTGACCGCCAGCCAGATCACCGAGCGCACCGCAATGGACAAGGTGGCCGTCAGCCGCGCCGTCAAGAAGCTCCGGCATCAGGGCCTGGTGCACCGCAGCCCGCACCGGCACGACCGGCGGCGCCAGCCGATGGAATTGACCGCCGACAAGGGACGGGCCCTGTTCGAGCAGGTCGTGCCCAAGGCGCTGGCTTACGAGCGGCGCCTGCTGTCGAAGCTGAGCGAGGAAGAGATCGAAGTGCTCAGCGCCTTGCTCACCCGCCTGCAGCGCAGTGCCGCGTCCATCGACGAGGCGAGCGCCTGAGCCACGGGCGGATCAGGCGCCGATTTCGGTCCGCACGTCCAGCAATTCCGGGAAGAAGGTCAGTTCCAGCGCCTGTTTGAGGAACTCCACGCCCGAGGATCCGCCGGTGCCGCGCTTGAAGCCGATGATGCGCTCCACGGTTTTCATGTGGCGGAAGCGCCACAACTGGAAGCTCTCCTCCACGTCCACCAGCTTCTCGCACAGGTCGTACTCGACCCAGTAATCGCGCGGATGGTCATAGATGCCCTTGAACACCGGCACCAGCCGGGGGTCACGCACATGGGGCTCGCTCCAGTCACGCTCCAGATGCACCGCCGGTACGGCATGGCCGCGGCGCGCCAGGAAGCGCAGGAATTCATCGTAGATGCTGGGCGCATCGCTCAGTCTGCGCAAGGCCGCATGGGCATCCGGACGATGCCTGAAGACCGCGAGCAGCTCCCGGTTCTTGTTGCCGAGCAGGAATTCCACCATGCGGTATTGCAGCGACTGGAATCCCGATGCGGAGCCCAGTACGGCGCGGAATTCGGCGTACTCGTTCGGGGTCAGTGTCTCCAGCACCGCCCACTGCTCGAACAGCTGCCGCTGGACCTGCTTGACCCGCGCAAGAATCTTGCTCACCGGGCCGGGCTCGTCCGCGGCAATGTGGCGGATGGCTGCCGAGAGCTCGTGAATGATCAGCTTCATCCACAACTCGGAGGTCTGGTGCTGGATGATGAACAGCATCTCGTCGTGGTGCGGTGGATCGCTCAGCGGTCGTTGCGCCGAGAGCAGCCGGTCGAGGTCCAGGTAGCTATCGTAGGTCAGCTGGCGTTGCAGATCGGTCTGGATGCCGGCTTCCAGCGGCCGCTTGTTGGCGGCGGTGACCTCCGCTTCGGATGGCTTGTTGCTGCGTTTCATTGGCTTCTGCCCCGACGGGTATGCGCTTTCTCACAAGCGCGCTTAATCCGTATAATAACGGGTTGTATCGCCTGGATCGTACCTGCCGGACACCCGGTTGCGCGAAACAGCCGGCTGACCGGCCCCCCGGTCGCAACTTCCAGGACACCCGAACCGGAACTCAGGATTCATCGATGCCTGCCACCGCCGCTTCCTTCAAAATCGACTACTACCAGTTCCTGTCTCCGGACGGGCGCCTGATTTCCGAGGATGTGCCGGCGCTGGCCAGGGATTTTGACCAGCTGACCGAGCTGTACCGCCTGATGGTGGCGACGCGGGCGTTCGACAAGAAGGCCGTGGCCCTGCAGCGCACCGGCAAACTCGGCACCTACGCATCCTGCCTGGGCCACGAGGCCGCCCACGTGGCCATCGGCAGTGCCATGCGCAAGGAGGACTGCCTGGCGCCCATGTACCGGGAGTATGGGGCCCAGCTCTACCGGGGCGTCAAGATGTCGGAGATCCTGCTCTACTGGGGCGGCGACGAACGGGGCAACGATTTCTCCGGGCCGGCGCACGATTTCGCCTGGTGCGTGCCGATCGCCACCCAGTGCCTGCATGCGGCGGGGGCGGCCCTGGCGTTTCAGCTGCGGGGCGAGCCACGCGTGGCGGTGACGGTGGTCGGCGATGGCGGCAGCTCCAAGGGCGATTTTCTGGAGGCGATCAACGCTGCCAGCGCATTCAGCCTGCCCCTGGTGCTGGTGGTGATGAACAACCAGTGGGCCATCTCGGTACCCCGCAGCAAGCAGAACAAGGCCAAGACCCTCGCCCAGAAAGGCATTGCCGGCGGACTGCCGTCGGTCCAGGTGGATGGTAACGACCTCATCGCCTGCCGCTGGGCGATGGAGACGGCCATCGAGCAGGCCCGCGCCGGCAAGGGCGCCAGCGTGCTGGAAATGATCACCTACCGCCTGTCCGACCACACCACCGCCGATGACGCCACGCGCTACCGCGAGGACGAGGAAGTCCAGGCGGCGTGGAAGCGCGAGCCGATCCTGCGACTGCGCACCTACCTGAGCGAACAGGGGGCCTGGAACGACACGCAGGAAAAGGCGTTGCAGCAGCAGGTCAGCCAGATGGTGGAGGAACAGGTGCAGGAATACCTCGCCAAGGGGCAGCCGTCCATCGAATCGATGTTCGATTACATGTTCGGCGACATGCCGGCCCCGCTGCGGAAGCAGCGGGACCAGGCGGTGGAGGAACTGCGGTAGTGGCGCGCGTCACCCTCGTCGAGGCCGTCACCATGGCATTGGCATGGGAACTCCAACACGACGAAAGCGTGGTCATTCTCGGCGAGGACGTCGGGATCAACGGCGGCGTGTTCCGGGCAACCGCCGGCCTGCAGCAACGGTTCGGTGACAAGCGGGTCATCGACACGCCGCTGGCGGAGGTCATGATCGCCGGGTTGTCGGTGGGCATGGCCGTGCAAGGCCTGAAACCGGTGGCCGAAGCCCAGTTCATGGGGTTCATCTACCCGATGGTGGACCAGATCGCCAGCCACGCGGCCCGCATGCGGCACCGCACGCGGGGCCGGCTGACCTGCCCCATGGTGCTGCGCGCCCCGTTCGGCGGCGGCATCCACGCCCCCGAACACCATTCCGAGAGCACCGAGGCGATGTTCGCGCACATCCCCGGCATCCGCGTGGTGATCCCCTCGTCGCCGGCCCGCGCCTATGGCCTGCTGCTGGCGGCGATCCGCGACCCCGACCCGGTGGTGTTCCTGGAGCCCAAGCGCATCTACCGCCTGCACAAGGAAGAAGTCGAGGACAACGGGGAAGAACTGCCGCTGGACGTCTGCTATGTGCTGCGCGACGGTACGGACGTCACCCTCGTGACCTGGGGCGCGATGATCAAGGAAACGCTGGCGGCAGCGGACCAACTGGCCGCCCAGGGCGTCAGCGCGGAGGTTATCGACGTGGCAACGATCAGCCCGCTCGACATGGACACCATCATCGAGTCGGTCGCCAAGACCGGGCGCTGCGTGATCGTTCACGAAGCGGCGCGGCGCTGCGGTGTGGGCGCGGAGATTGCGGCCGGACTCGCCGATGCGGGTATCTTCGACCTGCTGGCGCCGGTGAAGCGGGTGACCGGATATGACTCCATCATGCCGCTGTACAAGATGGAGACCCAATACATCCCCAGCGTCAAGCGGGTACTGAACGCGGTCAACGCAGTCATGGACGTGTCATGAAGATTTTTTACCTGCCCGATCTCGGCGAGGGGCTGCCGGACGCGGAAATCGTCGAATGGCTGGTGAAGGTCGGCGACGCGGTGAAGACGGATGACCCGCTGGTGTCCATGGAAACCGCCAAGGCGGTGGTCGAGGTGCCCAGCCCCTACACCGGGACCGTCGCGAAACTGTTCGGCCAGGCCGGTGACGTGATCGAGACCGGCAAGCCGTTGGCGGGTTTCGAAGTGGAGGGGGAAGCGGCGGACGCCGGGCATGAGGAGCCCGCGCCCGAACCCAAGCCCGAGGCTGAACCTGAGCCCGAGCCCGCGGCCGAGGAACCGGAGACCGGTCCGATGCGGGAGGACTTCGCCACCGTGGTCGGCAGCGTCGAGGTCTCCGATACCGTGGTCACCGAGGGCGTCACCCAGGTGGCCGGGGTCAAAGTCACGCCGGCCGTGCGGGCGCTCGCGCGCAAACTCGGCGTCGACCTCGCCAGCGTAAGCCCGAGCGGCAGGGACGGCGTGGTCACCCGCGCGGACGTCGAGCGGGCCGCAGCCAGTCCCGCACCGGCCGGGCGCCGGGCGGCGACGCCGCAGAGCGCGCTGCCTCCACGCATCGAGCCCAGCGGCGCCTGGGAGCCGATCCGCGGCACGCGCCGCACGATGGCACGGGTCATGACCGAGGCGCATCGAAACGTGGTGCACACCTCGATCATGGACGATGCGGACATTCACCGCTGGAATTACGGGCAGGACATCACCGTGCGCCTGCTGCGTTCACTGTGGGCCGGGGCCCGTGCCGAGCCAGGCCTCAACGCCTGGTACGACAGCGAGCAGAATATGCGCCTGGTGCACAAGGGGATGGACGCCGGGCTCGCCATCGACACCGAGGACGGGCTGTTCGTGGCGGCGGTGCGCAACATCCACGCACTCGCGGCTACGGAGGTGCGCGCGGCGGTCGATCGGCTGCGGGACAACGTGGCCAATCGCTCCATCCCGCCGGCCGACCTGAAGGACTACACCATCATGCTCTCCAACGTGGGCGTGTTCGCGGGCCGTTACGCCACCCCGATCATCACCCCGCCCTGCGTGTGCATCGTCGCGGCCGGGAAGCTCCGCCACGAGGTCGTGCCGGTGCTGGGCGGCTTCGAGGTCCACCGCATGCTCCCGCTGTCCGTGACCTTCGATCACCGCGCGGTAACCGGCGGCGAGGCCGCGCGGTTCCTGCGCGCCATGCTGGAAGACCTCGCCCGGCCCGACTGAAAGAGCCGACGCGGCGCCCGATCCCGATGCCCCAATCGATGACGGTCCTGCTGACCTATCTGATCCAGGTTCTGCTGGTGATCCACGTGTTCGTGACCGGCCGCAATCGCTACTGGGTGCTCGTGCTGCTGTTTTTGCCGCTGCTCGGCGGCGCGGCCTACCTGCTCATGGAGGTTTTGCCGGAGCTCAGGGCCAGCGTCGGCGGCCAGCGGCTCCGGCGACGGTTGCGCGCCGTGGTGCAGCCGGGGGCCAGCCTGCGCACCCACGCCCTGGCCTGGGAGCGTTCGCCGAATGCCGACAATGCGCGGCGCTACGCGGAAGCGTTGCTGGACGCGGGCCAGGCCGCGGCCGCCGAGGACATCCTCGGGCAGGCGCTGACCGGGCTGTTCAGCACCGAGCCCAACCTGCTGCTGCTCCGGGCCCGGGCCCGCTTCGCGGCCGGACGGACGGGCGAGGCGGTGGAAATCCTGGAATCCCTGCGCCGCGAGAACCCGGAATTCAAGTCTCCCCAGGCCCACCTCCTCTATGCACGGGCCCTCGAGGCGGCGGGACGCAGCGCATCCGCGATCTCTGAGTTCCGATCCCTGGCCAGCTATTTTCCCGGCGCGCAGGCGCGCTACCGCCTGGCGCGAGCGCTACATGCGGCGGGCGAGCCAGGCCAGGCCCGCGAAGAGCTGGAACTGCTGCTCAATGACGCGAGGCTGGCGCCCGCCCACTACCGCAAGGCCCAGCGCCAGTGGCTCAGACGCGCCGCGGAACTGCTGAGATCCATGGCCTGAACCGGGCCGGGGCCGTTGCCCACGCTCCCGCGATCTGGTATAAAGCCGTGCCCGTCCGCCGGCTGGACCGGGACGAGGCAAGCAAGGCGAGGCGCGCCAAGGCGCACGTCGCGCCAATACGCACATGCACCGCAACTGCCCGGTAGGGTGCTCCGACGACACGGGGTTTCCGGCCAGGGTGCATGGAGGATTAACCCAGGAAATCGGCGCCCGGTGCGCCGGCTTCCGCCTGTATGAAAGGTACTGATCATGGCCAATGTCACCATGCGCCAGATGCTCGAGGCTGGCGTGCATTTCGGGCATCAAACCCGTTATTGGAATCCCAAGATGGCACCGTATATTTTCGGAGCCCGGGGCAAGATTCATATCATCAACCTGGAACAGACGCTGCCGCTGCTGGTGGACGCGCTGAATTTCATCAGCAGCCTGACCGCCAAGCGCGGCACCGTGATTTTCGTCGGCACCAAACGCTCGGCCAGCGCCGCGATCGAGGAGGAAGCGCAGCGCTGCGCAATGCCATACGTATCGCACCGCTGGCTTGGCGGCATGCTGACCAATTTCCGCACCATCCGGCAATCCATCAAGCGTCTGAAGCACCTCGAACAGATGCGTGAGGAAGGCGGCTTCAACCATCTGGGCAAGAAAGAGGTGCTGAGCCTGACCCGTGAGCAGGAAAAACTGGAACGCAGCCTGGGCGGCATCAAGGACATGAAGGGCCTGCCCGACGCGATGTTCGTCATCGACGTGGACCACGAGGACATCGCGGTGAAGGAGGCGCGCAAGCTGGGGATTCCGGTCATTGCCGTGGTCGACACCAACTGTTCGCCGGACAGTATCGACTACGTCATCCCGGGTAACGACGACGCGATCCGCTCCAATCGCCTGTACGCGCAACTGGTGGCCGAGTCGGTCCTCGAGGGTCGCGCGTCGATGCCGCAGGTTGAGGTGGTCGAGGACGAGTTCGTGGAACTCGACGCGAGCGGAAAACCGGTCAAGCAGGGCCAGAAAGCCGCCGCGCCCGCCAGGAAGAAGGTGACCCGCAAGAAGGTGGTTCGCAAGGTCGCGGCAGCAACCGGCGAAATAGAGAGTGCGGAAGTCGCCGCCGAGACCAAGCCAGAGCCAGAGCAGGCACCACCGGCCGCCGAACCCGAGGCCACCGCGGAAGCGGCCGCCGAGGCCGCGCCGGAGCCAGAGCAGGCTCCGGTGGAAGCCGAGCCCGCGCCCGAAGCCATCGCGGAACCGGCCGCCGAGGCCGCGCCGGAAACCGTGACCGAGGCGGCCGCACAGGAAGCGGCGGAACCCGAGGCGGCGGCCGTCGTTGAAGAACCGCCGGCACCGGAATCGCCCGCGGAGGAAGCACAAGCGGAGCAGACGCCGGAAGCCGAAGCCACGCCGGCAAAGAAGGTAGCCAAGAAGAAAGCCACCAAGAAGAAGGCCGCCAAGAAGAAGGCTGCCAAGAAGAAAGTCGCCAAGAAGAAGGCCGCCAAGAAAAAGGCCCCGGCCAAAAAAGAGGCCGCAGATGAGTGAGTCGCGCAGCGTGCATGTCGCCGACCACCGGGCCCCGGCACGCGGCCGGGCCGTAACCCCCGGACCAGGAGGACTGAAGCAATGGCAGTAACCGCCGCAATGGTGAAGGAACTTCGCGAACGGACCGGCGCCGGCATGATGGAGTGCAAGAATGCGCTGGTCGACGTCGGTGGTGACATGGAGGCCGCCGTCGAGGCACTTCGGAAATCGGGCCTGGCCAAGGCCGACAAGAAGGCCGCCCGGGTGGCTGCCGAGGGTCGCATCGTGCTGGCAGCCAGCGAGGACGGCTCGCGCGCCGTGTTGGTGGAAGTCAATTGCGAAACCGACTTCGTCGCCAAGGATGAAAACTTCCTCGGGTTCGCGGAGCGGGTCGCTGCCCGGGCGTTGGAAACCGGCGCCAGCGATGTCGACGCGCTGATGGCGACCGCCGACGACACTCAGACCCTCGAGCACGCCCGCCAGGAGCTGGTGGCCAAGATCGGGGAGAACGTGCAGGTTCGGCGCGTCGAGCAGGCGCTCAGCGACGGCTTGCTGGGCAGCTATGTGCATGGCGGTCGGATCGGCGTGTTGGTCGAACTGGACGGCGGCACGGCCGAACTCGCACGGGACCTCGCCATGCACGTGGCAGCGATGAGTCCGGCCTATGTATCGCCCGAGGAGGTACCGGAGGAAGTGCTGCAGAAGGAAAAGGAAATTCTCGCCGCCCAGGCCCAGGATTCGGGCAAGCCGGCGGAAATCGTCGAGAAGATGGTCAGCGGCCGGCTGCACAAGCACCTGGCCGAGATCACCCTGACCGGGCAGCCTTTCGTGAAGGATGGGGATGTTAAAGTAGGCAAGCTGCTGGCGCAGCATGGGGCCAGCGTGCGACGCTTCATCCGCATGGTCGTGGGTGAAGGCATCGAGAGGAAACAGGAGAACTTTGCCGACGAGGTCATGCAGCAGGTGACCGGAGGCTGAACTGCAGCGGGGATTTGCCGAAGTGTCGAAAGCCGTTTACGAGAGGATACTTCTCAAACTCAGCGGTGAGGCCCTGCTGGGGGACGAAGACTACGGTATCGACCCGCGCATCATCGGGCGGCTGGCCGAGGAAATCAGCGAAGTCACCCACGACGGGGTCGGCGTCGCGGTGGTGATCGGCGGTGGCAACATCTTTCGTGGCGCCGGGTTGGCGGAATCGGGTATCGACCGCGTCACGGGCGACCACATGGGCATGCTGGCCACCGTGATGAACGCCCTGGCGCTGCAGGACGCCCTGGAGAGCGTCGGCGTCACCGCACGCGTCATGTCGGCCATTTCGGTCCACGACGTCTGCGAGGACTACATTCGCCGCCGCGCCATCCGCCACCTCCAAAAGGGGCGCGTGGTCATCTGCGCGGCGGGCACCGGCAACCCCTTTTTCACCACCGATACTGCCGCCGCGCTGCGCGCGATCGAAGTCGGCGCGGACGTATTGCTCAAGGCCACCAAGGTGGACGGCATCTACACGGATGACCCCAACGTTGCCGCCGGTGCGGAATTCCTGGAATCCGTGAGCTACGACGCGGTCATCGAGGGCAAGTTGCGGGTCATGGATGCCAACGCCATCGTGCTGTGCCGCGACCAGGGCATGCCCATCCGTGTGTTCAACATCTTCACGCCCGGCAACCTGATGCGCCTGGTGCGGGGCGAGACCGTCGGCTCCCGGGTCGAGTAGCGAAGCCGCCAACGGTTCACCCGCGCCGCGGGTCACCCTATACTGCTAATATGGTTATTCGCCGCGCCGTGGGGGCCACGCGCGTCGTCCGGCAGCCCGCGGCAATGGAGACACTCATGCTGCAAGACATCAAAAAAGATGCACGGATTCGAATGCACAAGAGTATCGAATCCCTGCAAAGGGAGCTGGCCAAGATCCGCACGGGCCGCGCGCATCCGAGCCTGCTGGAGCATGTCCATGTCGACTATTACGGAACCGAGGTGCCCGTGGGCCAGGCGGCCAACGTCACCGTCGAGGATGCCCGAACGCTCATGGTCAGCGCCTGGGACAAGAACATGGTGTCGGTCATCGAGAAGGCCATTCTCACCTCCGACCTTGGCCTGAACCCCACCACGGCCGGCACCGTGATCCGCATTCCCCTGCCACCCCTCACGGAAGAGCGCCGTCGCGAACTTGGCAAGGTGGTTCATAACGAGGGCGAGAATGCCAAAATCGCCATTCGCAATATTCGTCGCGACGCCAACCACCACATCAAGGAACTGCTGAAGGAAAAGGAAATCTCCGAGGACGAGGACCACCGGGCCGAGCAGGAGATCCAGCAGATCACCGACCAGTTCGTAGGCAAGGTCGACGAGGTCGTCGCAACGAAAGAAAAAGAGCTGCTGGAATTTTGATGCCGACCGTGCCGGAACACATTGCCATCGTGATGGATGGTAATGGGCGCTGGGCCGAACGACGTAAACGTCCCCGTACTTTTGGCCATCAGGCGGGCCTGAAAGCGCTGCGACGCACCACCGAGCATTGCGCCCGCATCGGCGTTCGAACACTGACCGTGTTCGCCTTCTCCAGCGAAAACTGGAACCGGCCCGAGCGCGAGATCAAGCGCCTGATGGAACTGTTCATGCGCGCGCTGGACAAGGAAGTCTCGGCCCTGCACGAGAATGGCGTGCGGGTGCGATTCATCGGCGACCGTCATGCGTTTCCCGGCGAACTGCAGATGAACATGCGCCAGGCGGAAGCGCTGACCGCCAGCAACCAGAAGATGACCCTGGTCGTGGCCGCCAATTACGGCGGTCGCTGGGACATTGTCCAGGCCGCCCAGGCGCTGGCCAGGCAGGTGGCCACCGGCCAATTGCTTCCCGAGGATGTCGATCATGATCGGCTCGCCGCCAGGCTCGCACTCGCGGACACTCCGGACCCCGACCTGCTGATCCGCACCGGCGGTGAAATGCGAATCAGCAATTTCCTGCTGTGGCAGGCGGCGTACGCGGAACTGTATTTCACGGAGGTCTTATGGCCCGATTTCGGCGCCGAGGACCTTGACCGCGCCATCACGGCCTACCAGGGCCGCGAACGGCGCTTCGGGCTTACCGGGCAACAGGTCAGGGGCGGCGCCGGTGCTTAGAACCCGCGTGATCACGGCCGCGGCGCTCCTGCCGCTGGCTTTCCTGCTGGTGTTCGGCGCTTCGCAGGCCGTGTTCTCTCTAGTCCTGAGCGCCTTGCTGCTGGTCGGCAGCTGGGAATTTCACCGCCTGGCGGGCGTCGCCTGGTTGCCGGCCGGTCTGGGCCTGCTGCTATTCCAGGCCACGCTGTTCGCCCTGCTGTATGCCGGGCTGGACGCCTGGCTGGCGCATGCGTCCGATTTGTTGACCATCGCGTGTGCCCTGTGGCTGCTGATGCTGCTGCGGCTGCGGGGCTACCGGCCCGGCGCCGTCGTAGACAAGCGCTACCGAACGCTGAGCCTCGCCTGTGCGCCGGTCGTCATCACCGCCGGCTGGCTGGCCCTGACAACGCTGCATGAATTGGCGGGGGGTGGCTGGTGGATACTCGTGCTGTTGCTGATTATCTGGGCGGCCGATATCGGCGCCTATTTTGCCGGGCGCGCATTCGGCAAGGCCAAGCTGGCACCCCACATCAGCCCCGGCAAAACCCGCGCGGGCCTGGTGGCCGGCATGCTGCTCGCGGTCGTAACTGCCGTGCTGGCCGGCCAGGCCCTGGCGCCGCAACCGCTGAGCCCGCCGGTCTGGGCCGGCATCGGGCTGGTCACCGCGCTGGTCTCGGCGGGTGGCGACCTGTTCATCAGCCTGCACAAGCGCACCGTGGGCCGCAAGGATTCCGGCATGCTGTTTCCCGGCCACGGGGGCGTGCTGGATCGGCTCGACAGCTTGCTCGCCGGCGCGCCGTTCTTCACCCTCGGCATCCTGTTGGCGCACTGATGGCCGTCCAGGGCATCACCATCCTGGGTGCAACGGGCTCGGTCGGGCGCAGCACACTGGAGGTGTTATCGCGACATCCAGAGCGCTTCGAGGTGATCGCGCTGACCGGTTATCGCAATGTCGAGCTGCTGGCCCGGCAGTGTGCCCGGCACGGCGCACGCTACGGGGTGATCGCCGATGAGCAGGCCGCGGGCCGCTTTCAGGAGGAGCTCGCGCGCCTCGGGTGCAGCACCGAGGTTCTGGCCGGGTCGGACGCCCTGGAACAGGTCGCCGCCCTGGATGCGAATGGCGTCGTCATGGCCGCGATCGTCGGTGCAGCAGGCCTGCGACCTGCGCTCGCTGCGGTGCAGGCCGGCAAACGCCTGTTGCTCGCCAACAAGGAGGCGATGGTGATCGCAGGCGGGCTGTTCCGGCAGGCCACTTCGGACAGCGGGGCGCGGATCATCCCGGTGGACTCGGAGCACAATGCCCTGTTCCAGTTGCTGCCGCCGGATCACGCCGCGGCCCTGGACCGGGCGGGCGTGCTGGAGCTGGTCCTGACCGCCTCGGGCGGCCCGTTCCTGCGCCGTCCCGCAGAGGAACTGGGCGCGGTTACGCCGGAACAGGCCTGTGATCATCCCACCTGGGACATGGGCCGCAAGATCACCGTCGACTCCGCCACGCTGATGAACAAGGGGCTCGAGGTGATCGAGGCGCACTGGCTGTTCGGGGCCGCCGCCAGCCAGATCCGCGTGGTGGTGCATCCCCAGAGCATCGTGCATTCCATGGTCGCCTACCGCGACGGCTCCGTGCTGGCCCACCTGGGGGTACCGGACATGCGCACCCCCATCGCGCACGCCCTGGCCTGGCCGGAGCGCATTGAAGCGGGCGTGCGGCGCCTCAATATCTCAGACCTGAGCCAGCTGGAGTTCCTGGAACCGGACCTGCGCCGATTCCCGTGTCTCGGGCTGGCCTTCACCGCGCTGCAGGCGGGCGGCAGTGCGCCGGTGACGCTGAACGCGGCCAACGAATGTGCGGTGGAGGCGTTTCTGGACCACCGGATCCGGTTCACGGACATCCGCCGGATTCTGGAGCGTGCGCTCGAACGGATGCCGACGGCCGAGCTGGAAAGCCTGGCGCAAATCCTTGAACATGATGCGGAGACCCGCGCCGTCTCGCGGCAATTGATCGAAGAGCATGGCTGAAATCCTGGGTTCAATCTGGTGGCTGCTGGTTGCGCTGGGCGTGCTCATCACGTTCCACGAGTTTGGCCACTTCTGGGTGGCCAGGCGGCTCGGGGTCCGGGTGCTGCGCTTCTCGGTCGGTTTTGGCCGTGCGCTCTGGAAACGCCGGGGACGGGACGGCACCGAGTACATGGTCGCGGCCTTGCCACTGGGCGGATACGTCAAAATGCTCGACGAGCGCGAAGGCGAGGTCGAAGCGGCCCAGCTCGATCAGGCATTCAACCGCAAACCCGTCGGTGCGCGGATCGCCATCGTCGCCGCCGGACCGGCATTCAACCTCATCTTCGCGATTCTGGCCTTCTGGGTCATGTTCATGGTCGGCATTCCCGAATCGCGCCCGGTAGTGGGTGAAGTCAGCGGCATTGCGGCCGAAGCGGGCATTCGCCCGGAAGACGAGATCGTCTCGCTGGATGGCGAGCGGACCCGCACCTGGTCCCATGCCATTCTGAGCCTGGTGGCACACGCCCTGGACCGCGACCGCGTCCGCGTCGTGCTGGAGCGGGCCAACGGCGCCCAGCGGGAAGTCACGCTCGACCTCACCCGGCTGGGCAGCGACTTCGCCGAAGAAAAGACGCTGGAGGCCATCGGGCTGGCGCCCTGGCGACCGGTGATCCCGGCCATTGTCGGCGAGGTCAGCGCAGACAGCCCGGCAGAACGGGGCGGGCTGCTGGCCGGTGACCATATCACCCGCATCGAAGGCGAGGCCGTCAGCGACTGGTCGTGGCTGGGTTTCCTGGTGCAAAAGCACGGCGAGGCAGGGGTGGACCTGCAGGTCGAGGTCGAGCGCGGAGGCCGGGCGCTGACCCTGGCGGTTGCCCCGAGAACCGAAAAGACCGGCCTCTTCAGCAGTCGCTTGGTGCTGGGCATCAGCAACCTGGGGCCGGACGAGGAGACGCGCGCCACGCTGGCACGCACCTATGTGCTGCTCAACTACGGCCCCTTCGAAGCGCTGGCNNCCAGGCCGGCCTGTCCAATTTCCTGTTCTTCCTGGGCCTGATCAGCCTGAGCCTCGGCATTCTGAACCTGTTGCCCATCCCGGTGCTGGACGGCGGCCACCTGCTTTATTACCTGATAGAATGGGTCAAGGGCAGTCCGGTCTCTGAACAGGCTCAGTTGACCGGCCAGTACATTGGCCTGGTGGCCCTGTTCGGACTGATGAGTCTCGCATTCGTTAACGATATTTTACGGCTGGTCGGATAGACTTTTCGGCGCTTTCCCCGGGCTGGACGGACCTTCACCAATGACAAGAATTCTGGTGCTTATCCTGGGGTTTCTGCTGGCCGGCAGTGTCGCCGCGCTGGAGCCGTTCACGATTTCCGACATCCGCGTCGAAGGCCTGCAGCGCATCTCGGAAGGCACCGTTTTCAGCTACCTGCCCCTCGATACCGGCGATGTGCTGAGTAGCGCCCGTACCCGCACCGCCATCCGCGAGCTCTACCGGACCGGCTTCTTCGATGAGATCGCGTTTAGCCGCGAAGGCAGCATCCTGGTCATCACGGTGCGCGAACGCGCGGCGATCGCCTCGATCTCCCTGTCGGGCAACAAGGCCATCAAGGACGAGGACCTGTACCGGGTGCTGGCGGACATCGGCCTGGCCGAGGGCGAGGTCTACTCGCCACAGGCGCTCGACCGCATCCAGCAGGAAATGGTGAACCAATATTTCAGCCAGGGCCGCTATGCGGTGCAGGTGGACGCCCGCGTAACGGAACTGGACCGCAACCGCGTGCGGATCGCGATCGTCGTGGACGAAGGCAAGACCGCCAAGATCCGGCACATCAACATCGTCGGCAACACGCTGTTCACGGACAAGGAGATCCGCGACGAGTTCGAGTCGGACATCCCCCCGCGATGGAAATTCTGGTCCAAGGACAACCAGTATTCGCGGGAGAAGCTGTCGGGCGACCTGGAGAAGATTCGCTCCTACTACCAGGACCGGGGCTACATCGATGCCGCGGTCGAATCCACCCAGGTTTCCATCAGCCCTGACAAGCAGGACATCTACATCACTGCGAACGTCACCGAGGGTGAGCGCTTCAACGTCCGTGAGGTGCAGGTGACCGGCGACCTGGTGGTGCCGGAAGCGACCCTGAGGCGCCTGATTCTCATGCAGCCGAGCCAGGTCTTCTCGCGCAAGCAGATGGAGCAGAGCGTGGAAAACATCACCGCGCTGCTCTCCAACGTCGGCTATGCCTTCGCCAACGTCAACCCCATTCCGCAGATCGATCGCGACAACCTGACCGTGGACATCAACTTTTACGTGGATCCCGGCAAGCGCGTGTATATCCGGCGGGTGCAATTCACGGGCAATTCCGGCACCAAGGACGAGGTGATGCGCCGCGAGATGCGCCAATTCGAGGGCGCGTGGTTTTCGCAGGCGGCCATCGACCGCTCCAAGGACCGCCTGCAACGCCTGACCTATTTCGAATCGGTGGAGGTGGAGACCCCGGCGGTGCCGGCCACGGACGACCAGGTGGATGTCATCGTCACGGTCCAGGAACGACCCGCGGGAAGCTTCTCGGTCGGCCTGGGCTATTCGGAGATCCAGGGCCTGATCTATTCCCTCAGCGTGCAGCAGGACAATTTCCTCGGCAGCGGTAAGCGTGTCGGGGCAGCGGTTTCTTCGAGCTCCATCATCAAGAGCATCAACCTCAGTTACGAGAATCCCTACTGGACGGACGATGGCGTCAGCCGCGGTTTTTACCTGCGCTACCAGGAATTCGACCAGGGCGCCGCCAATATCTCCTCGTTCACCAGCAGCGAGGTCGCCGGCGGCGTGAGCTTCGGCGCCCCGCTGACCGAGATCGACTTCGTGCGCGGCAGCCTCGGCATACGCAGCACCGACATCAATATCGGCCAGTTCATTTGCATCGATCTCTCCCCGGACGGCTTCTGCAACGAATTCGTGCTCGTCCCCTCCGCCAACGACCCATTGTCGGCCTCGCTGGACTTCAACGGAGACGGCATCCTGAGCAAGCAGGAGCGGGAGTTCGACACCTACGACATCAGCATGTCGTGGACCCGCGACAGCCGCAACCACTTCCTCAATCCCACCCGGGGCTCACGGCAGCTGGTGCAAGTCGAGGCCTCGATCCCGGGCAGCACGCGCGAGTATTACAAACTGAATTACCGCGCCTCCAAGTACATACCCATATGGCGCGACCTCACCCTGTCGTTCCATGGCAGCCTCGGCTACGGCGACGCCTACGATGACTACGACGCCAAGTCCCAGGCCACGCCGGTGGATCCGGGCAAACAACCCGGTTCACGTTACGACTGCCTGGACGAGGAAATCATCACCCTGGACACCGGCCTGCCGTTCTTCGAGCACTTCTACGGCGGCGGCGTGCGTGATATTCGCGGCTTCGATGACAACACGCTGGGCCCCAAGGATCCGTTCTGCCGCGCGGTGGGCGGTGACCTCAAGGTTTCGGGTGGAATCGAGGTGGCCATTCCGACGCCATTTGCCCAGGGCAGCAGCTCCCGCATCGCGCTGTTCGTCGATATCGGCAACGTATACGAGAACCTGGATGCCTTCGACGCCAGCCTGCTGCGTGCCTCTGCCGGCCTGTCGGTGACGTGGCAGGCGCCCATCGGGCCGATCATCATGAACTTCGCGGTACCCATCAAGGAAGAGGAAGGCGACCGAACCGAAAGCATACAGTTCTCGTTCGGAACCACTTTCTGAGTGTACAATGGCGCGTATGAGGTTGTTTTACGGCACATTGCTGGTCGCACTGCTGGGGCTGCTGGACCCAGCGGCCGCCCTTGCGCAGCAATTGCGCGTGGGCTACGTAGATATGAAACAGGTGCTGGACAATGCACCCCAGGTCGTCACCGGTCGCGACAAGCTGGATCAGGAATTCAGGCCGCGAAACGAATTCATCGAAAGTGAGGAAGCGCGGCTGGTGAGCATGGAACAGCGCTTGCAGCGCGGTGATCTCAACGATGAGGCCCGGGTGCGACTGGATCGCGAGGCGCGTGAACTGCGTCGCGACATTTTGCGTCAACGGGAAGACCTGCGCGACGAGCTGTCCTTCCGGCGCACCGAGGAAGTGCGGCAACTCGAAGATCAGATCAATGTCGCGGTACAGGAAATCGCCCGCCGCTATGGATACGATNNGCTATGGATACGATCTCATCCTCTCCAGCCCTGTGGTATACGCTGATTCTGCGCTGGACATCACCGACCTGATCCTGCAGCAGCTCCAGGTCGAGTACGAGGCCGATCAACTGGAAGAATTGCAGCGCTGACCCCGCGGGTTGCTCGACATGAAAGAGGTGTCGCCCGCATACACACTGGCTGAGCTGTGCACGCGTTTTGGCATGGAACTGCGTGGTGACGGCGAACGCGTCATTTCCGGGGTCGGCACCCTGCATGCCGCCGGCAGCGATCAGATCACCTTTCTCGCCAATCGCTCCTACCGCGACCAACTGCCCGGCACCCGGGCCGGCGCCGTGATCCTGGCGCCGGAGGACGCCGCTGCGTGCCCGGTCGACAGCCTGGTTACCGACGACCCCTACCTCGGATTCGCCCGGATCGCGCACCTGTTCACCCCGCCGGCAGCAGCCGAGCCCGGCATTCACCCCTCGGCGGTGGTGGAGGCCAGCGCGCAACTCGGCCCCGACGTGCACGTGGGGGCCCAGGCCGTGATCGGCCCGGCCTGCCGGCTTGGCGACGGCGTGTCCATCGGCCCGGGTTGCGTAATCGGGCCTGGCTGCACGATCGGCGCCGGCAGTACGCTGAAAGCCAATGTCACGATTCTCGGCGGCGCGACGCTGGGCAGGCGGGTCATCGTGCACCCGGGGGCGGTGATCGGCGCTGACGGATTTGGCCTGGCGTTCGCAGGCGAGCGCTGGGAGAAGGTGCCGCAATTGGGCAGCGTCGTGGTCGGCGACGATTGCGAGATCGGCGCCAACACCACCATCGACCGCGGCGCCATCGATGATACCGTGCTCGAGGAGGACGTGCGCATCGACAACCTGGTCCAGGTTGGCCACAATGTGTTCATCGGTGCGCACACCGCCATAGCGGGTTGCGTGGGCATCGCGGGCAGCGCGCGCATCGGTCGCAACTGCCTGCTGGCGGGTGGCTCCGGCGTCATGGGTCATATCGAAATCGCGGATGGCACCACGGTCAGCGTGACCTCCGTGGTCAAGAAGTCCATCGATCGGCCTGGCGGCACCTGGGCGTCCTACCTGGCCGCCCGGCCGTTGCGGGAATGGCAGCGCATCCTCACGCGCATCCACCAGCTGGATCGATTGTTTGCCCGCGTGCGCCAACTCGAATCAGACATCAGGAAACTGGAAGACAATGACTGACATCATCCCGGAAACCATCGACATTGGCCGGATCATGGAAATGCTGCCGCACCGCTATCCGTTTCAACTGGTGGACCGGGTGCTGTCCTATGAACTGGAGCCCGAACGCAAACTGACGGCCATCAAGAACGTGACCATCAATGAGCCATTCTTTCCGGGACATTTCCCGGACAACCCGATCATGCCGGGGGTGCTCATCATCGAGGCCATGGCCCAGGCCTGCGGGGTGCTGGCTTTCGTGTCCCGGGCCGCCGAGAACAAGCAGGGCGGCCTCTACTACCTGGTCAAGATCGACAAGGCCCGCTTCAATCGCACCGTGGTGCCCGGCGACCAGTTGCTGATGGAAGTGCGACAACAGCGCATGATGCGCAACATGGGCCTGTACCAGTGCGAGGCGCGGGTGGATGGCGAGCGGGTAGCCACTGCCGAGATTCTCTGCGCCGGCCGGTCCGATTCATGAAGGCACACCCGACCGCCCTCATCGATCCGGGCGCGCGCATCGCCGAAGATGTCGAGATCGGCGCCTACACGATCATCGGCCCGCAGGTCACCATTGGCGAGGCGTGCCGGATTGGCCCCCAGGTCGTGATCACGGGGCGCACCACCATCGGCCGAAATAACCGCATATTCCAGTTCTCGTCCCTGGGCGACGAGCCCCAGGACAAGAAATATGCAGGCGAGGATACCGAACTGGTGATCGGCGACGACAACACCATCCGGGAGTTCTGCACCTTCAACCGGGGCACCGTGCAGGGCGGTGGTGTCACCCGGATCGGAAACGACAACTGGCTGATGGCCTACGTGCACATCGCTCACGATTGCGTCATTGGCGATCACGTCATCATGGCCAACAACGCCTCCCTGGCCGGGCACGTGGTGGTGGGCGACTGGGCGGTGCTGGCGGGCTTCTCGCTGGTGCACCAGTTCTGCTCGATCGGGGCGCACGCATTCACCTCCTTCGCGAGCCACATCAATCAGAGCGTGCCCCCTTACGTGACCGTGGCCGGTGAAAAGGCGCGGCCCAAGGGCATTAACTCGGAAGGCCTCAAGCGACGCGGCTTCACCGCCGAGCAAATCCGCAACGTGCGGCGGGCGTATCGCACACTGTACCGGGACGGCCTCTCGCTGGAGGATGCCCGCCAGGAGCTCGAAGGAATGGCAGCCCAGGCACCCGAGATTCGCCTGCTGGTGGAATTTATCGACCACGATGAGCGCGGCATCCTCCGATAATCGCCGACCCTTGCCGTTACGCGCCGCGATACGGAACGACCCACTGACGAAGGTCGCGCGGTGCAGATGCATGCATCCCCCGCGCAGATGGCCGCGATGAACGAGCGGGCGCGCAGGCCGTGCATTGCGCTGGTGGCAGGCGAGGCCTCCGGTGACCAACTGGGCGCCGCCCTGATCGGGGCGCTGCGCGAACTCATGCCGGACGCCGCCTTCGTCGGGGTGGGCGGCCCCGCCATGCGGCGCGAAGGCCTGCAGGCGTGGTGGGATAGCGAGGAGTTGGCCGTGATGGGCTTGTTCGAGGTGGTCAGACACCTGCCCCGGCTGCTGGGCCTTCGCCGTCGCCTGCTCAGACGCATCCGAGCGATGCGGCCGGACGTACTGATCGGCATCGACTCCCCGGATTTCAATCTCGGCCTCGAGCGACGGGCGCGTGCCGCCGGTATCCGGACTGCGCACTATGTCAGCCCCACCGTATGGGCATGGCGGCGAGGCCGGGTCCGGAGCATCGCGAAATCCACCGACCGGGTGCTTTGCCTGTTCCCCTTCGAGCCGGAATTTTACGCACGCCAGGGCGTCCCGGCCGACTACACCGGGCATCCCCTGGCGGATTCCCTGGCAACCTCGATGGATCAGGCCAGCGCCCGGCAGGCACTGGCCCTCGATGCGGGAGCGGACCCGTTGATTGCCCTGTTGCCCGGCAGCCGCGCCAGCGAGGCGGAACGGCTGTCCCGGCCGCTGCTCGAGGCCGCGGTGGAAATCGCTCGAGGATACCCGGAGGCGCGGTTCGTTGCGCCGATGTCCGGCAAGCGCGTACAGCAGATATTCGGCCGCGAGCTCGAGCGCTTCCCGGCCCTGCGCTGCCGGGTGATCGAACACCAGGCAACCGCCGCCATGGCGGCCGCGGACGTGGTCGTGTGTGCCTCTGGAACCGCGGCGCTGGAGGCGATGCTGGTCAACCGTCCACTGGTGGTGGTGTACCGTTTGAGCCCGCTCACCTACTACCTCGGCAAGGCCCTGCGGCTGGTTAAAAGCCGCTTCATCTCGCTGCCCAACATCCTCGCCGACGAGCCCCTGGTGCCGGAATTGTTGCAGCACGAGGTCAACGCCCAGCGCATTTTCGCCGAGGTGCAATACTGGCTGGACCATCCGCGCCAGCGCTCCGCACTGGCCCAGAAGTTCCAGGAGCTGCACCGGCGGTTGCGATGTGATGCGGCGGCAACGGCCGCCCGCTGCATCCAGGGCCTGCTGACGGACGGGCAACGGCCGGTGCCGCAGTGAATCTCGGCGCGATCACCCGGGAGCATGTCTTCATCGCGGGCGTGGATGAGGCCGGTCGCGGGCCGCTGGCCGGGCCGGTGGTGGTGGCGGCTGCCATGCTTCCTGACCGGCACGGACTGCACGGCCTCGACGACTCGAAACGGCTGTCGGCCGCGCGGCGCGAGCAGCTCTTTCCGGACATCGAGCGCGCCGCGCTGTCTTACGACATCCAGATCGTTGACGTGGAGGAGATCGACCGGGAAAACATCCTCACGGCCACCTTCAACGGCATGCAACGCGCGGTCCGGGCACTCGACCCACAGCCCACCCTGATCCTCGTCGATGGCGACCGGGCGCCGGAACTCGATGGCGAGGTGCGCACCATCATCGAGGGCGATCACTGGGTGCCGTCCATATCGGCAGCATCGATACTGGCCAAGGTCACCCGCGACCGGATCATGGAAGCCTACGACCGCGAGTTTCCCGGCTATGGTTTTGGCCGACACAAGGGTTATGCCACCCCGGAACACCTTCAGCGACTGGGGGAACTGGGCCCGTGCCGCATTCACCGGCGTTCGTTCGCCCCGGTCCGGGAGTTGCTTGAGCCGAGCCTGTTTTGAGCCGGCAGCGACGGTTCAACCGGTCGTGAACCCCTCGCCGCAGGCCGGCGGCGCCTCGAGTTCCTCGACCCGGCGGACTTCGGCCAGCGGCGGGCCCTTGTGCAACCACTCATGCAGCCGTTCGAGCGCCGCGGGCGCGCCGCAGGCAACCACCTCGACACTGCCGTCAGGGCAATTGAGCGCGTGGCCGCTGATGCCCAGCGCGAGGGCCTCGCGGCGGGTGGACTCCCGGAACCACACACCCTGGACACGGCCCTCGATGCGGAACTTCCGGCACCGGGTCACGGGGCAGCTGCCGAGTCGATGAAATCGGTGATCATCTCTCCCGTGACCGGGCCCAGGAACGACTTGACCGCAATTCCGGCGGTATCGAGGATGATGGTGGTGGGCATGACCTTGGGCGCGCCGAAGGGTGCGGGCGGCTGGTAGACATCAACCAGCAGGATTGGATAAGCCACGTCGAATTCGGCCAGGAACCCGACGAGGTCCGTATCCGCCGGGTCCTCGAATGCCAGACCCAGCACCGTGATGTCGCTGCGCTGCCGGTGCAGTGCGGACAGCTCCGGGATCTCCTTGCGGCAAGGCGCACACCACGTCGCCCAGTAGTTGAGCACCACCCACTGGCCCCGGAATTCGGACAGGCGGGCTTCACCGCCATCCAGGCGCTGCAACTGGAAGTCCACCGCCGCCTCAACTCCGGGGCCGGCCCACAGCGGCAATGCCAGGATGAGCGACAGCGCCGCGAGCACGGACCTGCGCCAGTCAATCGGCATCGTGTCCCTCCTTCAGCAGGCTCTTCAGGGAACGATCCATCCGCAGGCCGCTGTGCTCCAGGGCCTCCAGCAGGCCCGCGTCCCATTTGCTGCGGGTCGGCAACTCGGGCAGGCCGCCCAGTGGCAAGTGGAAATGGCCGGCATGGTACAGGTCCATTAGCGAGAACGAATCCAGGTCGCGGGTGAGCAACCAGTTGCCGTCCTGATCCTGGGTGACCACACCGGCCGCATGGAAATGTCCCAGCAATCGTTGCAACTGGGAATCGGATACGCCCTGCTCGGCTTCCAGCAATGCCTCCATCGACAGGCTCGCACCGCTGCGCTGGGCCTCCCAGAGGTGGCCTACCAGCCGGTAGGCGAGCAGGAACTCCCACTCCCACGGCCACTTCCAATCGAGCCCCCGGTCCTTGAAGGTGGTCAGCGCCGCTGCCAGGGATGCCCCCAACAGGATGACCAGCCATACGAGGTAGAGCCAGAACAGGAAGATCGGCACCGTCGCCAGGGTGCCGTAGATGACGTTGAAGCTGGCGCGTGCCACGAACACCACGAAGCCGGCCTTGGCCAGCGAGAACAGCACCGCTGACAAGGCGGCCCCGATCAATGCATGCAGCCAGTTGACGCGGCGATTGGGAACCAGCACGAAACTCAGCGTAAACGCCAGCCAGGTGAGGGCAAAAATGCTGGCCGAACGCATGGCGCTCGAATCGGGGCCCTGTGTATCCAGCCAGCCAAAGAGGTTGCTGGCGCTGAGTACCGCCGCCGCCCCCAGGGCCAGTGGACCGAGAGTCAGTACGGCCCAGTACATGACGATGCGATTGAACAGCGCGCGTTGCACCGGCACCCGCCAGATCTGGTTGAAGGCCTTTTCGATCCGCATCATCAGCAGCAGCGCCGTCAGCACCAGGAACACCGTTCCCGGGAGCGTCAGGCGCCCGACACTTTGCAGAAAGGCATTGACGTACTGTTCAACCTGCTCACCAGCCGCCGGTACGAAATTCGCGAAGATGAACGACTGCAACTCGGCCACCAGCCGGTCGAAAACCGGAAAGGCAGAGGCCACCGCAAAAGCGACCGCCAGCAGGGGAACGAGTGCCAGCAGGCTGGTGTAACCCAGCGAGGCGGCCTCCTCGAAGCAGCGGTCCTCCCTGAAATGCTGCCAGACATGACTTGCGAGCTTACGCACATGCCGCATGTCGCTGAATATTTCGATCTCACGCAACGGCGTATCCCCCGGACGACGGATTCCCGCCAAGTTTACCTGCTGGCCCCGCCTCTCTAAAATGCCCGCTTGGACGCTGCCCGTGGATTGCCGTTGTGAAAATCCAGATCCTGCACAACCCGAGATGCTCGAAATCGCGCGCCACCCTGCAGTTATTGCGGGAAGCGGGACATGATCCGGAGATCATCCTGTACCTCGACTCACCACCCGACGCCGAGCAGTTGCGCGCCATATTGTCAGCGCTTGGGCGGAGTCCGCGGCAATTGCTGCGCACCGGCGAGGCGGAATATCGCGAACTGGGTTTGGCGGATGAGCGCCTGTCCGACCAACAACTGATAGCGGCCATGGTGGCCCACCCCCGACTCATCGAGCGACCGATCGTGCTGGCGAGGGGCAAAGCCGCCCTCGGCCGCCCTCCCGAGTCCGTCCTCGACATTCTCTGAAGCGCCCGCATGGAAATCCTGGTCCTGTACTACAGCCTGCACGGCCACACCGAAGCCATGGCCAGGCAGGTCGCGCGCGGCATCGAGAGTGTCGCGGGTGCCGCGGCGCGGGTGCGCACGGTGCCGCCGGTCAGCGATGGCCGTGAGGTGGCGGCCAGGGCCGTGCCCGATTCCGGCCCACCCTGGGCCACGCATGAAGATCTCGCCGAGTGCGGCGGACTGGCGCTGGGCAGCCCGACCCGCTTCGGCAACATGGCCGCTGCGCTGAAATACTTTCTCGACGGCACCTCGGCCGAATGGTTCTCCGGCGTCCTGGCCGGCAAACCGGCTGCGGTGTTCACCTCCGCATCCACCCTGCACGGCGGACAGGAGAGCACGCTGCTCAGCATGATGCTGCCGTTGCTGCATCACGGCATGCTGATCACCGGGCTGCCGTTCACCGAGCCCGGCCTGATCAAGACCCGGGGCGGCGGCACGCCTTACGGCGCGAGCCATCATTCAGGCTGGAAGGGGGACAAACCGCTCGATGCGACAGAAGCGGAACTCTGCCGCGCGCTGGGCGCCCGGCTGGCCGGGGTCGCCCTGCGCATGGCGAGCCGAGCCTGACGCGGTGAACAGCCCTGCCACGCGGGCCCGGCTGGTATTGAGGGCGTCTTACGCGGGTGTTTGCCTGTGGCAATTCATCTGGCACACCGCCTTGCCGCCACCCGCCGGCAATGGCAGCCTGCTGCTCGGAGTGCTTGCCGCGCTGCCGCTCCTGCTGCCCCTGCGGGGCGTCTGGCAGGGCCGGCCGCACGGCATGATCTGGGGTGGCCTGCTGCTGCTGGTGTATTTCATGGTGGCCGCCGTGGAAGCCTGGAGCAACCCTGCGCAGCGGTTTGCTGCATGGGTCCAGATCCTGCTGGTGACGGTTTATCAGGCGGCGGTCGTTATCCTCAGCCGCCGACCGCGGCCGGACTGAACGGCCAGTTGCCCTGGCTGGGCGGGCGCGCCCCGAAAAACTGCTCATAGATGGCGTGGAGCCGCATCATGGCGTGCGCCACGCTCGCCGGCACCGAGCCGGTTCGCCGCACCGCCTCCGGCAGCCGTTGCCATTGAGCCCGGAAGGCGTCCAGTCGACCGAAGGACATCTCCGCAATCGAATCGACGGCCGCGTCCGCCTGCCGCAGCCGTGCCAGGATCGCGGCGTCCACCAGCCCACCCTGGCCCTCGATTGCCCGCCGGATGCCCTCCGCATAGAGGCTCTCCTGGGGATACAGCAACGACAACTGCATGCGGAGCAGTGCCTTGCGGGTGGTCATTTCCCGGGTCAGATCGAAACGTGAGCGCATACCCGGCAGCAGCCCCTCCTCCAGGGGGTCGATGAGACTGTGGTACACCGCCGCCTGTTCAGTGCGCTGTAGCGATTGCAGATGTTGAGTGACCTCCGGGCCGATGTCCCTGGGCAGCGGCAAGTCCAGGGCCTCGACACCAATCCCGGTAATGAACCAGTCGCGCCACTCGGCGCCACGGTCCCAGTGGGCCGCCAGCAGCCGGGAGGGAACCGCACGCCCGGCCGCCAGGTAGGTCAGTCGGTTGGGCACGATTCCGCCGCGGCTCTCGCGCATCGGCGTGACAATTCGCGAACCCACCCGCTCGGTGGGACAGCTGTCCTCGAGCACCTCTTCGTCGGCGCCGGCGAACAGGTAGTGGTGCTCCTCGGGGCTTGTGAAGCGGAACCCGAACACCGTGGTCACACCACCTCCATCCAGGTACGTGCCGAGCAGGTCGAACGAAAGGTGTCCGAAGTAATTGGCGACGTGTGGATCATCGGCGCGCACCGGCTCCGACCGTCTTTGCACCCACTCCATGTTGGTGTAGCAGATCGCGATAGTGCCGAGACGCGACTGATCCGCGAGCAGGTATTCGTCGGGAAACAGCCCCCACAGCGCGCGCGTGGAACTGAGCTTGCCGTTCATTTCGCAATATTGCGCCGGATCGCAAGGGCCGATCAGGAGATCGTCGGGACGATAGGCCGTGGACTGCGAGGCATCCCGCTCCAACCGAACATCCGCACCGGGCGCCAGCAGGTGCGCCCGGGCCTCGGCAATGGCCTCTACCAGCCCCGCGCCCATCTGCGTCAAGGCCAGCTGGTAATCCACCAGGCCACGGGAGATGGCATCGTTCACGCCCGCCCCCGCCCCGGCCAGGCAGTCCACCTGTTCCGCCAGGACCTGCACGAGCTGTGAGCCGATCTCCAGCATGTCCAGCAGCCGCTGTTCGTTCTCGGGGGTCTGGAAATAGACGGGCGATTGTTCCGCGAACCAGACCATCAGGTTGGCGAGCGCCGCCCACTCCAGCGGATTGGGCAGCGCCTCGGCGGGCGTCTCGCAGCCGGCGGCGTAGCGCTGGTGCAGATAACCCAGACCGTAATTGATGCGCTGTACCGGGATCAGGTCGAGCTCCCGGTCCAGTTCCACGGCTCCGAATGGGCCATCCGGATCGCCGGACAGGGCCGGGCCGCGAATTTCACCGTCAGCCAGGCCCAGCAGGCTCTGCTGGCAGTCGTCATAAACCTCCCGCGTCACCGCCGAGCTACCGTCGGGATTGCGCTGCGCGATGATGCCGAGACAGGCATCGACGCTGCCGGCGACGGTGTCCCGCACGGGTTGGTCGAAGTAGTAATCGGGGTCGGGGATCATGAGGCTCAGCTGGGCGGCCGCATCCGCCAGTTCCTCGCGCAGGGCGGCCGTGTTCAACGGTTGCGCACCTTCGCGGACCAGATGGGTCAGCACGTCGTAGGCGGCCGCCAGGGCGGAATTCAGGCGCGGATCGACGTCGGCGAAAGCGCGGGCATACGCGTTGGACAAGGCCGGCAGCTGTTCCGCCAGCGCCCGCGGCAATGGCTGCGCATTCTCGGGCGCTGCGATGGCGTGCTCGAGCATGTCGGCGACCAGGAACAGCAAGCCGGCGGAGAACGGCAGGTAGCGGCCATCCTGCAGGCCATCGATCAACGCCGCCAGTCGCAACAGCGTCGTCATGTCGAGGTGCTCGGACTCCGCCAGGTCCGGCGCGGCACTCAACAGGCCCACCCGCAGCCGCTCGAGGCGGAGGGCATCCGGCGGTCCGGCCATGACCGCGGCTCCGACGAGTGTCGCCAGCGATTCGATCCCGTTGCCGACCACCTTGGCCGCCGCCGTGGAATCTTCGGTCTTGGCGGGCGGGGACCAATCCGCGAACCACTCATCCCGAATGGACGCCAGCGCCGATGCCAGCGCGTCGTCACCCCCCAGCCGCTCCAGCATGCTTTGCCACAACACTGGGACACGCGGTTCCAGGTGCCACAGCAAATCCGGCAACACCGCCGCGGCCAGGCGCTCGTCGGTACGGTTGAATACTTGCGCCAGGATGGCTTTGCCGGCCGGGCGGGACAGCGTGAGCAAGGGACTGGTCGGGAGTTGGTGCTCGGACAGCTTCTGCCGCACGAACCAGGCTGCCGGATCGAGGGCCGGTGCATACGGTGCACGCAGGCCGTAGCGCGACACCAGCCGCTTCAACCAGGCGAGATCCTGCTCGAGGCCCCGAGCCGCCGCGACCGGATCGCCAGCTAAGACCTGCTGCTCGAAGTGTGCGACGGCGGCGATCTTCAGCAAAGCATCCCCGCGCGTTTCCGCCCTGGCCACGCTGGCCGTCGCCTGATGCACCGTGGGCCAGCCATCCGCGGCGCTACCGGGCGGCGAAGCGAGGGCCAAGCAGGCCAGTAGCACGAAGCCCGGCAAGCGGCCGCGAACCGCATTTCTCTTTGCCTCAGCCGTCATGCCTGATGTCCCGGGCGTCCCGCAGTCGAAAGGTGCAGGCTATACTAACCGACACCCGCGCTGGCACAAACCGGCCATGCCAACGGGGTGATACCGATCAGAACCTGGATGAAGCCTGCAGGGACCGTTCACCATGATCGAGAGACTGCTGATCATCGCCACCGGCGGCACCATCGACAAGATCTATTTCGACGACCAGAGCAGTTACCAGGTCGGCGAGCCGCAAATCTCCGAGACGCTGCGGCTGATGAACGTCGGGTTTGAATACGAGATCATCGCACTGATGCGCAAGGACAGCCTGGACCTGAATGACGAGGACCGCGAACGCATCCGCGCAACCGTTGCGGGCGCCGATACCGACCATGTCCTCATCACGCACGGAACCGACACCATGGACGCGACGGCCGCGGCGCTGGGGGGCATACCGGGCAAGACCATCGTGCTGACCGGGGCGCTGCACCCGGCGCGCTTCCACGACTCCGACGCCGTGTTCAACATCGGTTGCGCCATCGGCGCAGTGCAATGCCTGCCCGAAGGCGCCTGGATCGTCATGAATGGCCAGGTCTGGGAGCCCGGCAAGGTCCGCAAGAACCGGTCGATGAACCGCTTCGAGGCGATCCGCTGACCGTCGTACGGGGGGCTGAAGGGCCTCAGATCAGGTTGGTGGCGTGAATGGCCACCCCGACCAGCCCGCCTACCAGCGTGCCGTTGATGCGAATGAACTGCAGGTCGCGGCCGATCGCCAGTTCGACCCGCCGGCTGGTCGCGCGACCATCCCACGACCGCACCGTGTCACTGATCAGACTGGCGATCTGCTGGCGGTTGCGATCCACCACGATCACGATCGACCCCGTCAGCCACTCATTGACCCAGGCCTGCATGGCCGGGTCGGTCGCCAGTTCTGCGGCCAGGCTATCCAGCCAGCCGCTGATTTCGGCCCGCAGCCGGGAATCCGGCCGCTCGAGGTCCCGCTGCAGGCGGTTTGAGAGCTCGAGCCACAGGCTGTAGAGGTAATCCTGCAGGGCGTGGCTCTCGAGCAACTGGTGCTTTAGTTCGCGGCCCAGGCGACGATGCTCGGGAGAGGTTTTGAGTTCCCAGGCCAGATGGCGCACCCAGTCGCTGAATTGGCCGCGCATCGGGTGTTCAGGGTCCAGGCTGACTTCGAACAACTGCGCCTCGATGCGCTCCAGCATTTTCTTCAATATGCGGTCGTCGACGAAGCCCGGAATCCACCAGGGGCTTTCCTGCTGCACCCGCTCGCGGATGAGCTCACGGTTCTCAGTCAGAACCACGATGGCATAGCGCAGCAGCTGGGTCAGTAAATGCTGGTGGCGGTCGCCGTGCACCAGCCATTCCACCGTATGACCCGCCAGCGGTGCGAGGCTGACGTCCGCCAGTTGCCGCCGGCTCAGGCGCGAGAGGAATTCGCGAACCCGCCGCTCGCTCATCGCCTCGAGCACCCAGTGCACGATGGCCACACCAAATTCACCCATGCTTTTGCGCCCTCGCTCGGACTGCATCCAGCGCACGGTGAACCCGGCCAGGTTGACGGTTTCGAGCTTGGAACGCACCACGGCCGGCGACAGGAAGTGTTCGGCCACGAAGCGCGCCATGGCGTCGCCGAGTTCGTTCTTGCGCGCGGGAATGATGGCCGTGTGTGGAATGGGTATGCCCAGCGGATGGCGGAACAGCGCCACCACGGCAAACCAGTCGGCCAGCGCGCCCACCATCCCGGCCTCGGCAAAGGCATGCAGCCAGGCAGCCCATTCCTCGGGATGGTGCTGGGTGAGGACGAACAGCACCGCCATCAGGAGCAGGAGCAACAATGGAATCCGCTTCATGCGGCGCAGGCGTTGCTCGCGTTCCGCCTCGCTCAGGCCTGCCGCCGATGTCATCGCCTGTTTCAGAACCGGATTTTGCCGGTCAGGATGTCT
>WVWV01000076.1:0-8483 GCA_011773845.1 Lysobacterales bacterium | reverse complement strand
GGCATGAGCAGCAACCACCAGCCATTGGCGGTCAGCAGCGCGGCCAGCGCGACAAGCAGAACCAGCCAGGTGCCGATGAAATGCAGCCGCCTCGAAACACGGTTCGAGTGCTCTTCGAGATAGAAGGGGTAGAACTCCTTGAAGTTGGCAAAACTCCGGCTCATGCTTCCGCTCCCCGCACCCTGCGAGCACCCACGGGCATCGTGCCAGATGCGGCGGCCACCGGCAATTGACCGGGCCCGGCAATCGACTGCCGGGCGAGTTGACCTCGTGCCGGCAAATCGGTACCTTAGCCTCCCCACGGCGGGCGATTAGCTCAGTTGGGAGAGCGCTGCAGTCACATTGCAGAGGTCACTGGTTCAAGCCCAGTATCGCCCACCATCATCTCCAAGTGATGGCTTGTTGTCGCTTGCCCTCTACGCTTTTTGGGACACCTGGGCGTTCGGCAGCACCCTGCTGACGGCCTATGGTTCGCCTCATACAATGCCCTGATTTGAAGCATCTGAGCGGCTCTTCGATGCCAGCTGAAGCCCGGGCAGCCCCATCCCAAGGAAAGTAGACGAGGACGAGCTGCGCCATTCCCCCCGGACATGCTTGGACCGCGCAGACAGCAATGATCGCAAGGGTTTTCGACACACGTGGGTTCCGAAAAAGAGATACCAAGCCCGGGTTGGGATTAAGGTGCCTGAGCAAACTGCTCTGGCACCTTACTCCCAACCTTTCGCCAGGAACCGTTCCTGCACGGGTTCAGCCCCAGCCGATTTCGTCCAGGTGGTCGTCGTCGATGCCGAAGTAGTGCGCGATCTCGTGAATGAGCGTGGTGGCGATTTCCTCGCGCAGCTCATCCAGCGACAGGTTCATCTCCAGGTGCGGGCGGCGGTAGAGGTAGATGATGTCAGGCATTTCCAGGACATCGTCCACGCTGCGCTCGGTCAGCGGGGTACCGACGTAGAGGCCGAGCAGGTCCTCCTCGCCCGGCTCTGCCTCGTCGCCGGGTTCGTCGGTGACGCGGATCTCGATGTGCTCCAGGGCCTTGTGCACCCAGTCCGGCAGGCGATCCATGGCTTGCTGCGCGACGGCTTCGAATTCGTCGGGGTTCATGTTCGCTAACGCAGTGCCTGCCCGGAGTCGCTTATACCCGGCGCTTATCCGGCTGGGCACCCTGGCGCGCACATGCATGCGGCTCCGGCTTCACGGTGAGGCATCAGGCGTGTGCGACGTTGTCATCGTTGGGGGAGTGAAAATACTCGCTGGTTTCTGCCATCTCCGTGACGAGCTGATGAAGCGTCCGCATGCGCTGCTCAGCCGTGCGGATGTTGGCGCAATCCTCGCAATCCGGGTCCTCGCAGGGCGCATTGGCATACAGCCACCAATGCACGGCACCGGACAGCATGCCGTCGGCGATGTCCCAAAGATCCGCATCCGGATTCGCCTCGGCCAAGCGGTTGGCCAGGGCGACGAGTTCGTCGGCCACGGCCGACTGCATTTCAAGCGTATTCACGGGGTTGTTCTCCGTCATCGACCGCCCCAGGCACCCGCCACGCGCGGGCCCGTCTGGGGCGGGATTCTAGCAGACCCGCTTATTTGATGGTTGTGAAGGCACAAAAGCTGCGACTGTCTTAGGTTTTCGACCAGAGGATGCANNGCAGGGGCTAAGTTGTTCCGCTCGTTTCGAGCACCAGTTAGTTCAAGCAGCTTAGATTAGGATCTTATTGCTTTCCCGAACCGAAGCATTACTGCGAGATAGGAAGTAACATGTGAGCGATGCCTCGCTACCTAGTGTCAGGTCACTTTCGTTCAGTTTCAAAATAGAAAATTCCAATGCCCCCAGTGAAGTGACCGTCGTCAATATTCGGCTCGGCTAAGGAAGTCATCAAATCTCTGCCACGTTTATCTATAGCCACTAGAAATTTGTGAACGTCTGCTCTAATTTCGCGCTTCTTATAAAGTGGTAATTCGTAGTTCCAAAGCCCTCTTTGGAAGAACCTGTTACCTGAGTCCTGTCTATTCGCAATATTGTGCTCAATGGTAGCCAACAAGTTTCCAGCGGCCTCAAGGCCCATATCTAGCATATCCATTACGTCGCTAGCGACGAATATATTGTCCTTATTTTGCAGCTTGACTGTTCCGTTCTCGGCGTTCACCGTAACGAGTCCGCTTTTTCTCAACCTCTGCAGAACCTGATTGGTTGTAATTCCCCTTGAAACAAGCGCCTTTCTAACGAGTTGGTCAAAACTTGGCTCGTTCCCCGACAAATATAAGACCAACGGCTCCCTGGTATGTTTTTCAGTAAAAGCGCTATCGTTGAGCCATGAATCAAGGACCTTGAAAAGTGGGGATAACTCGCCGAGGTACCCCGCGCCTGCTATCTCTTCATTACGCGCTTGGATTCCAGTTTGCATTTTCTTCAAGGTTCTGATGTCAAGTCCGGTGAGAACACTAAGCTCTGCCAGAGCTCCGGTCCGGGATAATTCTGAGTCCCCCAACTTCTCAATCGCCTCCTCGACGAAGACCCTGCGAAGCATCTCCTGGAGTTTGACCAATGAAATCCGCCCGATGAGCAATCGAGACAACCTGCGCAAGACTGTTTCAATCGCGCGCGTGAGAATTCTTGCGTCCCGATGGGGGCCCTCATCCTTGACCTGAGACATCGCTGATCCCTTGTTTTGCTGGTCGGAGCTGACCGCCCGAATGACTTACTCCGGTCAGTGCAGCCTGGTTTGGCGCGAACAAGGCAAAGCCCAGTCTGACTGGCAGACCGGACTTTGCTCGTTGTTCACCGGCAATTCCCCCCTTGATGGCCGTGTTGCGGTTCCCCCCCTTCGTTCCGCACCAACCACTGGAATTTCCGATGAATACAACGCGAAACCCATTGAGTGACATTTATGTCATATTTTGACATTGATGTCAAATTTTTTGATGTAAGAATTCGCCGTGAAGTTTATTTCCGTTTTAATCAACTGTTTTTATTTGGTTTTTTATGTAACCTGGATGAATCATGCGTTTCACCACCTGGAGGAAAAGCCACAGAAAAGCAATCGGCAGCACCCCCGTTTGCAGGATGAACACGACACTCAATTGGATCAGATGCTCGATGAGTGCCGCCGCCCTGTCCCGCATGCGCTCCACCGTGCGCTCCAGGTCCAGCGCCTCCCGCGTCCGCTCTAGGGTGCGACCGATCGAACCCCACAGCCCCTCCGCTGAAGGCGCGCTTCCCGCGTTCCCGCCGGCTTCGCGATCCTCGCCCGCGGTTGCATCGGTGATTGCCTGCAGTTCCTCGCCCGCGGCCGTGATCACGGAGGCACTCTCCGTATAGCGCGACTCCAGAAACCACTGGTAAAGGGCCTCGTTGGCGAGCAGGGTCAGGGGTACGGCGAAACGCACAAACAACACCAGCAGGAAGGCGCGTGAGACGATCTGTACCTGCCGCCCGCGGGTCGATCGCGTTTGAAGTAGCACCAGGCTGAGCCATGCCGCGAGGATCACGACCAGGGCTTTCATCACCCACCAGCCACCGACTTCCAGCAGCACATTCTGGATACCCAGGGAAACCGTCGCACCAAGCATGATCCAGGAGAACCGTTCGACGAGGTCGTTCACCGGGTCCAGAATTTCCCCGGGGGTCAGGGTCAGGCCCACCCCGGCGGGCTGCAAGGCCAACTCGGTGCCCTGCACGACTGAAATCAGACCGTTGAGGGTGCGGGCCATGGCGAAGGTCACCAGCGCCCGCTGGAAGAGTGCCTGGTAGCGGTCCTCGGCCTCACGGTCCACCGTGGGCAGGAGCGACAGGGCGGCCGCCAGGAAGATCGTGATGACGATCGTCCACAAGGTTTTCGTATCGATGGTTTTCATGCGGAATGTTCCGCCAACTCGGTTGCCCCCAGGTGGCAAATGCCAATGCGCCCGGGTGACGGCAGCAAGCTATTCGACCCTCACGCGCTTCACCACGACCGCCTCCACGGGCACGTCGGCCGCGGCCAGAGCCTCGCTGAAGCCGGTTTCGACCGTGGCAATGGCATCGAGCACCTCCCTGCCCTCCACGACATCACCAAACACGGTGTAGCCCCAATTCCGTGGATTGGGGTTCAGTTGGTCGTTCGCAGCCATATTGAAATAAAACTGGCTGGTCGCCGAATGGGGGTCGGAGAACCTCGCCATCGCTATGGTGTAGGCGTTGTTTGCCAATCCGTTACCGGATTCGTTGATCACCGGCGCGCGAACCGGGCGCTCGGAGAAATCAGGGCCGTAGCCACCCCCCTGTACGACGAAACCCGGAATCACACGATGCATGACGGTGCCGTCATAGTGCCCGTCCAGCACGTACTTCAGGAAATTGTTGCAGGTCGCCGGCGCCCGCATGCGATTCAATTCGACCACCACGTCTCCCATGCTCGTCTCCAGACGAACCCGGGGGAACAAGTTGTCCGGCAGAACCTCGTCCGGGGCGCACTCGCAATCCGCCACCGCCATGGTGGGCAGCAGGAACAGCATGATCAGGATCAATCGTGGCAGCATGTCGGGCCCTCCGCGAGGTATAAAACACTATCATAGTGTTGCATGGACGGTTCCTTCTTTACCTATCTTCTGGCTGGCCTTGCGGTACTGGCCATCACCTGGTTTGCGCTGCCGGCACCCTGGGCCCGGTTGCTGCTTGGGGCGGCCAGGAAACTCGGCGGCCTGCGCGCGCGGCGCATCAGCGTCGACGGTGTCGACTGGCACTACCTCGAGGGCGGCGATGGCCCGGTGCTGGTGTTGGTCCACGGGTTTGGCGGCGATGCCGACAACTGGCTGCGCATCGCTCCGATGCTCACGCGTTCCTTCCGCGTCATAGCTCCCGACCTGATCGGATTCGGCGAAAGCGCCGGGGGCCCCGGTTTCGATTACGCGATCGAAGCCCAGTCCGGGCGCCTCGATGACTTGCTGAACGCCGTGGGGGTGGAGGAATGCATCCTGGTGGGCAGCTCGATGGGTGGCTGGATTGCCACCCAGCTCGCTATCAACAGGCCCGGCAGAACCAGGGCCTTGTGGCTGATCGCCCCACTCGGCGTGCGCACGTGCCGGCAGAGTGAATTGCTGGCTGCCATCGCATCGCGCCATGCAAGCCCGCTCAGAATTTCCAACCGCGACGAGTTCGATCGCCTCGTCACCCGCCGGATGTTCGCGAAGCGGCCCTGGATACCGTATCCCTTGCGGCATTTCTACAGCCAACGCGCCATCCGTTTGAGCGGCAGCGCGGAGACGATGTTCGAGCAGGTACTGGCATCCTCGCCACCACTCGAAGAACTGGTCGGGCACATCCGCATACCCGTCCTGCTGCAGTGGGGGACGCTGGACCGCGCGGTGGATGTGTCGGGCGCGCAGACCCTGGCCGCCGCCTGCCCGGGCATCTCGGTACGCGTCCAGGAACGGGTGGGACATCTGCCCATGGTAGAACGTCCACTGGCCACCCTGCGCCTGTTTCGGGACTTCATGCGGGAAATTGAGGCGGGCCAGACTCATGTCAGCACGCCGCACTAGGGCCGGAACTATAATCGTGCGTGTCGGCCGCGCAAACCGGCACGCCCGCTGTATGCATGGGCCGCACACGATGAGCGGCAGGTTCGGAATACGGAGGAGCTCGTGAGTCACACATCGGCACTCGCACCCGAAGCGCTCAGGTGGCGCGTCGAGGAATCCCGCTTGCCCTTCTCCTCGACCGCCGAGGTCGACCCGGCCGACCGCGTGGTCGGTCAACCGATCGCGCTCGAGGCCCTGCGCTTCGGTGTGGAGTGCGACGCGCCCGGCCAAAACGTCTACATCCGGGGCGTCACCGGCACGGGCAGGATGACCCTCGTGCACTCCCTCCTGAAGGAACTGAACCCGAAGGCCCGTCGCAGGCTGGATCGCTGCTACGTGCATAATTTTGCCCAACCGGACCGTCCCCGCCTGGTCACCCTGCCCGCCGGCGACGGCCCAAAGCTGCGGCGAATGATGAAAGAAGCGGCCGAGTTCATTCAAAATCGATTGGGGGAAGCGCTCGACAGCGCCCATTTGAAAGCCCGCCGCGAGGCGCTGCATGAGCAGACCCAGTCCGAGCTGACCCGGATCACCGACCCTCTCGAGAAGGAATTGCATGACAACGGCCTGGCGCTGGTTCAGATCCAGACCGGCCCGGTGACGCAGGCAGCGATTTTTCCATTGCAGGAGGGCAAGCCCGTTCCTCCGGAGCGTCTCAAGCAGCTCGTCGCAACCGGCAAACTCGACGCGCCGGCTTTTGCCGCCATCGAGGCGAAAATCAAGCAGTTCAGCAAGCGGCTGGGGGAGGTCTCGAAGGAAGCCAGCCAGGTCTACCAGAAGGGCATCCAGGCTCTGCGTGAGTTGGTGGAAAACGAAGCCCGCATGATCCTCACCAATCTCATCGCCGATATTCTGGAGCAGATGGCCCAGGAACCGGTGCGCACGTTCCTCGGGGAGGTGGTCGAGGACGTCATCGAGAATCGCCTGCATGTGGCGCCGGGTGCGGCGTTGCCGGATGCCCAGACGTTGTATGGGGTGAATGTGGTTTGCACCCACGAGAACATGGAGCAAGGCCCGATCATCACCGAGAATTCACCTACCGTCGCCAACCTGCTCGGCACCGTAGAAGGGGAACTGATCGGTGAGGGCCGGTCGGTCACCAGCTATCGTGGTATCCGTGCGGGATCGCTGGTGCACGCGGACGGCGGCTTCCTGATCCTCGATGCCCGCGACGTGTTGGGCGAACCCGGCGCCTGGCGCATTTTGATGCGGGCACTTCGCACCGGTTGCGTCGAAATCGTGCCCGCCGAATTCGTCTGGCCGTTGACCAGCCAGTCCCTGAAACCGGAACCGATCGATATCTCGGTCCGGGTAATCCTCATCGGCAGCAGTGGACTGTATTACCAACTGGACCTGTTTGATCAGGATTTCTCGGACCTGTTCAAGGTTCTGGCGGATTTCGACACGGAAATCGAGCGCTCGGAGCACGGCGTTTTCCAGTACGCGTCGGTGGTCGCTCGCCTGTGCGAGGCTGAGGATTTGCTGCATTTTTCCGCGGGCGGGATCGCGGCACTGGCCGAACACGGCGCCCGGATCGCAGCCCGCAAGGGCAAGATCACCGCGCGCTTTGGCCGACTCGCCGACATCGCGCGGGAGGCATCCTTTATCGCGCGCAGCGAGGGCGTCGAACTGGTGGAACGCAGCCACGTGGAGCAGACCGTAGCGCGCACCAAGTACCGCGCCAGCCTGCCCACCAAGCGGTTCCAGGAAATGATCGCCGACGGCAAGATCCTGGTGGCGGTGGACGGCGAGGTGATCGGCCAGATCAACGGCCTGGCCGTCATCCATGCGGGCAACCTGAGCTATGGCATCCCGGCCCGCCTGACCGCCACGATCGGCGCGGGCCGCGCGGGCATCATCGACATCGAGGGCGCCGCCGCGCTGTCCGGCTCCATTCATACCAAGGGCTTTCACATCCTGGGCGGACTGCTGCGCAACCTGCTGCGCATGGACCACCCACTGGCGTTCAGCGCCTCCATCACCTTCGAGCAAAGCTACGGCGTGATCGATGGCGATTCCGCCTCCGGCGCTGAAATCTGTTGCCTGCTCAGCGCCCTGACCGGCGTGCCGATTGCACAGGGCATCGCGATGACGGGCGCCATCGACCAGCACGGCCACATCCAGGCCATCGGGGGCGTCAACGAGAAGATCGAGGGCTTCTTCGACACCTGCGCCGCGGTCGGCCTGACCGGCCGGCAGGGGGTGCTGATTCCGGCGGCCAACGCTGGCGACCTGATGTTGCGAGCGGATGTCGTCAAGGCATGCGGCGATGGAGACTTCAGTATCTATTCGGTGGCCACGGTCAGCGAGGCGCTCGAAGTGCTCACCGGGATGCCGGCAGGCGCCGCAGACACGCACGGCGTGTACCCCCCCGGTTCCCTGCTGCGGCTGGCGCAGGAGCGGGCCACGGAGTTCTGGCGGAAGACCTGGAGCCAACCGGAGAGCCCCGTGGCCGAACAGGAACCCGGCGCCGCCTAGAGCCCCCATGAACCTGCTGCGCTCGGTTTTCATCACCCTGTTCGTGGCTTATGTCACCGTCCTTTCGATACTTGGCCTGGTGCAGCTGCTGCGCGGCGCAGAGCCCGTGCTGAGCTGGCTGGGCCTGGCACTGGCCGCGCTCGGCCCGTTAGCCTTTTTTGCGTGGATTTACCTGGCCGGTCCGGCCCGGACCGAACGCCACCCCGTGGAGTTCAGTGTCGTGAGCGGCCTCGGCCTCGCGATTTGCCTGGCGTCGGCATGGCGTCACGGGCCGGCTGCGGGCGTGGCGCATGCGTGGGCTGGGCTGGCGCTGGTCGGCTGGCTGGTCTATCTGCGCTGGTACTCTGGCTTTTCAGGCCGTCCGTCCCCGATGCTCGCCCCGGGATCACTGTTGCCCGCCTTCCGATTGCAAAAGATCGATGGCGAGTACGTCGATTCGAGCCTGTTTC